>NZ_CP050192.1:3596171-3896171 GCF_011694515.1 Mycobacterium sp. DL592 | reverse complement strand
TGACCCAGTTCACATTCGACGCGCCCGACCCGGCGTCGCGCCAGTTCGACGCTCCGACGGTCATCCGCACCAAGCGCGACGGCGGCCGGCTCTCCGACGCCGCCATCGACTGGGTGATCGACGGCTACACCCACGGGCGGGTGGCCGACGAACAGATGTCGGCCCTTCTGATGGCGATCTTCCTGAAGGGTATGGACCGCGCCGAGATCGCCCGCTGGACATCGGCGATGATCGCCTCGGGTGTGCGGCTGGACTTCAGCGATCTGCGCCGCGACGGCAAACGCCTGCCGACGGTCGACAAACACTCCACCGGCGGTGTCGGCGACAAGATCACCATCCCGCTGGTTCCGGTAGTCGCCGCCTGCGGGGCGGCCGTTCCCCAGGCTGCCGGTCGCGGGCTCGGGCACACCGGCGGCACGCTGGACAAGCTGGAATCCATACCCGGGTTCACCGCCGAGATCTCCAATGCCCAAGTGCGCCAACAACTGTCCGAGGTCGGCGCGGCTATCTTCGCCGCCGGTGAGCTGGCCCCCGCCGACCGCAAGATCTATGCCCTGCGCGATGTCACCGGCACCACGGAGTCGCTGCCGTTGATCGCCAGCTCGGTGATGAGCAAGAAGCTCGCCGAGGGTGCCGACTCGCTGGTGCTCGACGTCAAGGTCGGCCGCGGCGCCTTCCTGAAGACCGAAGCCGAGTCGCGCGAGCTGGCGGCCACCATGGTGGAACTGGGCCGCGCCCACGGGGTGCCGACCCGGGCGCTACTCACCGATATGAATGTCCCGCTGGGCCGTACGGTCGGCAATGCGCTGGAGGTCGCCGAGTCGCTGGAGGTGCTGGCTGGTGGCGGGCCCGCCGATGTGGTGGAGCTGACGATCCGGCTGGCCGCGGAGATGCTCGAGCTGGCCGGGGTCGACCGGTGCGATCCGGCGCAGACCTTGCGCGACGGCACCGCGATGGACCGGTTCCGGGCACTCGTGGCCGCCCAGGGCGGCGATGTCGACGCCCCGCTACCGATCGGTGCCCATTCCGAAACCGTGACGGCACCCACGGGCGGCACAATGGGGGATATCGACGCGATGGCGGTGGGGCTGGCAGTGTGGCGGCTCGGCGCAGGCCGTGCCAGCGCGGGGGAGCGCGTGCAATCCGGGGCCGGGATGCGCATCCACCGCAGGCCGGGTGAGCCGGTCATCGCAGGTGAGCCGCTATTCACGCTCTACACCGACACCCCGGACCGCTTCCCCGGAGCGCTGGCCGAACTGGACGGCGGCTGGAGCATCGATGCCACTGTGTCCATCCCCGGGTCGCTGCGCTCCTGCCCGCCGGTGCAGCCTCGCCCCCTGATCATCGATCGGATCGTCTGATGACCACACCGCTGACCCTGGACATGATCGGCCAGGCACCCAAGGCCCTGCTGCATGACCACCTCGACGGCGGGCTGCGGCCCTCGACCGTCCTCGACATCGCCGGCCAGATCGGATACGACGGGCTGCCCGCCACCGACGAAGCCGCCCTTGCGACGTTCTTCCGCACCGCCGCGCACAGCGGCTCACTGGTGCGCTACCTCGAACCGTTCGCCCACACCGTGGCCGTCATGCAGACGCCGGAGGCGTTGCACCGGGTCGCCTTCGAGTGTGTGGAGGACCTGGCCGCCGACAACGTCGTCTACGCCGAGGTGCGGTTCGCCCCCGAATTGCACATCGACGGCGGCCTGTCACTCGACGACGTCGTCGACGCCGTGCTGGCCGGATTCGCCGACGGGGAGAAGGCGGCGGCCGCCGGAGGACACCCGATCGTGGTGCGCTGTCTGGTGACCGCGATGCGGCATGCGGCGCGGTCGCGCGAGATCGCGGAGCTGGCCGTGCGGTTCCGCGACAAGGGTGTGGTCGGCTTCGACATCGCCGGTGCCGAGGCCGGGTATCCGCCCACCCGGCATCTGGATGCCTTCGAATACATGCGCGCCAACAATGCGCGCTTCACTATTCATGCGGGGGAGGCATTCGGCCTGCCGTCCATTCAGGAGGCGCTGGCGTTCTGCGGGGCCGACCGGCTCGGGCACGGGGTGCGCATCGTCGACGACATCGAAGTGGCACTCGACGGGACCGCGGTGCTGGGCCCGCTGGCGGCGATCCTTCGGGACAAGCGGATCCCGCTGGAGATGTGCCCGAGTTCCAACGTGCAGACCGGGGCGGTGGACAGCATCGCCAGCCACCCCTTCGACCTGCTGGCAAGGCTGCGATTCCGGGTCACCGTCAACACCGACAACCGGCTGATGAGCGACACCACCATGAGCCAGGAGATGTTCCGCCTGGTCGAGGCCTTCGGCTACGGATGGAGTGACCTCGAACGGTTCACCATCAACGCGATGAAGTCAGCGTTTCTGCACTTCGACGAACGGCTGGCGATCATCGACGAGGTGATCAAGCCCCGCTACGCGGTGCTGATAGGCTAGAACGGCGGTGGCTTCGCACCGGGCACTCGCGCAATTGAGCACCATTCGTTACCATAGCTGAGCTGCGGTGATGCCGTCCTTGGCTACTACTCCAGGTACCTTTGTCTGATGCCCATACGCGCCGCACTCAAGCGCGTGTTCCCGCACAACGTCTTCACGATGCTGGGCCGGTTCATCGTCCGCCATCCGGTCCTTGTGATCGTGGCGTGGGTTGCTGCTGCCGTGGCACTGCTGACGTTCGTCACCCCCCTGTTCACGGTGGCCGCCAGGAACTCCCCGGACTTCCTTCCCAAGACCGCGCCCGTGCTCGTCGCGGGCAAACAGATGCAGGAGGCATTCAAGGAAGCCGACACCAGTAACTTCGCTGCGATCATCCTCAGCAACGACGCGGGTCTGGGCCCCGAACAGGAGGCCACCTACCGCAATCTCGTCGCCAAGCTCAAGGAAAACCCGAAGGTGTCGTCCGTTCAGGACTTCATCAACACCCCGGAGCTGCGCGAGGTCATGACGAGCAAGGACCAGAAGGCGTGGAACCTTCCGGTCAGCATGTCCGGGACCATGGGCACCCCGACGGGCCAGGAGGCCTACCGCGAGGTCCTCAAGACCGTCAAGGAGGCGACGGCCGGCTCATCGCTGCAGGTCAACGTGGTCGGTGGCTCCGCGACGATGGAAGACATGAACCAGATCGGTGTCAACGATCAGCACATGATCGAGGGTGCCACGGTGATCATGGTCTTCGGCATTCTCATCCTGGTTTATCGAAGTTTCGTGGCCATGGTCATGCCGCTGCTGACCATCGGCATCTCGCTGGTCGTCGCCCAGCAGTTGGTGGCCATCCTCGGTGAGCACGGGCTGGCCATCGGCTCCCAGACCATCATGATCATGACCGGCATGATCATGGGTGCCGGCATCGACTATGCCGTCTTCCTGTTCAGTCGATATCAGGAGATCATGAAGACCGGCGTCTCCTCAGATGACGCCCTCGTCGACGCCCTGCACTCCATCGGTGAAGTCATCGCCGGCTCGGCGGGAACCGTCGCTCTGACCTTCCTGGGCATGTCGTTCACCAAGCTCGCGGTGTTCGCCACGGTGGGTCCGGCCATGACCGTCACCATCGCCATCGGCTTCCTGGGCGCCATCACCCTGCTGCCCGCGTTCATCGTGATCGCCGGGCGCCGTGGCTGGATCAAGCCCCGCAAACGCGACCTCACCGGAAAGTTCTGGAAGCGCTCGGCGGTGATGATCGTGCGCAGGCCGCGCGCGCTGCTGACGACCAGCCTCGTCATCCTGCTCGGCCTGGCCGCCTGCGCCCTGCTGACCAACTTCAATTACGACGACCGCAAGAACCTGCCGCCCGATTCAGCGAGTAACCGGGCCTACGAAGTGATGGACAAGCACTTCCCGATCAGCAGCACCCTGCAGCAGTTCCTGTTCATCCAATCGCCCAACACCGACCTGCGTACCCCCAAGGCGCTGGCCGACATGGAACAGATGGCCCAGCGGATCTCCCAGCTGCCCAACATCGACATGATCCGCGGCATCACCCGGCCCACCGGGCAGATGCTCGAGCAGGCCAAGGCCACCTGGCAGGCCGGTGAGGTCGGTACCAAGCTCGGCGATGCCTCCAATCTGATCTCGAGCAACGATGACAAACTGTCGCTGCTCACCGGCGGCGCCGACAAGATGGCCGACGTCCTGGACCAGATCCGCAATCAGCTCGTCGGGTCGCTGGCCAGTGTCCGCAGCCTGGCCTCCGCACTCGATGCCATGTCGCAAAAGGTCGGTGGCACAACCACACTTGACCAGATCGACAAGACCGCCGCGCTGATGAAGAACATGCGGTCCCTCGGCGACGCGCTGGGGCTGAACATGACCCAGATCACCGACGTCACCGGATGGGCGCAGCCAATGCTCAACGCGCTCAACCAAAGTCCGGTCTGTGACGGCGACCCGGCGTGCGTGAACTCCCGGGCCGATCTGCAGAAGATCGTCGACGCGAGCAACTCCGAGGCGTTCGCCGCCATCGCCGACATCGGCCGCCAACTGCAGGCCACCGAGGGCAATCAGAAGCTCGACGACCTGGTGAGCGGTCTGAGCAAGAACATCCAGCGGGCCACCGCCGCCGCCCGCGCGCTCGGTGTCGGTGAGCCCGGCGGGGTGGAGAAGAAGCTCAACGAGACTGTCGACGGCGCCAATCTGCTGGCCGACTCGAGCCGTCAGCTGGCGATGGGTGTCCAACTGCTCGTCGACCAGACCCGAAACCTGGGCAACGGTCTGGACCAGGCCTCGGCCTTCCTGCTTGCGATGAAGCGCGAGGCGGCTGACCCGCCGATGTCGGGCTTCTACATTCCGCCGCAGATTCTGTCGCAGGAGGAGTTCAAGAAGGCCGCCAAGATCTTCATCTCCGACGACGGTCACTCGGCCCGCTACCTGGTGCAGACGGCTTACAACCCGTTCAGCGCCGAGGCGATGAACCAGATCCACGACATCCTGCGGATCGCCAACGACTCCCGGCCCAACACCACACTCGCCGACGCCAAGATCTCGATGGTGGGGCTCTCGGCGGTCAACGCCGACCTGCGCTCCTATTACAACTGGGACTTCCGCTTCATCATGATCATGACTCTGTCTGTGGTGTTCGTGATCCTCGTCGTGGTGCTGCGCGCACTCGTCGCTCCGTTGTATCTCGTTGCCTCGGTGGTCATTTCGTACGCCGCGGCACTCGGTATCGGCGTCATCGTGTTTCAGTTCATCCTTGGTCAGGGTCTGTCCTGGGGTGTGCCGGGCATGGCCTTCATGGTTCTTGTCGCCGTCGGTGCCGACTACAACCTGCTGCTGATATCCCGCATCCGGGACGAAGCGAAGTACGGTGTGCGCTCGGCGGTGATCCGTACCGTGGGCGCCACCGGCGGCGTCATCACCTCCGCCGGCCTGATCTTCGCGGCCTCCATGCTCGCCTTCACCTTCAGCAGCATCCTGACCGCGGTGCAGATGGGCTTCGTGATCGGTGTCGGCCTGCTGCTGGACACCTTCGTCGTGCGAACCCTCACCGTGCCCGCGATGGCCGTCTTGGTCGGTGAGAAGAACTGGTGGCCGTCCAAGCCGCCCAGCGTCAGGTATCAGGAGAAGAAGAAGGCCGCCGCCAAAGCCGCCAAAGCCGCCGCAGCTGCCGCGGTGGCGGGCGGGGGAGGCGTCGCCCTGCTGGAACGCGACGGTGATATCGAGGAGATGCCCGAGGAGTGTGAGCTCGCCGCCGCCGAGGTGCTCGAGTCAGTCCTCGAGGACTTCCCGCAGCCGACCGGCGAATATCCCTGTCTCCCTGAGCGCATCGCGATCACCGAGACCGACGGCAACCCGGCCCGCTAGAAACGGGCCACGCCTCACTCGGGGCGCAGCCGCGACTCCACGAACCGCTCGATCTCTTCCCAGTCTTTCACCGCTGCCGCATATGGCGGGCCGGGGCGCGGGTTCTCGTCGGGCTCGAGCACGTGGTTGAACAACCTGCCCAGCGGCTTGTCGTCGGCCAGCAGCCGGTCGACGGTGTCCTCTTCGGAGTAGTCGCCGATATCGCGCAGCAACTCCACGGCCAGGTCGAGCTGGTCACGATCGATCGCGTCGGGCCCGTCGGCGATGTCGTCCACCAGTCCGGTCAGCACGTAGATGTTGTCGTCGGTGACCTCCACCCGCAGCGAGCCGTCGGTGGCCGCGGTGCGGATGTCGTCGTAGGTGCTCAGATCGGACAGGTCGTGGTCATGTTCGTCGGCCAGGTAGCGGGCCAGCGTCCGCTCCGAGGGGAACACACTGATGCGGCCGTTGCGGCCCAGGAAGATCGGCCGGTCGTCGAAGTAGCAGCGCAACGTGTAGAGCGTGCCCGAGCCGGTCATGATGCGCACGGGGTCGATGCCAACCTCGGCCCAGAACTCCTCGTCGCTGCCGAGCACTACCTTGTGCGCCGGTGCGACCACGGCCGCGGCTTCAGAATCCTCGGCCTCCTCGTCGGAGGCGTCGGCGTCGTCGAGTTCTTCGACCTCTTCCTCCTCGTATGGTTCCTCGAGTTCCTCGGCGGCCAGCTTCGAGGCCTTCTCGTCGACCTCGGGCGTCGCGATCACCTCGTCGACGGCCGCCAGTACACCGTCCCAACCGCGCGCCACGATGTCACCGATGACGCTCCAGCGCTTCAGCCCGGACTTGCCGGTGAACTGCTCGATGCCGCCGGAGACCAGACCCAGGTTGGGATTGCCGTTGAAGAACCGGGTCACCGCGGGCAGCTCGCAGACCGAGCCGATCGACGACACCACGGCCAGCGTGTTCGTCAACGCGGTCACCGACTCCTCGGTGGGCTTGTCGGCCAGCAGCTCCTCGACCGCGATGAGGTCGGCTACGCCCGAGGGGCCGGGGTTGAGCTTGTGGGCGTTGGCCGTGGTCAGGGCCTCCCACGCGGGATGGTCGGTCAGGTCGTTGTCGGTGTTGGTCCGCACGAAGGCGGCCAGGTCGGCCACTGACTCGAAGGCGTAGAGATCGTCGTCTTTGCCCAGGAACGCCTCCCACTCGTCGCCGGCGTCGCGCCAGCGGGGCGCCCACAGGGTGTACAGGTCACCGGCGGTCACGCTCAAGCGGACCGGAACGAGCTCAGCAGACATGCCGCACAGCCTAACGACGCTCCCTGACCGGTAACCTGCCCCCGTGGCCAGACTGCGTCGCGTGTTGGCTGTGGTAGCGGTGGCTCTCGTCATCGCGCCCGGCATCGCCGGGTACTTCCTGTTCACCCGGTCGCATGCCGATCCGCTGGTCAAGGCCGACGCGATCGTCGTCCTCGGCGGCGAGAACGACGGCCGCCTGCAGTACGGGCTGAGCCTGGCGAAGCAGGGTTACGCAAGCACCGTCGTGCTGTCCAACTCCTACGAGAACGACCCGCAAGCCAGCGCGGAGTTCGCCCAGGCCTGCGCGTCGGGCACCGCGACGATCACGGTCGTGTGCTTTCGCCCGGACCCGTACACCACTCGCGGTGAGGCGATGTTCACGGCGCGACTTGCCAAGGAACGCAACTGGACTCACGTGATCGTGGTGTCGTGGAACTTCCACATGGTCCGGGCCCGCTACATCTTCGACCAGTGCTTCGGCGGAACGGTCACGATGGCGCCGGTGCCGAGGACCTACGACTACTCGCTGCCGCGCTGGGTCGTGACCTACACCTACCAGTACTTCGCCTTGGGCAAGGCCCTGCTGGTGGGGTGCTGAAAATCACAGCACTGAGTCGACCACCGCGCGCATCTGCTCGCGGAACCGGGCGTGCGAGAACTGCTCAGCATGTTTGCGCACCTGCTTGCTGTCGAACTGGGTGCCATCGAACGTGCGCAGCGCTTCGGTGAAACCGGCGACGATCTGACGATCGGTTCCCGGCTCGACCAACTGGCCGCTCAGGCCCGGCACCACCGAGTCCAAGGCTCCGCCGGCTCCGGTCGCGATCACCGGCGTGCCGCACGCCATCGACTCCACCGGCACGATGCCGAAGTCCTCGATGCCAGGCATCAGCAGTGCGCGGGCCCGCCGTTGCAGTCTCAGCATCTCCTCGTCGGACACCCGGCCCAGGAATATGGTCTTCGGTCCGGCGACGGCCTGGCATTCCGCCAGCCTGCGTCCCTCCCCGGCGACCACCAGCGGAACCCCGGCGGCATTCGCTGCGGCGATGGCCAGATCTGGCCGCTTGTAAGGCACCAGCCGACCGGCGAGTAAGAAGAAGTCCTCGCGCTCGCCGGTGTCGTCGGGGGTGAACAGGTCGGTGTTGACGGGCGGATGTACGACGGCGGCGTCGCGCCCCCACCATCGGCGGATCCGCGCCGCAACTTCGGACGAGTTCGCCACAATCTGGGTGAGCTTCGGTGCCGCCTGTGCCTCTGCACGGCGGATAAGGGCGGCTAATCCGGTCAACGCGGTGCGCCCAGCGAACCCCGATGCCTCACCCTCACGCATCGCGGGGTCCCACGCCCAGCGGGCCGGCGAATGCACATAGGCCACCGTCGGCCGGTCAGTGGTGGCGTGGACGGCGGACAGGGCGGCGGAATGGTGACTGATGACGACGGCGTCGACGTCACCGAAGTCCATGTGCTTGAAGGCCGGTATGAACGAGGGTAAAAGCACGGCGTGGGATCGGCGGCCGATGAGCCGGTGCACCCGATCGGCCGGGGTGACCGCGGCGCGGCCCTGCATCGCGCCACGGTCGGAACCCGGGGCGGCGATCGGCACGTGGATTCGCGCCGACGGCCATTCGGCGGCGAGCTGTTCGACCACCTGCTCGGAACCGGCAAACTCTGTCAGGCGCTCATGGACGATCGCGATCGTCGGTGCGCTGTTCACCGGCTAAGCCTAGCCTGCCCGGAACCATCGTTGCTCGCTAGGATGGCGCAATGCCCTCGGCACACATCAACGGCAAGTGGCTGGGGCAACCTTTCACCGGCGTACAGCGCTATTCCGAGGAGTTGGCCCGCCACGTTGTAGCCGACCACGGCATCGACTTCGTGTTGCATGTCCCCAAAGGTGCCCGGATTCCGTCCTGGGCCATCGCGCCGAACATCACCGTGCGGCGCGCCCCGCTGGCGGGGATGGCGTTTGAGCAGCTCTACCTGCCGATCGCCACCGCGGGACGCCTGCTGCTCAACTTCGGTGGCATGGCGCCGCTGCTCAAGACCCGCCAATTCGTGACGTTCCACGACGCCACCCCGTTCCGCTTCCCGGAGACCTACCGCAAAGCCTTCGTCGCCTTCTATCTGCTCGCTTACCTGCTACTGGCCCGCACCGCCCGCCGGCTGATGACGGTCTCGGAGTTCAGCAAGGGGGAGCTGGCCGAGGTGCTTCGGGTCAAGCCGTCGCGATTCCTGGTGGTGGGGTGCGCGGCCGACTCGCTGACCAGGGTGCCCGCCCGCCAGCCCGATCTGCCCTGGCATCCGGGCACCTACCTTCTGGTCGGCACGCTGGCCCGGCACAAGAACGTGGTAGCCCCGGCCGCGGCCCTCGCCGCTTCGGGGCGCCATGTGGTGGTCGTCGGTGCCGGCGGTGACAGCCGGGTGTACGCCGGCATCGCCGCCGACCTCGCCGACAATGTCGTGGTCGCCCAGCGCTTGACCGATGCCGAACTGCGCTGGCTTTACGAGCACGCCACCGCGTTGGTCTTCCCGTCGTTCTACGAGGGTTTCGGCCTGCCACTGCTCGAAGCGCAGACCCTGGGTTGCCCGGTGATCGCCTCCGACCGGGCCTCGATACCCGAAGTCGGCGGGGACGGCGCGCTGTACTTCGACCCGCAGCAGCCTTCAGCCCTGCTGCGCCACGCCGATGTCCTCGATGGTGACCATTCGGCAGCGGACAAGCTCGTCGACCTCGGCCACCGCAACGCCTCCCGCTACTCCTGGGTCACGTCCGCGGACAGCGTTTTGGCGGCGATTCGTAGCATGGCGGGATGAGCATCTCCAGAACCGGCCTCGCATTCCTGGCCGCCTGCGGTCTGCTCGTGGGCTGTCAGAGCACCGCTGCGCCCGCCCAGTCCGCGCCGCTGGCTGACGAGACCGCGACGCTGCAGCAACGGTTCGACGGCCTGCAGCCGGGCCAGACGCTGACGCTGGACCAGCGCACGTACGGCCACGGCGGTGTCCTCAAGATCAGCGTGCCCGGTGTCACCATCGACGGCCACGGCGCCACTCTGCAGGCCCTCAACGACGAAACGTCCTCGGTGCAGGTGGTCGCCGACAACGTGACCGTCCGGAACCTCACTCTGACCGCACCAACCGAGGGCAAACGCTGGGGCGCGCCCAATCAGCAGAAGCTCGCCGTCCTGGGCACCCAGGGCGTCACGCTCGACGACATCACCGTCAACGGGTCCGCCGCTGCAGGCGTCTTCGTCCAGGGCGCGCACAATTTCAAGCTGTCCGACATCCGGGTGGCCAATACCCGTGCCGACGGCGTGCACGTCACCGGTGGAGCCACCGACGGCACCCTGACCCGCATCTCCACGGCAGGTACCGGCGACGACGGGGTGGCGGTGGTCTCCTACGGCAGTGAGCCGCCCTGCCAGCACATCACCATCACCGGGCCTGTCGTCAACGGCACCACCAACGGGCGCGGGCTGGCCGTCGTAGGCGGCGAACACATCAGCGCGCGCAACATCAGCGTCAACGACACCGCGGCCGCGGGCATCTACGTGGCCACCGAGGGCGACCCCTACAACACCGGGTCGGTTAGCGACGTCAGCATCGCCGACGGCACGGTGACCGCCGCCAACCACGACTCCAGCACCGTCAACGGCGCCATCTTGGTTTACGGTGGCCGCGACGACGTATCGCTGACCAACGTTCGTTTGTCCCGGCTGTCCGTCACCGGAACCCCGGAATCCGCCCAGCGTGATGTCGGGCTGATCGTCGATCACGGCACGGTCGCCGGTATCGAATTCAGCGGCCTCCGGCTGGACGGGTCAGCGGTGACACCGTTCGTCACCAATGCGCCGGCCGGCACGTTCGCGACGACGGACTGGACTCAGGACGGTAAGCCGCTCAGTGTCGGATAGATCTGCGGCGCAGTCGATTTCGCTTGTCTCCGGCTCAACATCACGGCGAGGATGATCAACGCCAACAAGGTGTAGGTGGTGCGCCCCTGTGACCAGTACATGTACCGCGGCAGTTCGAGCAGACCGGTGAACATGATCGGGTAGAGCAGGAGGCCGAACGGCTTGCCGCCGCAGAATCCGCGGTAGAGGAACCCCGACAACAAGCCGATCACGAACAGGAAGACCAGTCCGCCGACCGAGCCGTAGTCGATGAACGGCGCAACGTATCCCGACGGGTTGTTGAATTCCGGATTGCCGTGCTGGGTGAGCACTTCGGTCAGCGGGGTGACCGCTTGGGACTTGCCGGAGTAAGGCAGCTCGTGACCGGTCAGGCGGGTGTACAGGCCGAACTGCTCGATGCCGGGCGCCACCCAGAACGCCTCCAACGTGTCGTAGGGCCAGCGGCCCGGCCAGTTCAGATACGTATAGACCAGATGGCCGTTGTTCAGTGCCGTGGTGTAGTAACCGGCCAGGCGCTCCAGGGTGAACTCGACGAAGCTGCTGTTGGTCCTGGTCCGAAAGTAGGACCACGACCGGAAGTACTCGAAGACACCAAAAATCACGATCACCAGCGGCAGGCCGATCACCGGGGCCAGTGCCGATGCCGTGCGGCGAGGGCCGGGACTCAACGACAGCCACGCACACAGGATCACCACCACGGGCACGACCACTTCGAGGACGGCCAGCCGCTCCGAGAACAGGAACGACCGTGGCAGCGAAAGGCCCACCACGGTAAGGATTTTCAGCAGCTCGCCACGCGAGAAATGCTGGGTCAGCAGGATCGAGGAGACGATGACCGCGGCCATACCG
Organism: Mycobacterium sp. DL592; assembly: GCF_011694515.1. Taxonomy (NCBI): domain Bacteria; kingdom Bacillati; phylum Actinomycetota; class Actinomycetes; order Mycobacteriales; family Mycobacteriaceae; genus Mycobacterium; species Mycobacterium sp. DL592. Next base: position 3,884,322 of record NZ_CP050192.1, on the reverse strand, counting down.
CACTGGGTCAATGTGGTGACACCCGGAACGGTTCCGATGGTGTCGCGTACTGGCGGGCCGTCCGCGTAGGGTCCGGCGACGAGTTGGCTCAACGACAACCCCGAACGCAGGATCAAGAAGCCGAAGCCGGCGTAGCCGAACACCGTCAAGCCGGTGAGTACTGTGCTGGCTCGCTGCATGAGGTCCAGCGATTTTGCATCGAGGGCCGGCCACCGCACGGTCAGCGGACGCTGTTGTACCGAGGCCATCGAGACCAAGGCACCGAACGACAGCGCCAGAGCGCCGCACGCGAACAGCAGCAGTGTCTCGGGCGTGATCGATTTCGGTGTGCGCCACAACTCCCGGAATGCGGCGTCTCCGATCAGCGCTGTGGGCAGCATCGAAACCATCGCGACCACCAGGGTCACCGCGATCGGCGAGAGGAACCAGACCTGCGGACTGGTGGTGGGCGCGGCGTGCTTGCTCACGTGCCGAGCGCCACCGAACCGGGCGGGCGCTCCAGCAGTTCGCGGGCGGCCGCGATGAGATGACGGTGTGCATGCGGGGCTTGATCCAGCACGCGTCGCGCGGTGAGCCATTCGGCGACCGACAGCAGGGCCACTCCGCACGAGGACACGATCGCCAACGGCAGCGGTCCGCCAACGATGGCCGCGACGATGGCGCAGGGCAGCACGATCGCCAGCACGATCACCGCGGTGCGGCTGACCTCGTTGATGAAGCCGCCGATGATGAGCAGCGAGATGTTGACGTTCAGCGCCGCCTGCACGATGCCGCTGGCGGCGAGGATCACCAGCAGCGTGGCCGCATCGCGCATCGACGGACCGTACGCCGTCTGCAGCGCAATCCCGCCGAACAGGCCGAGCGCGATAACCAGGCAGATCGTGACGGCGGTGTTGACTGTGGCGACGTTCGACAACAGTCGCACCACGTGCTCCTTCTTGCTGTCCGCCCACAATCGTGCTGCGGGTGGTGTAACAGCAAGGGCGGCAAGGCTTTCCAGGATGGTGACCTGCATGGCGATGGTGGCCGCCGCCGAGTAGTGGGTGGCGGTGACGGGTGAGAACGCCATATTTGCCAGCCAGATGGTGCCCGACATCATCAGGAACGACGACAACTCCAGGCTGAACAGCCGGGTTCCGTTACCGATTGCGGCGCGCAGTGACGCAATGCCAACCGACTTCGAGATCGCGACGTCGCGCCGCGCGAATGCCAGGGCGACGAGGAACTGCACGGCCGCAACCGCCACATAGGCCGACAGAAGTACCGTCAGGGTCGGGCGCTCCAAGGCGAACGCCACCACACCGACCACGGGCAGCACCATCGTGCTGCGGATGTAGTGCATGGTCGCCACCGAGGCAGGCACCCGCCCGTACGCAGCGAAGATGTCGCTGAGCATCAGTCGCAGTGTCTCGATCATGATGATCGCGGTGGTGAGGAAGAACGCGGGGATGAAGTCACCGTGACCGACCAGGCCAGCGGTCGCAAAGAACGCCACCACGGGCGCCGACGGCAAAGTCAGCAGCGCTGTCGCGCGAAGGTGGGTGCCGGCGATGATGCGGCGCTTGTCGTGGTCCGGTTCGGCTGGAATCAGCCGAACCACGTTGGGGCCCAATCCCAGCCGCCCGACCAGCGGTCCGATGGACAGTGCGGCCAGGATCGCGAAGAATCCCGCCGCGTCCTTGTCGTCGAGTGTGCGCACCACGATGACCGTGAGCAGGAACGTGGCGATCATCCCCGCAGCCGCGGCCACTACCCGCCAGGAAAAGCTGCGCTTGAGCTCGGCGGTCGCCTCATGGCCCTGGGTCACGGGTTTCTGCCCCGCCAGCCGGCGAGCGTGCCGCGCAGATAGGCGCGGTCGGCCCGGGAGCGAATGCGGTCGCCGCGCGCCGCGCGCACAGCGGTACCCACCACCTTGCGGGCGGAGTAATAGACCAGCAGGCTCGCGGGCAGTCGATGCTTGCGCCACAGGTGTCCGAGGCCGACACCGTAGCGCAACATCTTGTCCACGTAGTCCTCGTCAGGTTCTGCCCGGTCATCGGCCGAGTAGACGACGATATCGGGCCGGTACAGCAGCTTCGACCCGGCAGCCAACATGCGAAGTATCAGATCCGATTCTTCGCCCGCTCCACGCCAGCCGGGCGAGCCTGCACCGATGCCTTCGTCGAACGGGGCCACAGACGGCAGGGCGTCGCGGCGAAGGAACAAAGTGCTGCTGATCGAGGTCCGCATGAAGTTAGTCCGGCTGATCTCGACCTCGTGATCCAGCCAGCGCAGCATCGACGGCGACCCGTCGGCGTCGACCTGCTTGGCCGACAGCCCCTGGAGGTCGGGACGTTCTGCGAACACGGAGAGCACCCTGCGGACGGTATCCGATCCGTACCAGCAGTTGTCATCGGGGAAGGCGACGATCGGCGCGGTGGCCAGCGCGAGGCCGACGTTACGTCCCACTGAGAGGCCCCGTCCGCTGGTGGTGACGTGCCACGGTCCGGGCGGGTCGTAGTCGCGAAGCAGCTGGGCACAGAGTTGGTCATCGCTCTGGTCAATGAGCACGAACTCGACCTGCTCGGCCATTTCCCCCGCGGTCAGCGCGTCCAGTTGGTGCTTGAGCGCTTCCGGCCGCCCGACTGTGCTACAGACCAGGGAGATGGCCGGAGCGCTCATGCGCTCTCCAGCTGCAGACGTTCAGTCTGGCTGTCTGCATTCTCCGCCCCGTGCTTGTTGCCCGATGTGTCTTCGGTGATCTCGTCCGAGCGCGTGTGCTCGTCGTCTGCCATATCGTCCGCCGTGTGGTCGATCTGGTCGATCTCGTCGATCTCGTCGATCTCGTCGATCTCGTGGTGCTCGTGCACCGCCGCGGGTGCCCGGTGCAGGCCTCCGCTAGGAGTCTCCGGCATCGGCTCGGGTTTTGCTGTGCGAGTCCGGCCGCCCAGGCTCCACCACCGGCGGCGGGCGCCGACCGCGAACACCGGGACACCATGTGCGCGGGCCAGCGCGATCACCATGCGCGCCTGGCGGTAGGAGTCGTATCCGATCATCGCCACAATGACGATGTGAGTGGCCATGCCGGCCGCGCGCGGTAGCGCCGAGGAGTTGGTCAGCGATCCGCCGTCGATCACGACCGTCGTCGAGTTGCGGCTGCGAGGCAGGATCCGCCGTTCGATCACCTCTTGGGCCTTGCGCTGCCGGATCGTGTCGACGGGGCCGTGCTCAGCTGCGGCGAACGAGAGCAGCCGCGCCATGCCGTCGGTGCCGGATTGAGCCGAAGCTCCGACCACCAAGATGCACGCGCCGCGCGCGGCGGGCAGCTGGGCGTAGACCGCGCGGGCGTTCTCGGCCTCGGAGTTGGTGACCTTCGCTCGTTCGCCGTGCGAGCGCAGCCGCACCACAGGCCAGAGCACGCCGGCAACCTCGCCCTCCAGGGCAGCCATCGAGGTGATCACTCCGGACCGCTTGCGCCACACCACGGCCAGCGTCAACGCCAGCAGGCCGCCGAGCAGGCCGCCGCCGACCGCGCCCAGCCACCAGTGCGGGACGCCGGCCGGTGGCATCTCGATGGGCGCCTGTACCACCTGCACCCCTGGCGGGCGCAGCATCTGGACGTCGAGCGACAGCTTCTGCGCCTGGAGGTCGTTGATGCGGTCCTGGAAGCCGGTGGTGTCGGGCACCGGCGGTGGCGGGATCAGATTGCCCAGCTCGTCGTACTGCGGTGGCGCGTTGGGTCCTTCGGCTGCGATCCGGATCTGGTCACGCAAACCGGCGATGACGCCGTTGAGAGCATCGATCGCGGCCTGTTCGCGCTGCCGGTTCTGCTCGACCACGTGGTCGCTGTACAGCCGCAGTGCGGTGTCGATGACCGTGGTGGCCTGGGTGGCGGTCGGGGCCGTCGCCGACAACGTCAAGATCGAGGACTGCGAATCCTGGGTGGCGGTCAGGTTCGGGTTGTCAGCTTGGTTGAGGGCGCTGCGCAGCGACGCGGTGAAACCGGGTGAGGACAGGTAGGCGACCTCACCGGAGATGAAGCTCTCCTGCGACTCCACCGACGGCGCATTCGTCGTCATGATCTGGTTGGGGTCGACCGGTTGGGCGATCCGGATCAGGGCACTGACCGACGGTGCGGCGGTCGAGGACTGCAGCGCCAGTGCGCCCAGGGTGGCGCCGACAGCGATGCCCACCACGGTCGCTGGCCACAACGGCGTCAGCCATCGTGACAGCACAGACCGTGCTCTCCTGCCCATTGCCACTCCAAAGATGTCTCGTCAGGCTCGTCGTATGCGGAGCCACTCGGCGCGGCGAACTACCCGAGTTTTGCTCCAGAATAACTGTCGCCCAGCCGGCGGTCGACGCGCGACGCCACATGCACACGAAACAACCCTGTGTCGCAAGCGTTATCACTTCGCGATACTTGCACTCAAAATTTGCCGGGTGGCCTGTCGTTAACTTGCTGGTAAGCATAATGGCCACCGCGGCCTGCGTCATTTCTGGCAGGCCACGACCACAACGGCCATCGCGTGGCACTCTGCGTGCGACAGCGAGACCTCAGTCTGGCCCCATCCCTGTGCCCGGGCGCGCTCGGCGGTTGCCCCGGTCAAATGCAGCGTCGGCGCCGATCCGGTGCTGCGCACCTCGATCTCCTGCAGCGGGAAATGCGCGTCCGGTTCGGCGAAAACCTTGATGACGGCTTCCTTGGCGGCGAATCGTGCGGCGAGCCGTTCGGCCGATCCGGCGCAGTCGTCGAGTTCGGCCGGGGTGAACACCCTTTGCAGGTAACGATCGCCGAATGTCGCCATCGACTCGGCGACCTCGTTGACGGCCACTACGTCACAGCCGACCCGGATCCCCTCGATCACTGCGGAACCTCGATGACGGCGCGCGCGTGGGAGTCAGGTGAACCGACCGCGCCGCCCGGCTGCGCGCTGGGCTCGGTGTCGGCGGTGAGTCGCACCCGATAGGGCCGGCCGGCAGCCAGGTGGAAGTAGTTGTCCGACGTTCGCCAGCCGGGGGCGTCGATCGAGACGTAGCGCAGCGCGACGCCCGCGCTGATCTCCAGTTCCCAGGATCCGTCGACGTGCTCGGCGACCGCGCGAAGACCGGTGTGGACCTGCGTGCCGCGTGGGTGGACGACGAGCGCGTCGCGCAGCACCCGCGCAGGCTCGCCCAGTCGCACCACGGCTTCGACCGCGTCTGCGGTGGGCGGTCCGAACCGGAAAGCGTGCGACAGGTCGCGGAACACCCCCGACAGCTGCGAGTCGACGAATGTCAGCGACGAGTGCGCAGGCACCTCGATGTCCCGGTGCGCCTCGGCGACGAGCTGTCCGGTGGCATCGGTGGCGGCCAGGATCAGTTCACCGCCCGCTGCGGTCGCGGTGTCGTTGTGGACGTCGACGCGGATACCGGACAACCCCTCGTCGGAGAGCACCACCGACTGGGCAGCCCAGACCCGGCGCAACGCCTGCAGCGCCGCTTTCGGCGCGCCGTCGACATCGAGTAATCCCCACCCGGCACCGGGACGGGCGTCCTTGCCGGCGAGCACCAGCGCACCCCGGCAACCCGACTCGGCGCGCCGCCAGAAGCCGAAGCACCGCAGCATGGCCTCGGCGACGGCCAGTCGGCCGAGCTCCAGATAACGCTCCGGGTCGACTCGCCGGACCGCGGCAGGGTCCTCGCCGAAGACCTCGCGGACGTAGAAGTCGCGGACGTCCTCGAAATCCCATGACGCGCCGCGGTCGCGCGGCACGCCGGCTTTCCAACGTGGGTCGTGGCCGGCGACGGCAGCCGACCCGAAGTGCCGTTCGACGGCCGCGGCCGACGGCGGATTGGCGAATGCCAGGCACTCGGCGGCGAAGCGGACCCCCGCGGTGCGCACATCGGACAGCGGCCGCAGATACCCGCCCACTCCGAACCAGTGCGCGACACCGGTGTCCGGCCGGATCGCGAGGTCGTCGCCACCTGGGGGCGGCGCCGGACTCGAGCACACGTAGGCAACCGCCGCCGTCTGCGCGACGGCCTCGGGAAGGGCCACGTCGATCAGGTCGATCGCGCGGGCGCCGGCGTCGAGTCCGAGCATCTCCGGTCGCTGCAGGGTCTCGCTGCCGCCGCTGACGACGGCCAGGGCCGGGTTTCCGGCGGCGGCCCGAAGGATGGTGGTGACCTCCTCGACGATCACCCCGGTCAGCTCGGCTGGCGGATCGAAGGTGGCCAGCATGGCGTCCTGCCACACCAGCACGCCGAGTTCGGCGCAGATCTCGAAGAACTCCGGCTGCTCGGGGACCAGCCCACCGACGATGCGGATCATGTTCGCCCCGGCGTCGGCGAGGGCGCTGACCTGGCCGCGCAGCGTCGCGTCGTCCACGGTCAGGGCCACCGGATCAGGTGGGAACCAGGTCGCGCCGCGACAGAACACGTCGACACCGTTGACGCGCAACCCGAAGCCGCCGTCGGTCTCGAGGGCGCTCAGCGAGCGGAAGCCGAACGTGCGCGGCGCGATCTGGTGGCCGTCGAGGCTCAGCCGCAGGCGGTACAGCGGCTGCGGGCCGTAGCCGCGGGGCCACCACAGCTCGGGCGCCGTGATCTGTTCCCGGATGGTGAATACGCAATTGGTGACGGGGGCACGGCCGTCGGTGACCACGAGGCCATCGGGCCCCTCGATCGTGTAGGCCAGCTCCCCGCCCGGCGCACTGCCGGTGACTTCAACGATCCCGCTGTCGGGATCGGGGGTGACGACGATGTCGAGCACCGCCCGCTGGGCAGTGACGGTCACCGGACGCCAGAAGCCGATCGGGACCGGTACGTCGCCGTAGACCGGGGCGCGGCCCAGCAGGGTCGTGCGAGCCCAGCGCAGGCCGGGCGGACCGACGAGGCTCGATCGCCAGCGCCCACGCGGCCGCCGAGTGGTCAGCCACCCGTTGAGAGCGTGGAAGCACACCGCGATGTCGTGCGCACCGGGCCCGACGGGAACCCGCACCGGCAGGAACATCGACACGCACTGAGCGGCCTGCTGCCCGTCGACGAAAACCGTTGCCGGAAAGCTCAACCCGGCGAACTCCACGACCACCGGCTCGTCGGCCAGCAGTGTCGCGCGATGCCACCAGTCATGGTCGTCGTCAACCGGGGCCAGGGTGGCGACCGGCGCGGCACCGTCGAGTTCGAGCCCGTCCGGCCACAGTTCGGCCAGCTCCTCCGGTTTGCCGAATTCGCCCGCCCGGGTGCGGACGACCTGCCAGCGATCCAGCACCGTCAACCCACCGCGGCCGCAAGGGAGTCCATGGCGGTCTGCCAGTCGCGCGCCATCTCGGCCAGGCCTGCCCCCACGTCGACGGACCGGCCGTTGGCCAAGCGCGCCATCTTGAACTGCACCGACTTGGCACCGGATGCGACAGCGCGGAAGTGGCCCTCGGCGTGCGCGGTTCCCGGGCGGACACCGTCGAGGTGGACGGCGAAGTCCGCGGCCAGCTCAGCCGTGGCACCGCACTGCCGCAGGTTGGCGAACGCCCAGCGATGAAACCGCGGCATGCCGGCACTGGGCAGCCACTCGGCGGCCCGGCCGAGTCCGTCAGCCAGGCGCTCGACCGGGTTGCCGTCCGGGCGCCGGGACAGATGCTCGGTGGTGATCCGGAGCAGCGCGTCATCCTCGCGGCGGTCCGGGAAACGGCGGATCGCCTCGATGTAGGGCAGCAGCACCGTCGCGGATGGGTCGGTCTCGCCGAACACTCCGTCGAAGTCATCGTTGCGCAACTCGTAGAGGCCGGCGTTGTGCAGGTACCACATCAGCTTGCGGTCCCGGTCGACCCGGGTGGGCACGATCGTGGTCTTGACATGCTCGGTTCGGTAGCTGGTGCCGGCGGTGTCAGGCAGCCACCAGCTGTCCACCTCGACGGTGTGCAGCACCCCGCGCGGCGGACCGGACTCCACGGTCTCCAGAACCGGCATCCAGACGTTCTCCTCGGTTACCTCGAGACCGTAGAGACGACGAAGGTCTTCCGGCAGCGGTTTGAGGAACGACCAGTGCATCCCGTCGTGATCGGCCGAGAGCGCGCTGGCAAAAGAAGGCACCGGGTCCAGCCCGAGCGCATGCAGCAATTCGATCCAGAGATCGAAGTAACAATTCGTCTCCGGCCAGATTCGTTCGGGGGAATGCGTGAAGTGTGGCCGGTGAGTTTCAGGCTCAGCGCAAACTGCGAGGCTCACACGGGCGATTCGGCGAGGCTGCCCACCACGCGGGCGATGTTCGTCACCGATGCGAACGTCGACTTCTTCAGTGCCTCATCGGGAAACTCGATATCGAATTCGTCTTCCAATGCCAGCATTACGTTCACCGACGCGTGCGAGGTCAACCCCAGCTTGTAGAGGTCGGCGTCGCTGTCGATGCTGTGTGGATCGACCGGCATGCGGCCATGTGCCGCGAGGACCTCACGAATCCGCTCCTGCATTCGCCTTCTCCCTGGGATTGTCACGGCCATATTGTTCGCCATGCGATTCTCAGCAACATCTTAGCTGCCTGGTACCGTAGTCCAGAAGTGATGCGCGCCGATGCTGTCTCAGCTAACACGAGAGCTCCCATGGAAGACCGTCTTCTCGCCCCCGGACCGGCCACGTCTGCCTCCCCCCAGCTATCAGCCGTGATCAAGGCGGCAGCCGCGGCGGCCGACGATGTCGACCGTAAGGCGCGGTTCCCCTCGGAAGCTGTGGAGTCGCTGAAGGAGGCAAAGCTTCTCTCGTGTTCGATTCCCGAGGCTCTGGGCGGTGGGTCGGTTCGCATCGGCGAGTTAGCCAGCGCCGCGCGGGCGATCGGTGGCGCGTGCAGTTCGGCGGCGATGGTTTTCGCTATGCATCACACCCAGGCGCTGACGCTGGCCCACCACGGCAGCACCGGGGAGATTGCCCAACTCACCGCGACGATCGCCGCCAGGGAAGCGCTGCTGGCCTCGGCGACGACCGAGATCTCCACCGGCGGTGACGTGCGGTCCTCGACGTGCGCGGTGCTCGTCGACGGCGACGAGGTCACGCTGGAGAAGAACGCGCCGGTGATCTCCTACGCCGAGTACGCCGACTACATCTGCACCACGGCGCGCCGCGGCCCGGACAGCCCCGCCAACGACCAAGTACTGCTGGTGTGCCCGGCCCCTGACACGACGCTGGAGAAAACCAGCACCTGGGACGTACTGGGATTTCGCGGCACCTGCAGTCCCGGGTTCCAGCTGAAGAGTCGAACGTCGTCGAAAAATATTGTGCCGGTCGACTATTCGACGATATCCGAGTACACGATGTTGCCTTCCTCGCATACTCTGTGGGCTTCGGTCTGGCTGGGTATCGCCGACGCGGCGCTGATCAAGGCGCGCCAGGTAATCCGCAAAGGCGCACGCTCGGGACGTTCCGATATTGGGGCCGGCGCCGCCAAATTGGCCGACCTGACCGGCATTCACCAGACGTTCGAGTCGCTGGTGATGCGAGAAGTGCAGCGTTACGACGAATTTCTGCGGTCGGGCCAAACCGAACCAACGGTCGGTTTTACCATTGCCATGAACAACTTGAAGCTGGGCGCTTCCGCTGCGGTTGTCGATGTGGTCGTCGGAGCGCTGCAACTGATCGGCATCAACGGCTACCGTGAGGACCACGAGGCCTCCATGAGCCGGCTGTTGCGGGACGCGTTCGGTCCTCAGCTGATGGTGTCCAACGACCGGATCCGCGCGAACAACGCCCAGTTGGCGTTCGTTCACCGGGGATGAAGAGGGGGGATCGTGAGTTCGACCAGTGAGGTTCTGGTCGACCCGTTGCAGCGGGCGCGTCAGCAATTCCACGCCGAGTTGGTCGAGGCCGGCCTGTTGGTGCCGATGGGCATCGACGGCCTGTACGGGCGTGGCGGAGACTTCGAGCGGATCGTCGACGGGATCGACGTCGCGGTCCGGCGCAAGGGCCGCCAGGTGCACGGCGAGCGCGCCAAGGTTCTTCGTTTCCCGCCCGTGTTCACCCGGGCTGCCTTCGAGAACACCGACTACATCGCGTCCTTTCCGAATCTGACCGGCGCGGTGTCGACCTTCACCGGCGACAACCGTGACCACCGGGCTCTGCTGGCCGATCGCGACGCAGGCCGGCCGTGGGACGGCCACCTGCACCCGGCCGGCACCATGCTCGTGCCGGCGGCCTGCCACCCCAGTTACTCGACGCTGCCGAAGGTCCTGCCCGACGGCGGCCAGCTGATGGACATTTACGGCTACTGCTTTCGGCACGAGCCGGCCATCGACCCCGCACGTATGCAGGCATTCCGGATGCACGAGTTCGTGATCGTCGGGACTGCTGAGCAGGCCGAGACTCATCGTGACGCCTGGGTCGGGCACGGCATGGCGGTGCTCGCGGAACTCGGCCTCGATGCCGCAGCCGTACCCGCCAATGACCCGTTCTTCGGCCGGGTGGGCAAGATGCTCGCCGCCAACCAGCGCGACGAGGGGCTCAAGACCGAGTTGACCGTCCGGCTGTACGGCGACCTCGATGACGGAACCGCGATCGTGTCGGCCAACTGCCACCGCGACCATTTCGGTGAGACGTTCGGTCTGCGCACCGCCGACGGCGCCGTCGCCCACAGCGCGTGCGTCGGCTTCGGAATGGAACGCATTGCGCTGGCTCTATTGCGTACGCACGGCCTGCAGCCGGATGCCTGGCCCCCGTCAGTGCAGGCGGCGCTGAGCTGGTGACGCCGATGACTGAGACACGGTGATGTCTGATCTGATGTCCGCGCGCACGATTCTCAACGTCGTGGAGCGCCCGACGTGGTTCGGCCCGGCTGAGTCGCCCCTGTTCGGCGTCGCGCATCTGCCCGCCGACCAGAAGGTGCGCGGCGCGGTCCTGGTGTGCGGGTCGTTGGGTAAAGACCACGCGGACACCCTGCGCGGGCTGCGTCTGCTGGGCAACGAACTCGCAGCCCGCGGCTTGCTGGTGTTCCGGTTCGACTATCTGGGCAGCGGCGACTCGTCGTTCGACCAGACCCGTGCCGGCGTGGTCGGCGACTGGCAGGCCAGCGTCGGCCATGCCGTGGACTACGTGCGTGAATCCGGTGTCAGCGACATCTCGGCGGTCGCGGTGCGCGCAGGTGCGCTGATCCTCGACAGTGTGCTGGCCCGCCACCCGTCGATCAGCAGGGTCGTCTACTGGGATCCCGTTGGCAGTGGTCAGCGGTACCTGCGCGAGCAGACCGCATTCTTCAAGATCGCCGTCGGTAACGACGACGTCCCGCCTGGCGTGGTGTCCACCATCGGTGCCCGGCTGGCGCCCGATGCGGCTAAAGAATTCGGTGGGCTCACACTCGGATCCGATGCCGGCGGCGTCGACCGGCTGGTGATCACCCGCTCGGAGGGCTACGACAAGAACGTCAGAGCTCTTGTCGAATCTGCCCGCACCACCGCCGTGCTCGTCGACGGGTTCCCCCAATGCGCCCAGCCCTCAAGGCTTTTGGTGCCCGTCTCGTTGGCCGCGGTGGACGCCGCCACGGAGTGGCTCGATCAACAGGTAGGCCACGAACGCACGCCGGTCACTCTGGAGTTCACCGACTCGGCACGCATCCCCGTCGGCGACAGCGTCGTGATCGAGCAGATCGAGCGGATCAGCCCGCACGACATGTTCGCCATCCGGACGCTGCCCGACAGTGGCGCCACCGACTCGGTCGTCATGTTCTTCACCAACGCCAACAATCCGCACCACGGACCGAACCGGGAATGGGTGGAACTGGCGCGCGAAGTGGCGGCCACGGGTCGCACCGCGCTGCGCTGGGACCGTCGTGGGGCGGGGGAGAGCAGCCCGCCCGGACGCGACGAAGAGGTCTACGTCTACTCCGACAGGGGCTCGCAGGACGCGCTGGCCGCCACCGCCCACGCACGCCGCGGGGCGACGCGGGTCCAGTTCGCCGGAGTGTGTTCGGGGAGTTGGTATGCGGCCTACGGCGCCCGTGAACTCGGAGCCGACTCGGTAGTGTTCGTCAACACCCTGCTGTGGTCGTGGCGGATCAAGAAGGTGCTGCGGGCCCGCACCCTGCCTGGCGATGACGACGAAATCGACTGGGAGCAGACCTCGCGCGCCCGGATGCGCCGGAAGGTCCAGAACATGCTGCCTACCCAGTGCTGGCGCGTACTGGGCCACACCGGCGTGGTTCAGGCTCCCGACGTTGTGCTGTCGGCGCTGGCGGATCGCGGGGTGGCGGCCACCGTCATCCTCTGCCCGCATGACACCAAGCTGTTCGTCGCCAACAAGGGATTGCAGGCGCTGCGCCGACTGCGGACTTCGCCGGCCCCGCCGGAACTGGTCGAGGTGCCCGATGGCGACCACGCGGCCTACCACCAGAGCATCCTGGCCGCGCTGCGCCGAGCCGTCCTCAACTACAGCTAGCTGGCGTCGCGGCCACTACAGTCTCACCGCATGGACGTGACTGTCGTCGACCACCCACTGGCTTCCGCGCGGCTGAGTACGCTGCGTGATGAGCGCACCGACAACGCCGGATTCCGGTCTGCGTTGCGCGACCTGACCCACATGCTCGTCTACGAGGCCACCAGGAATCTGCTCTGCGAGGAGATCACCATCACGACCCCGCTGACGGACACCGTCGGCGCGCGACTGGCCCGGCCACCACTTCTGGTGCCCGTCCTGCGAGCCGGGCTGGGCATGGTGGACCAGGCGCACGCGCTCATCCCCGAGGCCAAGGTCGGGTTCGTCGGCGTCGCACGCGACGAGAGCACGCATCAGCCCACGCCCTACCTGGAGTCGCTGCCCGCCGATCTGAGCGCCCAGCCGGTGATGGTGCTCGACCCGATGCTGGCCACCGGCGGGTCGATGGCGTACACGATCGGCCTGCTGCACGGCCGCGGCGCGGTGGACATCACCGTGGTGTGCGTGGTGTGCGCACCGGAAGGCATTGCGGCGCTGGAGAAAGCCGCTCCCGAGGCCAGGCTGTTCACCGCTGCGGTCGACGACGGACTCAACGACATCGCCTATATCGTGCCCGGTCTCGGCGATGCCGGTGACCGCCAGTTCGGGCCGCGCTGACTACCAGCGTCGCGCCGCGTCGAGGAGCCGCTCTTCGATGCTGCGGGCCGCCGCGCGCGCTGCGGCCAGGTCGCCGGTGACGGCCCGGCGAACTTCGGTGTAGCACTTGATCTTCGGTTCGGTGCCCGACGGGCGGATGACCACCCGTACCGAGGTCTGCCAGTCGCCACCGGACAGGATGAGGGCGTCGGTGCGCTGCTGGCCACGGGCCTGCAGAAGGTCGCTGGCGGTGACGGGGAACCCGGCCAGCTCATTGGGCGGGCTGGACCGTAGGCCGGCCATGATCGCCGCGGCCTGCGCCGGATCGCCGACCCGACGCGAGAGCGCGGCGGTGGTGTGTACACCGTGTCGCAGTGCCAGTCGGTCCAGAGCATCGGGTATCGAATAGCCTTGGGCGGCAAGGGATGCCACGAGATCGCAGGCGAGCACGGCGGCGCTGATGCCGTCCTTGTCACGCACCGCCGCCGGATCCACGCAGTGGCCGATCGCCTCCTCGTAGGCGTACACCAGGTTCGCACCGGCCACGCCGGCATCGGCCCGAGCCAGCCACTTGAAGCCGGTCAGCGTCTGCACATGGTGGGCACCGTGATCGGCCGCGATCGCGGCCAGCAGCTGAGAGGACACGATGCTGCTGGCGACGACGCTGGTGGCGGCTGCGCCGGACGGTAGCGTCGAGAGGATGTAATCACCGAGAAGCCAACCTGTTTCATTGCCCGAGAGCATCCGCCAGCCGTCCACGGTGGGGATGCCGACGGCGCAGCGGTCGGCGTCGGGATCCAGCGCAACCGCGACGTGTGCGCCGGTGCGTGCTGCCAGCTCCAGCAGGGCATCGGTGGCGCCGGGCTCTTCGGGATTGGGGAACGCCACCGTCGGAAAGTCGGGATCAGGCGCGAATTGGCTTGTGACCGTGCGAACGTCGTCGAACCCGGCCAGGGCCAGCGCGCGCAGTGCGAGCTCGCCACCGACCCCGTGCATCGCCGTCAGTGCCACCCGTACCGAGCCCGAGCCGCGCCGCACCGCTGCCGCGCGCTGGACGTACTGCTCGACCAGTTCGGTGTCAGCTGGGGTGACGGGTTGGCGGGGAATCTCGTCGGCGGCAGGGGCGGCGGCCATGGCGGCCTCGATGTCCCGGTCGGTCGGCGAGATGATCTGCATGCCGCCGTCGAAGTAGACCTTGTAGCCGTTGTCAGCGGCCGGATTGTGTGAGGCGGTGATCTGCACACCCGCGGCGGCTCCGAGCGCACGCACCGCATAGGCCACCACCGGCGTCGGCACCGGTTCCGGCAGTGCCACCACCGAAAATCCCTGGGCGGCAAGCACTTCAGCGGTCGCTGCGGCGAAGGCATCCGACCCGTGGCGGGCGTCTCGGCCGACCACGACCGTCGATCCGCCGAGGCAGCGATCCTTCAGCGCCGCGGCCACCGCCCAGCTGGCCCGCGTCACCACCGCCACGTTCATGGCGTCGGGCCCACCGCGCACCGGCCCGCGCAGCCCGGCGGTGCCGAAGTTCAGCGGCCGGGCGAACCGCGCGGCGAGTTCGTCGGGGTCGCAGCCGGCCAACTCGGCGGCGGTGACCGGGTCGGGATCGTGGGCGATCCATTCCTCGGGTGTCACGGCACTGATTGTGCCCCGTGGTCGGCGTCGGCCAGCTTGCGCAATACCGGCGCGGTGAGCATCAGCAGGTTGAACTCGAGGTCGCTGAGGTGCTCGCGCATGGCGTCGGACAGCCAGGCGTCGCGCTGGGCGCGGTCGTGGACGAGCAGTTCGAGCCCCGTAGCGGTGAGTTCGATCAGCTGGCGGCGGCGGTCGGTCTCGTCGGGGCGCCGCGAGATCAGCCCTCGCGACTCCAGTTCGTTGATGCTGTCGGTCAGCGACTGCACCCGGACCTGGAGGCGGGCGGCCACCTCGGCCGGGGTGGTGGTGACGGCCCGGTTGACGTCACCGAGCAACTCGAGCTGGCTCAGCGTCAGCCCGTTGTCCGGGCGGTGCCGACGCAGTTGGCGGGCCAGGGCCATCATGGCCTCTCGGAGCTCGGTGGCCGGAGCCGCGGTGCTGAGCGTCATATTACAAGTTATACCTTGGTATCTGGCTCGTATGTCCACGAAATGCCGAGTTGGCTCCGACAAGAACACAAGGCTATACTTGCAATATGCGATGGGTTTTGCTGGTTCTGGTGACGATCGGAGTCACTGTGCCGCTAGACCTGCTCGGCGTCCCGTCAGCGGCCTTGTTCGCCGCGTTGCTGGTCGGCGTGGGCCTGGCGATCGCGCGGCTCGCTCCTGCCGGCGTACCGCGGAAAGCGGGCTTGGCCGCCCAGGGCGTCCTCGGTGTCTACATCGGCACGATGGTGCACTCCGACGCACTCGGTGCGCTCGGGCCGCACTGGCCGGTGGTCGTCGCGCTGAGCCTGGTGACCCTGCTGTTGAGCATCGGCGCCGGGGCGTTGCTCGGGATGCGCCGCGACGTCAGCGCGCTCACCGGAGCTCTGGCACTGGTGGCCGGCGGCGCGTCGGGTCTGGTGGCCATCGCCCGTGAACTCGGTGGCGACGACCGGATCGTGGCCGTCGTGCAATACCTGCGCGTCGCCGTCATCACCGCGTCGATGCCGCTCGTCGTCACGCTGGTCTTCCGCGCCGAACGATCGACAGGTGCCGCCGCGGCGGCGCACAGCCAGTCAGCGCCCTGGTACGCCAGCATCGCGATGCTGGCCGGCCTGGTCGTCATCGGCTCGGTGGTGGCGCGGCTGGTGCGATTGCCCGGCGCCGGGCTGCTGGGCCCGATGGCCCTGACCGTCGCGGTGGAACTCGGCGGAGTGTCGTTCGGGCTCGTGGTGCCCACTCTTGTCGTCCAGGTGTCCTACATGGTCATCGGCTGGCAGGCCGGGGTGGCCTTCACCCGCGAGTCGCTGCACGCGATCGAACGGCTGTTGCCTACCGCGCTCGGGCTGATCGTGCTGCTGAACGTGGCGACCGCCGGGCTCGGGGTGGCGCTGGCGAAGCTGACCGGGGTGAGCATGCTCGACGGCTACCTGGCGACCAGCCCGGGCGGTATCTATGCGGTGCTCGCAACCGCCGTGGAGACCGGATCCAACGTCACATTCATCGTCGCCGCGCAGGTGCTGCGGGTGCTGCTGATGCTGTTCGCCGCACCG
Organism: Mycobacterium sp. DL592; assembly: GCF_011694515.1. Lineage (NCBI taxonomy): Bacteria > Bacillati > Actinomycetota > Actinomycetes > Mycobacteriales > Mycobacteriaceae > Mycobacterium > Mycobacterium sp. DL592. The sequence continues at coordinate 3,868,148 of NZ_CP050192.1, read as the reverse complement.
ATGCTCGCCCGCGGCTATGCCCGGCTGACTCAGAGACGCGCCAGCACCGAAGCCAGCAGCGAGCCCATCTTGCTGGCCGAGGCCCGCCCGGCGGCCAGCACCTCGGCGTGACTGAGCGGCTCGCCGGTCATCCCGGCGGCCAGATTCGTCACCAGCGACAGACCCAGAACCTCGGCACCTGCGGCGCGGGCCGCGATCGTCTCGTGCACCGTCGACATGCCCACCAGGTCCGCACCCAGCGTCCGCAGCATCCGGATCTCGGCCGGCGTCTCGTAGTGCGGCCCCGGCAGCCCCGCGTAGACACCCTCGGCCAGCGATGGGTCGACCGCGCGGGCCAGGGCCCGCAGCCTCGGTGAGTAGGCGTCGACCAGGTCGACGAAATGCGCACCCACCAGCGGGGAGCGCGCGGTCAGGTTGAGGTGGTCGCTGATCAACACCGGCTGGCCGACCTGATACTCCGGGCGCAACCCGCCTGCGGCATTGGTCAACACCACGACCTCGGCGCCCGCCGCCCGTGCAGTCCGCACCGGATGCACGACGTCGCACAGTTCGTGACCCTCGTAGGCGTGAATCCGGCCGAGCAGGACCAGCACATTGTGCGATCCCAGGGGGATCGACAGCACCCGCCCGCGGTGCCCCAGCGCCGAAGGAGGGATGAACCCGGGCAGGCCCGACATCGGGATTTCGGCAGCGGGTGTGCCCAGCGCGTCGGCCGCCGGCGCCCAGCCCGAGCCGAGGATGACGGCGACGTCGTGGCGCGCCACCGAGGTGCGTTCGGCGATCACCGCTGCGGCGTGCTCGGCGTCTGGACTCACAGCCTGCGAGCCTAGTCCGCAATGAGATACTGCGGGGATGCCTACGCTGACTGCGTCGACCCGGGTCGAGGACGTCGTCGGCGCATGTCGTGGCGACCTGGTGGCGTTGTCGCACTCGATTCACGCCGAACCTGAGCTGGCGTTCGAGGAGCACCGCAGCCGTGCGAAGGCCCAAGCGCTGGTCGCCGAGCGCGGATTCGAGGTCAGTGCCGCGCCCGGTGGACTGAATACCGCCTTCCGCGCCGACTACGGCAGCGGACCGTTGGTCATCGGGATCTGCGCGGAGTACGACGCCCTACCCGGCATCGGGCACGCCTGCGGGCACAACATCATCGCGTCGGCGGCGGTGGGGGCGGCGCTGGCGCTGGCCGAGGTGGCCGACGATCTCGGGCTGACCGTTGCCCTGATCGGGACGCCCGCCGAAGAGTCCGGTGGGGGTAAGGCGCTGCTGATCGACGCCGGTGTGTTCGACGACGTCGTCGCATCGGTGATGATCCACCCGGGTCCGATCGACATCGCGGCCGCCCGCTCGCTGTCGCTCTCGGAGGTGACGGTGACCTACACCGGCCGCGAGTCGCACGCCGCCGTCGCGCCGTATCTGGGCGTCAACGCCGCCGACGCGGTAACCGTCGCGCAGGTGGCGATCGGGCTGCTTCGCCAGCAGATGGCGCCCGGCCAGATGGCGCACGGCATCGTCACTGAAGGCGGGGCGGCCACCAACATCATCCCGGGGCGGGCCCGGCTGCAGTACACGATGCGGGCCGCCGACGGCGCGTCGCGGCTGGCGCTGGAGGACAAGATGCGGGGTTGTTTTGCAGCCGGCGCGGTGGCCACCGGCTGCGAGTATTCGATCGTCGAGGCCGCGCCGGCCTACGCCGAACTCAAGCCGGACACCTGGTTGGCGGAGGTGTTCCGCGACGAGATGGTCCGGTTCGGGCGCCAGCCCGTGCATGCCGACGTGGAGGCCGCACTCCCGCTGGGTTCCACCGACATGGGCAACGTCACCCAGCTGCTGCCCGGCATCCACCCCGTGGTCGGCATCGACGCCGGCGGCGCGGTCATTCACCAGCCTGGCTTCACCGTGGCGGCCGCCGGACCCAGTGCTGACCGGGCCGTCGCCGAGGGGGCAATCATGTTGGCGCGCACTGTAGTTCGCTTGGCCGAGACGCCGTCCGAACGAGACCGGGTGTTGGAACTGCAGCAACGGCGGGTGCGCGCATGAGCCTCGCCGACGTGTGCGAATCCTGGCTCGCCGCTCACTTCGACGATCTGGTGGAGTGGCGCCGGCATATCCACCGCAACCCCGAGCTGGGCCGTCAGGAGTTCGCCACCACCCAGTTCGTCGCCGACCGCCTAGTCGATGCCGGACTCAACCCCAAGGTGCTGCCGGGCGGGACCGGGCTGACGTGCGACTTCGGCCCGGAGCATGCGCCGCGGATCGCGCTGCGCGCCGATATGGACGCGTTGCCGATGGCCGAACGGACGGGTGCGCCGTACTCGTCGACGGTGCCGAACGTGGCGCACGCCTGCGGGCATGACGCCCACACCGCGATGCTGCTGGGCGCCGCGACCGCGCTGGCCGCGGTGCCTGAGCTGCCGGTCGGTGTGCGGCTGCTCTTTCAGCCCGCCGAGGAACTGATGCCCGGTGGTGCCATCGACGCGATCGCCGCGGGCGCCCTGGCCGGGGTATCGCGAATCTTCGCCCTGCACTGCGATCCCCGGCTGGCCGTCGGCCGGGTGGCGATCATCCCCGGGCCGATCACCTCGGCGGCCGACTCGATCGAGATCACCCTGCACTCGCCCGGCGGGCACACCTCGCGCCCGCACCTGACCTCGGATCTGGTCTACGGCATGGGCACGCTGATCACCGGGCTGCCCGGGGTGCTGTCCCGGCGCATCGATCCGCGGCACAGCACGGTGATGGTGTGGGGTGCGGCCAATGCCGGGGTCGCGGCGAATGCGATCCCGCAGACGGGCACACTCGCCGGTACCGTCCGCACCGCCAGCCGGGAAACCTGGGTGGGGATGGAAGGCCTTGTGCACGAGATTGTTTCGGGTCTGCTGGCACCGCTGGGCATCGAGCATTCGCTGCGATACCACCGCGGCGTGCCGCCGGTGGTCAACGAGGAGCGGTCCACCCAGATCATGACGCACGCCATCGAGGCCGTCGACCCCGGAGCGCTGGCCGACACCAAGCAGTCCGGTGGCGGCGAGGATTTCTCCTGGTACCTCGAAGAGGTGCCCGGCGCGATGGCTCGCCTCGGGGTGTGGAGCGGTGAGGGGCCGCAGCTGGACCTGCACCAGCCGACATTCGACTTGGATGAGCGGGCGCTGGCGGTGGGGGTGCGGGTACTGGTGAACGTCATCGACCAGGCGGGGGATTTCGAATGAAACTATTGGTGACCGGCGGGGCCGGGTATGTCGGTAGCGTCTGCGCGAAGGTGCTCCTCGAAGAGGGCCACGAGGTGGTGGTGGTCGACGACCTGTCGACCGGCAACGCCGACGCGGTGCCCGAGGGTGCGCAGTTCGTGCAGGCCGATATGGTCGAGGCCGCGCCGGGGTTGCTCGGTGACGGATCCTTCGACGGCGTATTGCATTTCGCGGCCAAGTCGCTCGTGGGTGAGTCGGTGGTGTCCCCGGAGCTGTACTGGTTCGGCAACGTCGTCAAGACGCTGCAGCTGCTGGAAGCGATGCGCGCCGCCGGGACGCCGCGGCTGGTGTTCTCCTCGACCGCGGCGACCTACGGCGAGCCCGAGTCGGTGCCCATCACCGAGGACTCGCCGACCCGTCCGACCAACGCCTACGGCGCCACCAAGCTCGCCATCGACCATGCGATCACCTCGTATGCGGCCGCGCACGGTCTGGCCGCCACCAGCCTGCGCTACTTCAATGTGGCCGGCGCGTACGGCGGGCTGGGGGAGCGGCATGCCACCGAGACGCACCTGATCCCGCTGGTGCTGCAGGCCGCCACCGGCGCCCGCGACGAGATCCTGGTGTTCGGCAACGACTGGCCGACCCCTGACGGCACCTGCATCCGCGACTACATCCATGTGCGCGACCTGGCCGACGCTCATGTGCTGGCGTTGCAGACCGCGCAGCCCGGCTCGCACCGGATCTACAACCTGGGCAACGGCACGGGCTTCTCGGTGCGCGAGGTCATCGCGTGCTGCGAGCGGGTGGTCGGCAAGCCGATCGCGGCGCGTGACGTCGAGCGGCGTGCTGGCGACCCGGCCGTGCTGATCGCCTCCAGCGCCAAGGCGATCGCCGAACTCGGCTGGCAGCCCCGGCACACCGAGCTCGACCAGATCGTCTCCGACGCTTGGGAGTTCACCCGCTCGCGCTAAGCCCTACCCGCCGCCGTGGCCCGGGCCGATGTTGCGGGCGGGGCGGGTACGCAGGTCGTGGACGTACTCCGGCGGGGCGCCGGCGATCTCGGCCGCGTCGGCCATCACCCCGATGTAACGCGCCGAGGGCAGCCCACCCTCCCACGCGTCCACCACATACAGCCAGGCCAGCACGGGATCGGTTGTGGTGTCCGATGATTCGCGGTCGATGCGGCAGCGGATCTTCTTGTGGAAGCCTAGCTCGGAGCCTTCCCAGCGATCCAGGGTCTCCTCGTCGGCCGGCGTCATGTCGTAGAGCACCACGAACACGCTGGAGTCGGGGTCTTCGACGAGGGTGGCCAGTGCGCCCTCCCAGCCGATGTCCTCCCCGGCGAAGGTCAGGCGCCACCCGTGCAGCCAGCCCGTACCTGCCATCGGGGAATGCGGTGCCCGCTCCAGCATCTGCTCTGGATGCATGTTGGATCCGTAGGCGGCGTACAGCGGCACGGGGCAAGCCTAAAGGGTGCAAGGCAGGAGAGCGCACCGACTCCGGTGATTAGATATGCCCGTGACGACGCGGATCGTGATCATCGGTGGCGGACCGGCGGGCTACGAGGCCGCGCTGGTGGCCGCGGGCCGCGGCAAGGACGTCGCCGAGGTCACCGTCGTCGACTCCGATGGCATCGGCGGGGCCTGCGTGCTCTTCGACTGTGTGCCCTCCAAGACCTTCATCGCGTCCACCGGCGTGCGCACTGAGCTGCGGCGGGCCGCCGGCCTGGGCTTCGACATCGGCATCGACGACGCCAAGATCTCGCTGACGCAGATCAACAACCGGGTCAAGACGCTGGCCCGTTCGCAGTCCGCCGACATCGGCACCCAGCTGCTGCGGGAGAAGGTCAACGTGGTGGCGGGCCGCGGTGAGCTGATCGACGACGTGCCGGGCATGGCGCACCACCGTGTGAGAGTCACCACACCCGGCGGGCAGGTCGGCATCCTCAAGGCCGACGTGGTCCTGATTGCGACCGGCGCGAGCCCGCGCGTGTTGCCCAACGCCGTGCCCGACGGGGAGCGGATCCTGACCTGGCGGCAGCTCTACGACCTCCAGGATCTGCCAGAGCATCTGGTGATCGTCGGTTCGGGTGTCACCGGGGCCGAGTTCTGCAACGCCTACACCGAGCTCGGGGTGGACGTCACTGTGGTGGCCAGCCGCGACCAGATCCTGCCGCACGAGGACAGCGACGCCGCCGCCGTGCTGGAGGAGACCTTCGCCGAGCGCGGTGTGACGCTGGTCAAGAATGCCCGTGCCGATTCGGTGGTCCGCACCGAGAACGGCGTGCGGGTGACGATGGCCGACGGCCGAAGGGTCGACGGGAGCCACGCCCTGATGACGGTGGGGTCGGTGCCCAACACCAGTGGGCTGGGCCTCGAGCGGGTGGGTGTCGAGCTGGGCCCGGGCAATTACATTCCGGTCGACCGGGTCTCACGGACGTCGGCGGCGGGGATCTATGCCGCCGGCGACTGCACGGGTCTGCTGCCGCTGGCTTCGGTCGCGGCGATGCAGGGCCGCATCGCGATGTATCACGCCCTCGGCGAGGGGGTGGCCCCGATCCGGCTGCGCACGGTGGCATCGGCGACGTTCACCCGCCCGGAGATCGCGGCGGTCGGGGTGCCGCAGACGGCCATCGACGACGGCACCGTGCCCGCCCGCACCATCATGCTGCCGCTGACCACCAACGCCAGGGCCAAGATGTCGTTGCTGCGGCGCGGCTTCGTCAAGATCTTCTGCCGGCCCGCCACGGGCGTGGTGATCGGCGGCGTCGTGGTGGCGCCGATCGCCTCGGAACTGATCCTGCCGATCGCCCTGGCGGTGCAAAACCGCATCTCGGTGACCGACCTGGCCCAGACGCTGTCGGTGTACCCGTCGTTGTCCGGCTCGATCGTCGAGGCTGCGCGGCGGCTGATGGCACACGACGATCTCGACTAGCCTGGGGGCTATGAGCGACCCGATCCTTCGACCGGGCAATGCCCTTACCGCCCTCGGGCCGTCGGAACGTGCACAGGCCTGGGAACGCCTGGGTAGCGAACAGTTCGACGTCATCGTCATCGGCGGCGGAGTCGTCGGCGCCGGTTGTGCCCTGGATGCCGCGACCCGCGGGCTGAAGGTGGCTCTGGTCGAGGCCCGTGACTTCGCCTCCGGTACCTCCAGCCGGAGTTCGAAGATGTTCCACGGTGGCCTTCGCTACCTCGAACAGCTGGAGTTCGGCCTGGTGCGCGAGGCGCTGCACGAGCGGGAGCTGTCGCTGACGACGCTGGCGCCGCATCTGGTCAAGCCCCTGCCATTCCTGTTCCCGTTGACCAAGCGGGTGTGGGAGAGGCCATACATCGCGGCGGGGATCTTCCTCTACGACCAGCTTGGTGGCGCGAAATCCGTTCCGGCACAAAAGCATCTGACCAAATCAGGTGCGCTGCGGCTGGCACCCGGACTCAAGCGCAGCTCGCTGATCGGCGGCATCCGATATTTCGACACCGTGGTCGACGACGCCCGTCACACCATGACCGTCGCTCGTACCGCCGCTCACTACGGCGCGGTGGTGCGCACCTCCACCCAGGTGGTGTCGCTGCTGCGGGAGGGCGACCGGGTGGTGGGGGCGTCCATTCGTGATTCCGAGGACGGCGCGGTCACCGAGGTGCGCGGGCACGTGGTGATCAACGCGACCGGGGTGTGGACCGACGAAGTCCAGGCGCTGAGCAAGGAACGCGGCCGCTTCCGGGTGCGCGCCTCCAAGGGCGTGCACATCGTGGTCCCGCGCGACCGGATCGTCTCCGAGGTGGCGATCATTCTGCGCACCGAGAAGTCGGTGCTGTTCGTCATCCCGTGGGGCACCCATTGGATCATCGGGACCACCGACACCGACTGGAATCTCGACCTGGCTCACCCCGCGGCCACCAAGGTCGACATCGACTACATCCTCGACACCGTCAACACGGTGCTGGCCACCCCGCTCACCCACGACGACATCGACGGGGTGTATGCGGGCCTTCGGCCGCTGCTGGCCGGGGAGAGCGAGGAGACCTCGAAGCTGTCCCGCGAGCATGCGGTGGCGGTGCCCTCACCGGGGCTGGTCGCCATCGCGGGCGGTAAGTACACCACCTACCGGGTGATGGCCGAGGACGCGGTGGACGCCGCAGCCGAGTACATCCCGACCCGGGTGGCGCCGTCGATCACCGAGAAGGTGCCGCTGATGGGCGCCGACGGCTACTTCGCGCTGGTCAACCAAACCCAGACGGTCGGTGCCCGCTACGGCCTGCACCCCTACCGGGTGCGCCACCTGCTGGACCGTTACGGCTCGCTGATCGGGGAGGTGCTGGCGCTCGCGGTCGCCCGGCCGGAGCTGCTCGAGCCGATCACCGACGCCCCGGTGTACCTGAAGGTCGAGGCCGCTTACGCGGCGGCCGCCGAGGGAGCGCTGCACCTGGAGGACATCCTGGCCCGGCGGATGCGGATCTCGATCGAGTACCCGCACCGCGGGGTGGACTGCGCGGCCGAGGTCGCCGACATCGTCGCCCCGATCCTGGGCTGGAGTGACGCCGACTGCGCCCGCGAGGTGGCGACGTATCTGGCGCGGGTGGAAGCGGAGGTGCTGTCGCAGGCCCAGCCCGACGACGCCTCGGCCGACGCGCTGCGCGCCTCCGCGCCGGAGGCCCGCGCGGAGATTCTCGAACCGGTGCCGTTGGTGTGAGCCGTCGCCCGCCACTGCCGGTGCGCGACGGTCTGGGGCCGGCGCGGCTGCGGTTGCAGGGCGGCAATGTGGCCGACGAGTTCGAGCGGCGATTCGGCCCGGACGGGCGGGCCAAGGTGCTCGCCGGTGAAGTGGTCGACGCCGATGGGACGCTGATCGATGCGGCGGCGACACTGCCGGCCGGCGCGCACGTTTTCCTCTATCGGGAGCTGCCCGACGAAGTCGAGGTGCCCTTCGACATTCCGGTGCTGCACCGCGATGACGACATCGTCGTGGTCGACAAGCCGCATTTCCTGGCCACCATGCCGCGCGGCCGACACGTTGCGCAGACCGCCCTGGTGCGGCTGCGCCGCGAACTCGATCTGCCTGAACTGAGCCCGGCGCACCGGTTGGACCGGCTCACCGCGGGGGTGCTGTTGTTTACCGCCCGCCGTGAGGTTCGCGGTGCGTATCAGACGCTGTTCGCCCGGGGTGTGGTGAGCAAGACCTATTTGGCCCGCTCGTCGGTGCCGCCGACCGTCGAGTTCCCTATGCTGCTGCGCAGCCGAATCATCAAGCGGCGTGGCCACTTCCAGGCCGTGGAAGAACCCGGTGAGCCCAATGCCGAAACGCTGATCGAGGCGCTCGGTGACGGACGCTACCGGCTCACGCCGCGGACCGGGCGTACGCACCAGCTGCGGGTGCACATGGCGTCGCTGGGCATTCCGATCGATAACGACCCGCTCTACCCGGAGGTCGTCGAGGTGGCCGCCGACGACTTCTCGGCGCCGCTGGCTCTGCTGGCACACCGGCTGGAGTTCGACGATCCGTTCACCGGTGAGCGCCGCAGCTTCTGCAGTTCAGCTGTCCTGTAACTGTTTACGGTACGCGGCGGGGCCGCCGCCGAACCATCTGTGGCAACTGCGGGTGAGGACGCTCTGCTCGGCGTAGCCCAGTTCTCGGGCCAAGTGTGCCAACGTCATTCGGGTGTCGCGTAGGTAGCGCTCAGCGAGCTCGCGGCGCACGGTGTCGACGATCGCGGCGAAGGTGGTGTCGTCGGCTGCCAGTCGCCGCTGTAATGCCTTGGGGTGCAGGTTGAGTTGTTCGGCAACCAGGTCGAGCGTGACGGTGCCGCTGGGCAGCAGCTGGCGCACCAGCGTCGCGACGGATGCCACGATGCGCGGCTCGGCGGTGGTGATGGTGCTCAGGTAGCCGACCACCGCGTCGTGCGCGAGTTTGTCGGGCCGCAGCGGGCGGGTCAGGTCGGCGGTGCGGATCGTGAAACCCATCCTGAAACCTGTTGTGTGCTGGTCGAATACCGGGCGGCAGCCGAAATAGTCCCAGTAGTCGTCGACCGCGGTCAGCGGTTCGTGCGGGATGTGCACCGACAGCGGGGAGTATCGGTCGCCGAGCAGGAATCGCAGCACCCGGAGTGTGACGCCCAGCGACAGTTCATTGCCCTGCGGGTGCAGGGGCAGGTCGCGGCCGATCATCAGGTACTCGATGAAGGTGCATTCCGGGTCGTCGAGCGTTGTGGTGCGCAGGCTGATCGCCGGGCTGTAGGCGGACAGGAAGTTCTCGAAGATGCGCAACGCGTCGGCGACGGTGGCCGCGGTGCGGGCGGCCACGCCGACCGGGCCGAGGATCTCGATGCCCTGCAACTGCGCCAGCCGGCGGCCGAAGCCGGGAGTGTTCGTCGCGGCGGCGGCCGACTCGATGGCCACCGCGACCCGCGGCAGCGGGACGAACACGTCGTGGCATCCGACGGCGGACGGGTCTATCCCGGCCGCGGTCAGCAGCGCGGCCGGGTCACCGCCGAGTTGGCTGACGAGGTGCGGATAGTTCGACAGCGATGTGCCGCGCACGATCGACATGTCCTCAAATGTCAAGTTTTGGTCGCCGAATGTCAAGGCTCCAGCGGTCGGGGTGCGGGACCATGGCGCCATGACGTCGATCACAACCCGGCGAATCACCGTCGACGGTCTCACCACGTCGGTCCACATCGGCGGCCACGGCGCACCTCGTAAGGCGGTGTTGTTCGTGCACGGCAACCCCGATGCGGGCGCCGACTGGATGCCGTTGATGGCGCGCGTCGCCGAGTTCGCCACCGTCGTCGCTCCCGATCTGCCGGGTTTCGGTGCCGCCGACGCCCGCGCCGACGGGGATTACACCGTGGCCGGGTACGCGAGGTTCCTCGACAGCCTGATCCGTCAGCTCGGTATCGAGCGCGTGCACCTGGTGGCCCACGATTTCGGCGGCCCGTTCGCGGTGACCTGGGCGGCGGACCATCCCGAGCAGGTCGGCAGCATCACGCTGATCAACACCGGCGTGATGATCGGCTACCGCTGGCACCGGATGGCGCGCATCTGGCGCACACCGCTGCTCGGCGAGCTGATGATGCGACGGACCACGCTCGGTGTGGCCCGGGCCGTGCTGGGCCGGGACAACCGTGGCCTGTCGCGGGAGTGGGTCGACACCATCGCCCGGCACCTGGTGCCGGCCGAGACCAAACGCGCGGTGCTCAAGCTCTACCGCTCCACCCGAGTCGACGACGTCGCGGCTTTGGCGCCACGACTGCGCGCACACGACCATGACGCCCTGGTGGTGTGGGGCGACGCCGACTCTTACCTGCCGGTCGAGCAGGCGCATCGCCAGGTCCAGGCCTTCCCGCGGGTGCAGGTCAACATCCTGCCCGGCGTCGGCCACTGGGCGTGGCTGGAACAGACCGATCGGGTCGCCGCGCACGTGCTGCCCTTCCTGCGGCAGCGGATCGGCGCATCGCTTTCTGTCAATAATCAACCCGCTCAAGGAGATTGAAATGTCCAATGCTGTCGACGACCGTCCGGTGAACCTCAAGGCGTTCGCCAACCTGCCCGCGGATGCGCCGGTGGTGATGATCAACCTGCTGAAGTTCCACGAGGGCGACGGCTTGGCGCACTACCTGACCTACTCCCGCGAGGTGGTGCCGCACCTGGAGCGGGTCGGCGGTGTCGTTCGCTACGCGGGCACCACTCCGCACAATGTCATCGGCGACGGCGAGCGGCCGTGGTGGGATGCGATCCTGGTGGTCGAGTACCCGTCGCCGCAGGCCTTCGTCGACATGGTGCTCGACCCGGGCTACCAGAAGGTGCACGAGCATCGCGCCGCCGCGCTGGTGCAGGGCGACCTGGTGGCGACATCGCAGTGGATGCTCGGCTGAGGGCCGCAATGCCCTCGCCGGGGTGGCTTTAGGCCCCTATCGCGGTGACGTGACCTGGGTCACTATGGACCCATGGATGACGACCATGAGCTGATCCTGGTAGCCGCTTACGGCGATCTCGACCGTGCGACAACCGATTTCCACGAGTTGGAGAAGCGGATCAAGCACGGCATGGAGTTGCGCGCCGCGGTTCTGGTCACCAAGGACGAGGACGGCCAGCCCCACGTCGTCGAGGCACACAACCGGCACGGGCGGGTCGGTGCGGGGATCGGCGCCGGCCTGGGTTTCCTGCTGGGCGTCTTCATCCCGCCGGTCGGGCTGGGCGTTCTGCTCGGCGGGGCGGCCGGCGTGCTCGTCGCATCCTTCGCCGAGCACGAACTGCGTATCGGCCTGCGCCACGAGATCGGCGAGGCGCTGGAGGCCAGCACCGGTGTGGTGCTCGCCGTGGTCTACCCGAACGGTCGGGAACCGGTGGAGAAGACGTTGTATCGCGCGGCCAAGACCACGGCCTTGCGGATGGACAAGTCGACGGTCAACTCGCTCGAGGACGAGGTGGCCAAGGTGATGGCGGAGATCGGCCACCCGATCAGCGTTGGCACGACGGACACCAGTACGTAACCCGCTCGCCGGTGGCGTCAGCGGACTCCGCACGTTCGATGCGTGTTCCACAGCGTCGGCATGGTTGCCCCGCGCGGCCGTACACCCACAACTCCTGACCGGTTCTGCGGTTGCCGGTGGTGGTGCGATTCACCCGTGAGCGATTGACCCACAGCATGTCTCGGGCCCGATTCACCAGCCGCAGCGGATCATTCAAGATCCCGACGAGGCTGGTGGGTAGCCGGCCGAACACGAAACACAGCTCATTGCAGTACACGTTGCCCACCCCGGCCATGACACGTTGATCCAGCAGGGCGGCGGCGATCGGCCGGGAAGGGTCCGCGGTGAGATTGGCCGCGGCGAGGTTCGGGTCCCAGTCGGGGCCGAGCAGATCTGGGCCGAGGTGTGCGACGGCGTCCATATCGTGTTCGCGGTCGAGGATCTCCAGAACGCCCAGGTCGATGCCCGCGGCCTGAATATCTCCGGTCTCCAACAGGATTCGAATCTTGTAGGCCTGCCTGGTCGGTGTGCCCCGGGGGGCGACGCGCCAGCTGCCGTCCATCTTCAGATGCGAATGGATGCTGGCTGCGCCGACCCGGATGAACAGGTGCTTGCCCCGGGAGAGTACGTCGTCGACGGTGTCGCCGGCAAGGTTGACGGTCGCGTACTGCGGCACCCTCACGTCACAGCGGGTCAGCGTTTTACCCACCAGCGCCTCGCGCAGGTCGGCCGCGGTGCGGAAAACGGTGTCGCCCTCAGGCACTGCTCCAGCTTAGAAGGGCGGCGGATCAGCAGCCGCACGCGCCTCGTTGAGGTTGCGTTCCCATTGGATCCGCGCCGCCCGGTCCTGTGTCCGGGTTCTTCGGCGGGTAGGCATCATGAGACCTCGGCCCGGATTTAGGGGTGTCGGGGTGGTGGGCGGCGTCAACTCCTCGGTGGGTACCGAGAGTTGCGGGAAGAACAGTGCCCCATGAGGTTTCGTGGTGTAGGTACGGCCGGTCGGGGATGTCCAGATGACTGTGCCGTCGGGTAGTTGTTGGTCAGCCCACCCGCCGGGACCCCCGTAGAAGGTCTTCAACAGATGGTGCAGCCGGCACAGGAGTTTGAGGTTCGACGGGTGGGTCGGACCGAAGGGGTACGGCACGGTGTGGTCGATGTCGGCCACCTCGGCAAGCCGATCGCAGCCGGGGAACCGGCACGTCAAGTCGCGGCAGCGGACGAACTCGGCCAAGGCGGGTGATGGCCGATAGTTCGGCTCGGCCTTGAGCTCCTTGCTGCTGGTCACCGTCCGCAGCCGAGCCCGGGCGGCCAAAGCCCGCACCGTGTCTGCAGGGACGGCACCGAAACCGGAGACGAATCCGGCTGCGTTGCCGTTGCCGGTGACAGTCTCGGCTTCGGCAAGGAGATGGATGACGATCTGTCCCGTGTCGGCGGTGCTGGTCTGGGTGGCGGGGCAGTCATTCGAGCCGCAGCCGCAGACCATGGTCGATGCGCCGGCCGCCAGCGCGGCCAGTGCGTCGGCCCGGCGTTGCCGCTTGGTGCGGGGGTCATCGGAGCACACCGTGGCGGCGAGCTGATCGAGCCGGCGACTGAACAACGCCGCGTCGGGGGCGCGCACAGAACCCCAGAGCTGAGACATGCCGTCACGGCCGGGTCCGACTTCAACGTGACGATCATCGTCGGCACGGCGTTCGTTGCGCACTCCATCTGGATCGAGGTCTCGAACGAACCAGTCGATGATCTCGGTGATCTTGTTCCGGGACAGTGCATTCCACTTGGGCGCGTTGGTCGCGATGCGGTCGTCGATGCTGGCGAGGGCATCGTCGTCTGTGATCAGCCCGGTACGATGCAGCGCGGCCCGCACGATGTGAAGCTCGACCTCACCAGCGGCGAAGACTGCGGCGAATTTCGGTAGCCGTTCGATGAGGTCCAGCCCGGTCTGCATTTGTGACGAGGCGCGATTGCGGCTGATCCCCAATTCGGCGCCGACCTCGGCGGCCACCACTTCCCAGTTGTCGATGCACCATTGCTCGCGATTGTCGGTGCCGGATTCGCTGATGCGACGCTGAGCCAGCCGTCCGGCAGCCAGGATTCGCTCGGCGACGGCCACCCGCTCGCGACGCTGAGCGTGACGCATGGTGTCGAGGAGCGCGGGCTCATCGAAGGATTCGAACATGTGTTCTAGTATGCCACCTGGGGGTGACAAGTTCTGAGCCTCGGGCGGCTGATGTGCGACAGTTTTCAGGAATGAACGTGAGCGCAATGGCAGGCGCCGAGTCTGTGTGGGGATTGGTCTGCCGGGGACGTAGTGGCCCACGTGACTGCTTATCTAGACCGCAGTTGTGCTGAGTTCGTCGTCGCACTCCTGCGTCATCGTTTCCGAATTGATCGACTCAATGCGCATGACTTGTCCGCGAATTCGGGATGTCTGTCGCGTGAGATCGCTGAGCGCATGCGTGCCGGCATAGTCCCCCGGAGCATCGGGTCAGGCTACGGCGGCAGAGTGACCTTGGTGGAGTGCATGATCCACCAACAAGACATACGTCGCCCGCTGGCCCTGCCACGGACTATTCCTGCCGAGCGGCTTAGGGAGGCTTTGAACTTCGCCAGAACGGCTCCGCTTATCCGTGGCGCCTCGGCCACGCGGGGCGTTCGGCTGATCGCCACTGACCTCGATTGGGCGGCTGGACGCGGGAAGCCGGTGTGGGGTCGGGGCGAAGCACTCCTGATGGCGATGGCCGGACGACCCAGCGCCCTGGCCGACCTCGCTGGACCAGGGGTCGCCGTTCTGGCTGCTCGCTGAGCCTCAGCGCCCTACCGCAGTCGCAGGCCGCGCGGAGTGCGGGCGAACCCGGCGCTCACGAGGGCATCGGCGGTGACCCGGCGATCAGGGTGCGCACTCGCCTCCAGGACGGGCACCCCATCAAGCTTCTCGACAAGAACGCCACCGACCCGGCCACTGCCCACCAGTTCGGTCAGCGCCCCGGCGGCCGCACGCTGCGCCTCCTCATCGGAGCTGAAGTTCAGCAGCGAACGTCCACCGCGCTCGAGGAACCACACCAGTTCGCCGTCGACGATCACCACCAAGGCACCCGCTTTGCGCCCGGGCCGGTGGCTGGCGTCGGACTCGGTCCGGGTGGGCCAGGGCAGCGCGGCCCCGTAGGGGTTGGCCGGGTCGGCCGCGGCCAGCACGACGGCGTGGTAGTCCGGGCGTTCCTGGTCGACACCGTCGAGGTAGGTGCGCAGCCGGTCCACGGTCGACGCGACGGCGAACTGGGCGCCACCGAGCGATTCGACGAAATACCCCCGCTGACAGCGGCCCGCCTCCTCGAATCCGCTGAGCACCTTATACAGCATGGCGAACCCGCCGGGCACTCCCTCGGTCGCCACCGCACCCTTGGTCAGCACGCCGTAGCGGCTCAGCAGCAGCTCGGCGGAAAAGTGTGCCCGCAGTGTCGAGTCCGGCTCTCTGGCGGGTAGCGCCGACCAGCGACCGGCCACCGTCGGGTCGGCAGCCCGGTTCTGCGGGTTGGCCACCGAATAGCGGCTCAGCCTCGGCGCTCGACGCTGCCGGTGCGCGGGTGCTGCCGGTCGACGACTGCCCGGTTTGCGGCCGCCGCCGAGCATGGCGCGCACCGGTGCGAAGGTGTCGCCGGTGATCCAGCCCGCCCAGATCAGTTCCCACAGAGCGGCTTTGAACACGTCTTCCGAACCCTGCACGAGCTGGCGGAAGAAGAACGCCCCGCGCGCCTCACCCGGTGAACCCAGCACGTCGAAGATGGCGCGATGGGTGTCGGTGAAATCGATCTCGGCAGGCGCGGCCAGCGTCAGCGGTGCGGTGTCGGCGTGGTGGAACGCGATCCAGCCGTCGCTGCCGGAGATGGACCCGGCACCTGACCACGTCACCTCCCCGGAGGCCAGCAACTCGTCGAGCATCGCGGGCTGATAGTCGCGGACCCGCGGCCCGAACACCAGCGGTTCCACCGCCGAGGCCGGGATGGGCACACCGGCGAGCTGATCGACCACGGCCGCCAGGCCGTCCACGCCGGATGTCGCCGACCGGCCGACCTGCTGCCACGCGGGCAGGAACCGGGCGTAGGCCCTGGTGCTGACCGGCTCGACTTGCGCACGCAGCGCCGCAAGTGAGCGGCGGCGAAGAATACGCAGCACCTCGGCGTCACACCACTGGTCAGCCGCCGGCCCGGCAATAAACTCGCCGCGAACGAGCTTGCCGTCCAACGCCATCCGGCCCAACACGTCGGCGGCCACCCGAAGGCCCAAACCGAATCGCGCCGCCGCCTCCGCGGTGGTGAACGGTCCCCGGGTGCGGGCAAACCGGCCCATCAGCTCGCCGAGCGGATCGGGCACCGTCTCGGTGAAGCTCGCCGGCACCCCGACCGGAACGGCCACCCCCACCGCGTCGCGCAGCCGGCCGATGTCCTCGATGCCCACCCACCACGACTGCCCCGCGTAGGACACCGGCAGAACCCGCCGCGCGGTGTGCAGCCCGGCCAGCCAGCCACCGACGTCGGGCGCGGTGCAACGTTCGGCGATCTCGTCCTCGGTCAGCGGGCCGAGCAGGCGCAGCAGGTCGGCCACACCTTCGGCGTCGCGGGCCTTGCGGTCCTCGGACAGATGCTGAAGCTGGCGAGCTGTCGCCGCGATGATGTCCGGGTCGAGCAGTTCGCGTAGCTCCACACGGCCCAGCAGTTCAGCCAGCAGTGAGCTGTCCAGCGACAGGGCGGCGGCCCGGCGCTCGGCCAGGGGGCTGTCGCCCTCGTACATGAACGCCCCGACGTAGCCGAACAGCAACGAGGCGGCGAACGGTGACGGGGTGGGCGTCTCGACTTCGACCAGCCGTACCCGCCGCTGTGCGATCCGGCTCATGAGATCGGTCAGCGTCGGAACGTCGTAGACGTCCTGCAGGCATTCCCGCACCGTTTCCAAAACGATGGGGAAGTCGGGGTATTTCCTTGCCACGTCCAGCAATTGGGCCGCACGCTGTCGCTGGTGCCACAATGGCGACCGTTTGCCGGGGTGGCGTTTGGGTAGCAGCAGGGCGCGGGCGGCGCATTCGCGGAACCGGGAGGCGAACAACGCCGAGCCACCGACCTCAGTGGTCACCAGCGGTTCGATCTCGTCGGGTTCGAAGACGAAGAGGTCAGCCCCCGGTGGGCTGTCCCCCGAATCGGCCACAGTGTCGGGCAGCCTGACGATTATCCCGTCATCCGAGGCGGTCGGCTTCTCGTCGATGCCGTAGCGCTCCAGCAGGCGGCGGCTGACTGCCAGCGCCAGCGGGCCGTGCACCTTGAGGCCGTAGGGCGAGTGCAGGATCACCCGCCAGTCGCCCAGCTCGTCGCGGAAACGCTCCACCAGCAGTGTGGTGTCGCTGGGCACGATCTTGGTGGCGGTGCGCTGGTCGTCGAGCAGCTGCCACAGGTTGTCGGTGGCATAGTCGGCGAAACTCAAATCGGCGCAGCGGCTTTCGAAGCTCTCCCGGTCCAGCCCGGCCAGCTCGCCGGTGAATCGGCCCACCGCCTGGCCCAGTTCGGCGGGGCGCCCCGCGTCGTCGCCGCGCCAGAACGGCAGCCGGGCGGGCTGCCCCGGTGCGGGGATCACCAGCACCCGGTCATGGGTGATCTCGGCGATGCGCCAGCTGGTGGCGCCCAGCGAGATGACGTCACCAGGGCGCGACTCATACACCATCTCTTCGTCGAGTTCGCCTACCCGGGAGGGCTTTTCGGAATCGGTGGCCAGATAGACCGTGAACATGCCGCGGTCGGGTATCGCTCCGCCGGACGTCACGGCCAATCGCTGCGCGCCGGGGCGGGCGGTCAGCGTGCCGCTGTCCCGGTCGTAGACCAGCCGCGGGCGCAGCTCGGCGAAATCAGTCGACGGATACTTGCCCGACAGCAGATCCAGCGTCGCCTCGAAGGCGCTGCGCGGCAACGTCGCGAACGGCGCACTGCGGCGTACCACGTCGAACCATTCGTCGGCGCTGATCGGCTCCAGCGCGCAGGCAGCCACCGTGTGCTGGGCCAGGATGTCGAGCGGATTGGTGGGCACCCGCATGGTCTCGATCTGCCCGGCGAGCATCCGCTGTACGCTGACTGCGCAGCCGATCAGATCGGTGCGATGCTTCGGGAACAGCACACCGCGGGAGATCTCTCCGACCTGGTGGCCTGCTCGGCCGATACGTTGGAGTCCACTGGCCACCGAGGGCGGCGCCTCCACCTGGATCACCAGATCGACTGCGCCCATGTCGATTCCGAGTTCCAGGCTGGACGTCGCTACCACGGCCTTCAGCCGCCCGGTCTTCAGGTCGTCCTCGACGGCGGCGCGCTGCTCCTTGGACACCGAGCCGTGATGCGCCCGGGCCAGCAGCGGGTCGGCACCGAAGGTCTGCCCACTGGCCATCACATGGGCCGGCGGCCCGCCTGGCACTGCCCGGTTGGGTGGACCCGCCAGTTCGATGCCGGAGCGTTCGGCGTGAATCTCGTTGATACGGGACGTGAGTCGCTCGGCGAGACGGCGGGAGTTAGCGAATACGATCGTCGAGTTGTGCGCCTCGATGAGGTCGACGATGCGCGCCTCGACATCGGGCCAGATGGTGTTGTTCTCCAGATTGGCCATATCGGGGACAGGCACCTGCACGGTGAGCTCGAACGTCTTCGCCGCCGGCGGCGCCACGATCGTTGTCGGGCGGGCACCGGAGAGGAACCGGGCCACCTCTTCTGGCGGGCGGACCGTGGCCGACAGGCCGATGCGCTGCGCCGGCTTCTGTAGCAGCGCGTCGAGGCGTTCCAGTGACAGCGCCAGGTGGGCGCCGCGTTTGGTGCCGGCCACCGCGTGCACCTCGTCGACGATCACCGTCTGCACACCGGTGAGGGTTTCGCGCGCCGCCGAGGTCAGCATCAAGAACAGCGACTCCGGTGTGGTGATCAAGATGTCCGGCGGCCGGGTGATCAGCCCGCGGCGCTCGGCAGGCGGGGTGTCACCGGAGCGCACCCCGACACTGATCTGCGGGGCCGGCACCCCCTCGCGTTCGGCGATGCGGGTGATCCCGGTGAGGGGAGTGCGCAGATTGCGTTCGACGTCGACCGCCAGAGCCTTCAGCGGCGAGACGTAGAGCACTCGGGTGCTTCTTCTAATCCCCCGGTCGCTACGCTCCTGCCCGCCGGTGTCGGCGGCCGGCTCGTGAGCCAGCCGGTCGATCGCCCACAGGAAGGCCGCGAGCGTCTTGCCCGACCCGGTCGGTGCGATGACCAGGGTGTTGTCCCCGTCGGCGATCGCCGACCACGCCAGGGCCTGGGCCGGGGTGGGCTCGACGAACGTGCCCGCGAACCAATTCCGGGTCAGCGGACTGAACCGGGACATCAGGTCGGCGGGACTCACCTCACCAGACTGCCAGGTCGTACCGACAAAGTCGGGTGCATGGACCGCTGCCGGGCCCTACCCTGACGTGACGGGTTGGTAGGGGCCGGGGGTGCGGTGACGTCGAGGAGCGCGATGTGCTCGTCGTGTGGGGCCAGAACACACGAGGGCGCCCGATTCTGCGAGCAATGCGGATCACCTGTCACGGAGTCGCCGGGAGCCTCGGAGTACAAGCAGGTGACGGTGCTGTTCGCAGATGTGGTGCGCTCGATGGCCATCGCGGCAGCCCTGGACATCGAGCGACTCCGCGAAGTCATGACCGAACTGCTGGAACGCACGGCGGCCGTGGCCCGCCGCTACGGCGGGACGGTGGAGTACAACGGCGACGGTGTCATGGCGTTGTTCGGTGCCCCCGTGGCGCTGGAGGACCACGCCCTTCGGGCCTGCATGGCGGCCCTGGACATGCAGGACGAGGCGCGCCGGCTCGCGGCGGAGGTCCAGCGCCGCGACGGCGTCGACGTCAGCGTCCGGGTCGGTCTGAACTCCGGGCAGGTCATCGCGGGCCGGATCGGTTCCGGGGTCCTCGGTTACGCCGCCACCGGGGAGACGGTGGGATTCGCACAGCGGATCGAATCCGTCGCCCCTGCCGGTGGCGTGCTGCTGTCCGACTACACCGCGCGGCTCGTCGAACATCGCACCGAGCTGTCGGACTTCCAATGGCTGCACGTCAAGGGATCTGACGAACCCGTGCGCGCCCGCCGCCTCCTGGCGATTCGCCAGTCGCTGGCCGAACGCGCCGAGGTGAGTCTGGTCGGTCGGCATCGGGAGATGGCGGCACTCGACGCGCAGATGGACAGGGCGGTCGGCGGCCAGGGCGGGGTGGTGCGGATTGCCGGTCCGCCCGGGATCGGAAAATCCCGGCTGGCCCGCGAAGCCGCGGCATTGGCGGCCCGCCGTGGGATTGAGGTGAGGTGGACCTTCTGCGAGTCGCACACCGCCGAAGTGCCCTTTCACGCGGTGGCCCAGCTGTTGCGGGCCGCCACCGGAGCGGCCGACCTCGAAGGCCAAGCAGCCAGGGACCGGGTCCGCGCGGCGCTTCCGCACGCCGACCCCGTCGACCTGCTGTTGTTCGACGACCTGCTCGGCATCGCCGACCCCGGCGAGCCGCTGCCGCAGATCGATCCGGACGCCAGGCGGCGCCGGTTCACCACGCTGGTCAACTCCGCGTCGCTGAGCCGCACCACGCCCGTCCTGCTGGTGATCGAGGACGCGCACTGGATCGACCCGGTCAGCGAGTCGATGATGGCCGACTTCCTTGCGGTTATCGCACGGACGCCTGCGCTGGTGCTGATCACGTATCGCCCGGACTACGACGGCGCGTTGGCCCGGATTCCCGGCGCGCAGGCGGTCGTCCTGTTGCCCCTTGCCGATTCGGATACGCAGGCGTTGATCGTCGCGCTGCTGGGCACTGATCCGTCGGTCGCGGATCTGGGCCGGATCATCGGAGCGCGGGCGGCGGGAAATCCGTTCTTCACCGAGGAGATAGTGCGGGAACTGGTGCAGCGGGGTGTGCTGACCGGGGAACGCGGAGCCTATGTTTGTGCCACCGATGTCGGTGAGCTGAGCGTTCCGGCCACCATTCAGGCCGCGATCACCGCACGCGTGGACCGGCTCAGCGAGCCGGCGAAGCGAACGCTGCATGCGGCAGCGGTGATCGGGGCGCGGTTCGGGCCGGACATCCTGATCACCTTGGGGATCGAACCGGCCTTCGACGAGTTACTCCGGGTTGAACTCATCGACCAGGTGCGGCTCACGCCGACCCCCGAGTACGACTTCCGCCATCCCCTGATCAAAGCAGTCGCCTACGAGTCACAGCTGAAATCGGCTCGCTCAGAGTGGCATCGCAGGCTGGCAGCCGTCATACAAGCGCGTGCGCCGGAGTCGGCGGACGAGAACGCCGCCTTGATCGCCGAACATCTCTATGCCGCAGGCGATCTGCACGCGGCCTACGGCTGGAACATGCGCGCCGCCGCGTGGTCGATCAATAGGGATGTCGGCGCGGCCCGCGTGAACTGGGAGCGGGCGTGCCGGATTGCCGACCGAATTCCCGACGGTGACGGGCAACTCGCGATGCGCATCGCTCCGCGGACCATGCTGTGTGTCACCGACTGGCAGGCCGAGGTCGTGCAGGACAGCTGGGGTCGTTTCGAGGAGCTGCGGACGTTGTGCACCGCGGCCGGCGACAGAGTGTCGCTGGCCATCGGCATGACGGGGCTGGCTTCCGAGCTGCTCTACGCGGGGCGCCCCGGCGAGGGGTCACGGCTGGCGTCAGAACAGATGGAGCTCCTGGACTCGATCGGTGACCCCGCGTTGACACTTGGCTTGGCCTTCGTGGCCTTCGCCAACTGGTTCAACAGCGGGGACATCGATGCGATCGCCACCTGGTCAGATCGGCTCGTCGAGCTCGCCGATGGCAACCCGACACTGGGATCGGTCTTCGGAATCGTTTCCCCCCTTGCGATCTCGCTCGTCTTTCGCGGCCTTGCCGGATGGTGGCTCGGTCGACCCCGGTGGCGACAGGACCTCGAGGACGCCGTGGCCATGGCCCGGCGCGCCGGACCGTCGGCCTTCGCGCTGGTTACAGTGTGGGCGTACGGCGCGCTGCTGTATGGCGTCCTGAGAGCCGATGACGCTGCCATCCGCATCATCGAGCAGGCAGCGCAGGAGGCTGAGGCTGCGAGCAACGACTTCTCCGTGATCGGATCGAAATTCGGTCTCGCAGTGGCGCTTTTGCACGCTACCGGTGACGCGGACCGTGCCCGGGGGCTGGGGCTCATGGTCCAGGCACGTGACAAGTGGCTACCCGAAAGGTCGCCCTCTCTGGTTCCGTTGGCCACTGTCTGTGCGGCCAGGGAATACGCCAGGCTCGGTGACCGTGATGCCGCGATCAACCAGATGCGCAACGCCGTGAACGAGCTTCGCGAAGCGCACCGGATCGGCTGGATCGTCTGCTGCACAGCGATTCTGGCGGAGACTCTGATGGAGCGGGGCAGCGACGCCGACCTGCTGGAGTCGGAGACTCTCATTGCGCAGCTGGCCGAGTTGGAGCCTGCGGGGATTGTCCGGATCACGCTGCTGCGGTTGAGAGCGCTGCTCGCGGCTGCCCATGGGGATGATGCCGGCTACCGTGATCTCTCGGCCGACTACCTGGACCTGGCCGGATCGCTTGGCTACGAAGGACATCGGGAGTGGGCGGCAGGCATGGCCGCAGCGATCGGGAGTCACGAGTGAGCTGCTCCGTGTTCGTCGACGGATTCTGACTCGTCGGCGCAGGGCTGCTCCTGGGCGTTGCGAGCGGCGGCCAACTCGCTGGCCATCCTGTCGCCGATCGACGTGGCCGCGGCAGCGCTCCCGTCATCCCTTGGCATCGTCGGCGTGGCGACGCGCGCTGCGCCCGGTGGAATGTGCAGCGATGGGTGCCCGTGCGGCACGGGTGGCCGTGGCGGCGTGGCTGCGCTCACGGCGGTGCTGAGGCGCATTCACGCGCTGACCCGATGCGGCCGCTGCTGCTGCCGACGCCGATGTGGTGGGGCTGGCGGGCTGTGGGCGGGTCAGGCTTTGCAGCGCTGAAAGGAACCAGGTGACTGCGAGGAATCCGAGGAACAGAGCTCCTACAACTACTCCGGCCGCTCCGACGAAGAGCTGCTTGATCGTGTTCCCGATGTCATCGATGGTGTTGGCGGCCGTCGCCGACCGGCTCGCCAGAGCGGTGGTCCGGGTGGCGATCCCGGTGGATTCGACCCGCGTGCTCATGGCGGGCCGCACCAGCGCCGCCGACGACATGCTGAAGGCGGACAGCTGGACCTGCTGGGGGATGCTTCTCGGCTCGGGATACTCCGGCGAAGCGATAACCAGGTGTGCGGTGAGGATGCCGGCGCCGGCCAATGTGATCGCAGCGCTGAGGTGACGCCGAGGGGCCGACACAGGCGTTGGTGCAGTAATCATCGTCGAAGCCTGACGCCGACGATGCCCCGACGAGTCAGTAGCGAAGCACTGCAGTCTTGCTCACCGACCCTGGCCGTCGTCCAGCAGTGCTGCCAGCTCTTCGCGAGTCGACGTGCCGGTCTTGGCCATTGCCCGGTAGATGTGGCTCTCGACGGTGCGCGGCGACAGCGTCAGCCGCTCAGCAATCTCCGGGTTGGACATCCGCTGACGGATCAGCATCACGATCTCGCGCTCGCGAGGGGTGAACGGCACCGGCTCGGCGGCTTGGCTCAGCGCCGGGGTGACCGCTGCGCCGCATCGCCGCGCCAACGCGGTCGCTCGAGTCGAACAGGTCAGGGCCGAGCCACGCTTGTCCTGACGGCGGTAGGCCAGCGCGGCATGCGCCGCGGCGTCGACGGCGGCCACCAGGTCACCGATCCGTTCGAAATCCTCTGATATTCGGCACAACTCGGCCGCGCGCCCGTCATGGAGTGCTGCTGCGAAGCGCGCGGCCACCTGGGCGCGTGGCCCGTCCACCTCCGTGGCCAGCTCGGTCAAGCGGGCCGCACAGGTGCGGCACCCGAACTGAGTCGCGGTCTGCAGGCAGAGGACCTCGGCCGCGAGCTGGCCGTTGACGCGGGCCCGTTCGGCAGCACCGAGAAGCGTGGTGATCGCCTGGCGTACCGAACCCTCGTTGGCGGTGACCCATGCCGTGGCCAGACTGTGCTCGTAGTCCAGTGACCTGAAGGGCCGCCGCTGGTGATCCAGCGCGCGGGCAGCGTCCGCGACGGTACCGCGCATAGCCAGCGCGGTAGCCAGTGGGATGCGATAGCGATAACCCCAGCCCGACGAGTGGGTGGCTTGCAGACCCAGCACCGCGTCGTGGAGAAGCCCGGCCGCGGAATCGAGGCGCCCTGCAGCCAGGGCTGCGCGGCCGGCTACCGCGGGCCCGAGCAGCTGGGCGTCACCCGGCAGATCGGCGGCCTGGCAACGGACCCGATCGGCCACATCGAGGGCCTCCGGCAGCCGCCCGGCCAGCGCAAGCGCACTCACATGGGCGTCGGCGATGTTGAACCGCATGTGCGGAGCATCGAACGAGCGCTCGGCAGCGCGGTATCCCGCCTCGGCGACGGACACGGCGTCGCCGGTGCGCCCCGCGTCCGCGGCCATCGTGGCCAGGGCCCACGCCACCTCGGCTCCGACGACAGGCGGAAGGTCCTGCACGGCAAGCGCTGCCGAGACCTGTGAGGCCGCAGAGGGTTGATCCATGGCGAAGTGGAACACCGTGAGGAACGCGTCGATGTAGTTGCGGCCCTGCGGCGAGGCGACATCCGAAGCCTGATCGATGATCTCTCTGGCGCGTTCCGGCCTGCCGAGCGCCCAGAGCATGTTGCTGGCGCGCAGAAATGCCAGCCGGGCGCGGACGGTGTCACCGAGATCCCGGCCCGCGAGGGTATCGAGCACCGACTCGGCTTCCTCGCCCTGGCCGAGCCACGACAGTGCATGTGCCCGAATCAAACTCGGCTCCGCACCGGCGCCGGAGTCGATCGCCGCGGACGCAAGGCGTTCGGCGAGTTGAAGGTCTGCCAGCCACACCGCCCCGTGGGCCGCCTTCACCAACAGGTCGGCGTCGGGTTCCAGATCGGAGTCGATGCTCAGTGCCGCACGCCGCACCACCATCTGAATCTCGTCGGAGTTCTTGGCGGCGGCCCATTCTGCGGCGACCAGTCCGCGGAGCCGACGCAAGCGGGTGTGTGGCGACCGTCTGCGCCGCACCTCCGCGTAGAGCGGATGGGCCACCCGGACTCGCACGCTGCCGGGGCCCTCCATGGTCACCAGGTTGCGGGTCTCGGCCTCTTCGATGGCGGCCGGATCGGTCAAACGGGCCAGTATCGCCAGCTCCAGGGGCTCGGCCACAGCCAGCACGTCGATCACATCGCCGAGGGTGTCTGCGAGCGTGCCCATCCGCGCCTCGACCAGGCCGACCAGATCAGGCGGGAGCACCGGATCCCCGGTCCATTGCCACCCGTTGCGCCCCTTCACCAGGCGACCGTCGGTGACCTCCTGCTCGACGATGTTGCGAAGATACAGCGCATTTCCGTCGGTGAGTCGCCAAAGGCGTTCAGCGGCAAGCATATCGATGCTTCCGCCGAGCGCTTCGGTCAGCAGGGCAACGGTCTGGTCCTGTGACAGCGGCTTGAGGTCGAGCCACTCGAACCGGCCGAGTTTCCAGATCTCCTGGAGCGCCGGCGAAACAGGTTCGTCATCCCGGATGGTCAGGATTACCTTGACGGAGCGTCGGTGTACAAGCTGGTGGACGACGAACGTGGACAGGTCATCCAGCAGGTGTGCATCGTCGACGGCCAGGACGACGCCCTGCCCCGCAGGTGCGGTGGACAGGGATTCGATCACCCCGCGCACCAGGTGAACGGTGTCGGTCACGGCTGGCTGGGTCCAGGCGGTGAAAGCACCGAGCGGAATCTGGCGGGCCGATGACGCGCCGACGGCCCATTTGCCCTGACGCCGGGACGATTCCGCCGCGGCGAGTACTTCGCGCGCGATCCTGCTCTTGCCGACTCCGGCTCCACCGCAGATGACGACGCCGGCCACATCCGGCGCCGCGAGGGCGGACTCGATCGTCTGCATCTGCCCGCTGCGACCGGTCAGCGGCCACGACAAGCGCACGTCAGAACGGTATCCCGTGGTGCTGGTGAGCGCTCCTGATTGCGTCGGTTCGCTGGCGAATGCAGTAACCGACTACTGCATTGCCTCAGTCGATCGACGTGAAGTCCACCCACAGGTGCCGGGGCCCGCGGAACACCTGGTTCTGTCGGTACGGCGGCGGGTCGACGACCAGTCGTGGCGATCGCACGCGGCGCAGGAAGATCTCCAGCGCGACGTTGATCTCCAGCCTGGCCAGCGGACCGCCGAAGCAGGTGTGGATGCCGCTGCCGAAGCCGAGGTGCTCATTGCCCTCGCGCAACGGGTCGAACCGGTCGGGGTTCTCGAACTTGCGGGGATCTCGGTTGGCGGCCGCCCACACCAGGAACACCGCCGATCCGGCCGGAATCCGCGTCCCACCGATCTCGATGTCGGCGGTGGCCCAGCGGCTCGGGAAGAACTGAACGGCGCCCTGCAACCGCTGCACCTCCTCGATGGTGCGCGGAACCAGATCGGGATTGTCGCGCACCAGGTCCCACGAACCCCGGTTGCGCAGCAACGTCATCACACAGTTCGTGATGGTGTTCACCGTCGAGTCGTGGCCGGCCACCAGCAACAGCAGCGCGTTGGATTCGGCGGCTTCCTTCGACACCGGGCCGTCGGGACCGTCGTCGTGCAGCGCCGCCGACAGCAGACCCGGCGCCGGTTCACGGCTCAGGCGCTCCACGAGATCGTGGACGTAGGAACCCAACTCGACCATGCTGGAGACGGCTTTGGCCGCCGCGGCCTTGCCCTCCTCGGTGTGCGCCTCGGGACCCACGTCGGCGCCCTGCATGAAATCGGTAACCCAGCTGTGGAACTTCGGCTCGTCCTCGATCGGTGCGCCCAGCACCCGGAAGATCACCGACACCGGGATCGGGTAGGAGAAGTCCTCCACCACATCCATCCGGGTCCCGCCGCGCGCTTTCACCTTGTCCAGCAGGCTGTTCGCCAGATCGGCGACCATTCCCTCCATGCTGGGGATGAGGCCTGGGGAGTGTGGCGGGCCGAAGTGGCGCATGAACTGTCTGCGCATCCGGTCGTGCTCGGGCGGGTCGGAGACCAGCATGCTGGAGTCCCGCGCCTGGGCCGACTCTACCGGTTCGAGGTGGGTCTGCTTCTCGCCGAACAAACCTGACGGGCTGCGGCTGATATCGGAGCTGATCCGCGGATCATGCGACAGCGCAACCGCTTCCGGGTAGCCCGTCACCACGTAGGTCTTCTCCGACACCTTGGCCACCGGCGTCTTGCGCAGCTCCTCGAAATAGGGGTACGGATTCGGGCGGTTCTCGAACTTCATCGCCTCGGACCAGGCGGTTGCGGCATCCATGACGTGCGTCTCCTTAAGCGCGCGGCCGGAATTCGGCGCTGCGGTCGGTCGGGTCATGTCCGGTGAGCACCACATCGGGATTGCCCGCGGGCTCGCGCGGATCGGGGAAGCGGGCCGGCATCACTTCGGGGTCCACCGGCCGGTCGTAACCCGGCGGCGGAGGAGGGAACGGTGCGGACTTCTCGATCAGCGAGGCATAGTGCGGCAGCCACTTACCGTGGTTGAATGTGACGGCGCCGACGATGCGCCCGCGCTTGCCGTAGGCCGCCGCGAAGCGGCGCTCCGACGGCGAGCCCTGGGTGAAGACGATCTCGTCGCCGAACGAACACACCCCGACGCTTTTGATGTTCACGCCGAACTGACCCGACCAGAACGAGGGCAGCGGCAGGTGTGGCCGCCGGCCCACCTCGAGGTGGATCATATTGTTCGCGGCCACCTCGGCACCGAAAACCGCGTTGTCCCAATGTTCCTGGGACATGAACTCGTAGTCGTAGAGGACGTGCGGGGCGCGTGCGACGTCGCCGGCGACGAAGATGTGGTCGGTCACCACACCGTTGATGTCGAAGGCCCGGCAGCCGGCATCGCAGGCCAGCCCCCACGGCCCGGCGGCAAGACCCGCCCCGTCGAGCCACTCCACGTTGCGGATCGAGCCCAGCGAGGCGACCACCACGTCGACGTCGAGCACCGTGCCATCCGAAAAATGGGCTTGGCGCACGTGCCCGGTGCCGTCGCCCGAAAGCCCCTGCACCGCGACACCGGTGCGCAGGTCCACCCCGGCGTCGCGCATCATGCCCGCCGCGATCTCACTGATCACACCGCCGAGGGCGCCCATCAGTGGACCCTTGCCCCGTTCGGCGACAGTCACGGGCAGGTCCAGATCGCGGCACACCGAGGCGATCTCCGAGCCGACGAATCCCGAACCGACGATCAGCACCCGCTTGGGGCGGGCCCGCAGCGCTGCGGCCAGTCCGGTGGCGTCCTCCACCGTGCGGACGGTGAAGACACCCTGCAAGGCGCCTTCCTCCGGATTGGGCCAGGGCCGCGCCCGGGTGCCGGTGGCAATCAGCAGCCGGTCGTACTCGACGTCCAGCCCGTTGGCCAGCTTGACCAGGTGATTGAACCGGTCCAGGCCGACCGCGGCCACCCCGAGCCTCCAGTCGGCGTCGACCCGGCGAAGCCGCGGCAGTTTGGTGTGGTCGGCAGGCACCCATCCCTTGAGGACCTGTTTGGACAGCGGCGGCCGGTCGTAGGGCTCGTGCGGCTCGTCGCCAATGATGGTCAGCGAACCGTCGAAACCCTTTTCCCGCAATGCTTCTGCGGCGCGCAGTCCGGCAAGTGAGGCGCCCACGATGGCGATTCGGCCCTCGGCCCGGAACTGTTCGACGACCCTGTCGAGTTGGTAGGTCACGGCGTGTCCCGATCCGCGGGTGGGTCGATCTCGACGATGATCGCCTGCACCGGGCACGACGCCGCGGCGCGCAACACATGCTGCCGCTGTGAATCATCGGGGTTCGGGTCGTAGGCCAGGGCCTCTTCACCGACGAGCTCGAGCACTTCGGGGGCCAGTGGCACGCACTGTGCATACCCCTGGCACTTGTTCAGATCGACGACCAAGCGCATGAGCGCTGAGAGTAATTGGCCGGTCTGGCCGATTACTGAATTTTCGGCCAGCTCTTAGAGAACGCCTGCGATCTCGGCCTTCAGCGGAATACCGCAGCGGGCCCGCAGATCCTTGCCGGGCTGGCGGATCGCCTCGATCTCGTCGTGCACCTGGGGGTTGGCGGCCAGGTAATCCTTGGTCTGCTGTTTGGCATCGGCCTTGCTCAAACCCTGCAGGCCGGTGAGGAAGTCGTTGACATCGGGATGAGTGAACAGATACGTCGTCATCGACGCCGACACCCCGGTCATCACCGCGGTCACGTCGGCGGCCGTGCAGTTCGGTGGGGGATCGGCGGCGGCAACTCCAGCTGCACCGAGCAGGACACCGCCGGTGCTCAGAATTACTGCGGCGGCGCGGCCAAGCGAACGAGTTGCAGACTTCATGCGGCTCCTAATCCCGAATATCCGGCTTGTCCAGAGTTTAGCCACGCGAACTGGGTACCATTCGCTCATGCCTCGAATTGGTCAATTCCTGCTTCTTCCCGCCGCCGGGATCGGCGTCGCGGCCGCGATCCTCGCCGCACCCGTCGCCAGCGCGGACACCACCATCGCACCGCCGACCCTGCCGCAGTGTGAAAACCTCACGGGCAGCGCCATCAGCGGTGGCCAGACCACAGAGTGCGCAACGCCCGGCAACACCGAGATCAATGCGACACCGCAACAGTTCCCTGGTGAAGAAGAAGGGTTCTACGGTTTCCCGGCATTCGGCTTCTTCTGAGCCGGCACGCATCCCCGATGAGCGATATTCGGCCGTACCGCATCGCTGTTGCCGACGACGTCCTGACTGACCTGCGCGAGCGGCTGGCGCGGACCCGATGGCCCGAGCGTGAGTGTGTCGACGACTGGAGCCAGGGCATCCCGTTGGAGTACACCCGCGAGCTGGCGACCTACTGGGCGCAGGAATACGACTGGCGCGCCCGCGAAGCCGCGCTCAATCGTTTCGACCACTTCCTGACCGAAATCGACGGTCTGGATATCCATTTCATTCACCAGCGCAGTGCCAATCCGGATGCGTTGCCGCTGATCATCACCCATGGTTGGCCGGGGTCGATCGTCGAGTTTCACAAGGTGATCGAGCCGCTGTCCGAGGATTTCCACGTGGTGTGCCCGTCGCTGCCCGGCTATGGCTTTTCCGGCAAGCCCACCCGTGCGGGGTGGTCGGTGGAGAAGATCGCCGACGCGTGGGCGACGCTGATGGCCCGGCTCGGCTATGACCGCTATGGCGCGCAGGGCGGTGACTGGGGCTCGGCCATCACTGCGCAGATGGGCCGAAATGGTAATGGCTGCATAGCGATTCACATCAACATGCCGCTGGGATTTCCCTCCGGCGACAGTGGCCAGGAGCCGACCCCGGCAGAGGCCGCCGCCTACGCCCGAATGAGTGAGCACGTTCGTTGGGGCACAGGCTATTCCGAGGAGCAGTCCACGCGCCCACAGACACTGGGCTACGGCCTGACCGACTCCCCGGTCGGACAGCTGGCATGGATCGTGGAGAAGTTCTGGGCGTGGACGGACTGCGACGGCCACCCCGAGAATGTGTTGACCCGTGACGAGATGCTCGACAATGTGATGCTGTACTGGGCCACCGCGTCGGCGACCTCCTCGGCGCGGTTGTACTGGGAGAGCTTCAAGAACCTCATCGACGGCGGTCCGGTGCCGGTGCCGACCGGGGTCGCGGCGTTCCCCAAGGAGATCGTGCCCAGCCCGCGCAACTGGTGCGAGTCGCGCTACAACATCACGCACTGGACCGACATGCCGCGCGGCGGACATTTCGCCGCCTTCGAGCAGCCCGAGCTGTTCGTCGCGGACGTGCGGGAGTTCTTCGCGACGGTGCGCTGAGCTTGGGCTAGGCCGGTTCGACGAGTTCGAATTCCTGCTCGAAGCGGACGTGGGCCAGGCCCTTGCGTGCCAGCCGGCCCGACGGCAGCGCGGGGTGCTCGAGCCAGATCGAGACGCCCGGAGAATCGCCGTCGTCGCGGCGCATGATGCGCGCAATTCTGGCCGGGTAGACGAATCCGGTCTCGGGGTCGTGGCAGCTGAGGAATTGGCCGACATGGTCCTCGGTGAGGTCGTCGGCCGTGATTCGAGTAGTGGGACTCATGCGCGCACCGCCTCGCTCAGCGCCTCGGGGATGCCGGGGACCCGGGCGATCGCGTCGAGCAGGACGTGCGCGCACGAGTCGGCCAGCCGATCGGCGTCCACCGACGGGTCCAGGATGCTCTGGCGGCACAGCTCGAAGGTGAAGGCCAGCCAGCCGTAGACGATGACCCGGAGATCGCGTTCCACCTTGGAGTCCAGATCACCGGACACCACATCGGTGACGGCGGCCATGATCCGCTGCATCTGCCGCTCGTTGTCGATGTCGTCGATGCCGCGCAGCACGGGATCGGTGCGGCCCATTCCGATGTAGGCCGCCCAGGCGCCGTGCGGATGTTCGGCGTCGTAGCGCATATAGGCCAGCACGCCGGCGCGCAGCCGGTCGAAGAGGCTCTGGCCGTCGTTGGCCGGGGTGCTGGTGGCTTCGAACAGCCGCTCGCTCTCGGCGCGGACGACCGCGGCGAAGAATGCGCGCTTGTCAGGGAAGTAGTGGTACATCAGGGCCCGCGACACACCCGCCCGTTCGGCGATCTCGTCGATGCGGACCTCGTCGTAGGGCCGTTGTCCGAACACCTCGGCCCCCAGCGTCAA
Organism: Mycobacterium sp. DL592; assembly: GCF_011694515.1. Taxonomy (NCBI): domain Bacteria; kingdom Bacillati; phylum Actinomycetota; class Actinomycetes; order Mycobacteriales; family Mycobacteriaceae; genus Mycobacterium; species Mycobacterium sp. DL592. The sequence continues at coordinate 3,836,760 of NZ_CP050192.1, read as the reverse complement.
CAGCTCGCTGCGCCGGTCGTCGGGTGACAGGCGGCGCCGGGCGGGCGGGCTGGACATGCGCCCATACTGGCACACGTCCAACAGCTGCTGACGAATCAAGAACGTGTGATGCTCCCGGCAGCGGAGCGACGCCAGACCTGGTATGGGGTAGGTATATGGCCACGATTCTGGCGTACGGCGCACCAGCGCTGGGGCATCTGCTGCCGGTGAGCGCGCTGCTGCGCGAACTCGCCATGCGCGGTCACGATGTCCATCTGCGCACGTCGGCCGCCGGCGTCGGCACCGGTCAGCGGCTGGGCCTGCACGCCGCCCCCGTCGATCCGCGCATCGAGGCCATCACCAGCCCGGACTGGACCGCGCGCAGTGTGTTCGGGGTATTGAAGATGACGATCGACGTCCTGTGCCGGCGCGCCGAGCTGGAGGTCGACGACCTGGCCCGGGCGATCGCCGAGGTGAAGCCCGATGCGCTGATCCTGGATGCTAACTGCTGGGGAGCGATATCGGCTGCCGATGCCGGCGACATCCCATGGGCGGTGTTCTCCCCGTTCACCCCGTTCCTGCGATCGCGGGGGGTTCCGCCCGTGGGCCCCGGTATGCGCCCGTGGCCGGGACCGGTGGGTGTGGTCAGGGACCGCATCCTGCGCGGGGTGGTCTGGCAGGTGATGGACCGCCCGATGCTGCCCAGGCTCAACGCGGTGCGGGCCCGGGTGGGGGCGCCGCCGGTGCGCTCGGTCGACGAGTTCCTGCGCCGCGCGCCGTTGATGCTGGTGGTCGGGGGAGAGCCGTTCGAGTACCCGCACCCGGACTGGGGTGACCGGGTGCACCTCATCGGCGCCTGTGCATCCGATACTGACGCCGAGGCGCCGGACTGGCTCGCCGCGATCGACGATCCCATCGTGCTGGTGACCACGTCGTCGATCCGGCAGGCCGACTCCCGCCTGGGTGTGGTCGCCCTTCAGGCGCTGGCCGACGAGCCGGTGCACGTGGTCGCGACCTTCCCGGCCGGGGTGCCTGACGACCTGGTCATTCCGGCGAATGCGACTGTCCGGCAGTATGTTCCACACGGACCGGTACTGGATCGGGCGGTGTGTGCGGTGACCCACGGCGGGATGGGGGCCACCGTGCGCGCGCTGGACCGTGGCGTTCCGGTGTGCGTAGTGCCGTTCGGCCGGGATCAGCCGGAGGTGGCGATGCGCGTCGAGGTGGCCCGCTGCGGCACCCGGTTGCCCGCCGCCAGGCTCACCCCGAAGCGGTTGCGGGCCAAGGTGTCCGAGGCGATGACGATGACCGATGGTGCACGGCGGGTGGCTGACGGATTCGCCGCGACCGGCGGTGTACAGCGCGGCGCAGACCTCGTCGAGCAGCAGGTGCTCAGCCGAAGTGCACACCCTGGGCCAGCGGGAGCTCCGAGGAGTAGTTGACGGTGTTGGTGGCCCGCCGCATGTAGGCCTTCCAGGAGTCCGAGCCCGACTCACGGCCGCCGCCGGTCTGCTTCTCGCCGCCGAACGCCCCGCCGATCTCGGCGCCCGAAGTTCCGATGTTGACATTGGCGATACCGCAGTCCGAGCCCTCGGCGGCCAGGAAGCGCTCCGCCTCCCGCACGTCGGTGGTGAAGATCGCCGACGAAAGACCCTGCGGGACGGCATTGTTCAAGGCGATCGCCTCGTCGAGGGTCTCGTAGGTCAGCACGTACAGGATCGGTGCGAACGTCTCGTTATGCACGATCTCGGTCTGGGCGGGCATGCGTACCACCGCCGGCGCCACGTAGAAGGCGTCCTCGCCCTCGTCGCCGCCGATGTGGTGGCGCTCGCCGCCGATCACCTCACCGCCGTCGGCGCGGGCCTTCTCCAGCGCGCCGACCATGTCGCGGTAGGCGGTCTCGTGGATCAGCGGGCCGATCAGGGTGCCTGACGCTGAGGGGTCACCGATCGGCAGGCTGCGGTAGGCGGCCACGATGCGGTCCACCAGTGCGTCGGCCACCGACGAGTGCACGATCAGCCTGCGCAGGGTGGTGCAGCGCTGACCCGCCGTGCCCGCGGCGGAGAAGACGATGCCGCGGACGGCGAGATCCAGGTCCGCCGAAGGGGTTACGACGGCCGCGTTGTTGCCGCCGAGTTCCAGCAGCACCCGCCCGAACCGCTCGGCGACCCGCGGGCCGACCTGACGTCCCATCCGGACCGACCCGGTGGCCGACACCAGCGCCACCCGCGGGTCGTCGACCAGTAGTTCGCCGACCTCGCGGCCGCCTTGGACCAGCCTGCTGACCGAGGCTGGAGCGCCCACGTCGGCGGCGGCCCGCTCGATCAGCGCCTGGCAGGCGATGGCCGTCAGCGGGGTCAGCTCGGAGGGCTTCCACACCACGGTGTCACCGCACACCAGCGCGACGGCGGCGTTCCACGCCCACACCGCCACCGGGAAGTTGAACGCCGTGATGACACCGACGACGCCCAGGGGATGCCAGGTCTCCATCAGCCGGTGGCCGGGCCGCTCGGAGGCGATGGTGCGCCCGTAGAGCTGTCGGGACAGGCCGACGGCGAACTCGCAGATGTCGATCATCTCCTGGACCTCGCCGAGGGCCTCGGAGGTGATCTTGCCGGCCTCGATGGTCACCAGGGTGGCCAGATCCGCCTTGTGCTCGCGCAGCAGCTCGCCGAGGCGCGCCACCAGCTGGCCGCGCACCGGGCCCGGTGTGGTGCGCCAGGTCGAAAATGCCTGCGCCGCATCGGCGATGACGGCTTCCGCGTCAGCGGTGGTGGCTTCGGTGACGGTGAACAGGACGTCACCGGTCAGGGGCGTGCTCGCCTGAAGACCGTGCGCGCCGGGCTCGGCCAGCGCGACGTGGGCGCCGATGGCGTCGAAAGCGCGGCGGACCCGGTCCTGCAGGTCGGAACGGGTCGGCAGTGCGGTGGCGGTGGTCGTGCTCATGCTGGCGGCTCCTGGGCTGTCGCGTTGTACAGATCGTAGGCGTCGTGGATGTGATGGCCGATGGCTTCGGCCATCCAGTCGAGGGTGTATCCGGAGCGGTCGGCGACCGCCGCGGCTTCGGTGTCGGTGTCGAGGTTGGACCGGAAGATGCCGGCCGCCGAGGCGGGCAGGAAGTCTTCGTAGACCACCGGCGCCGACGGGTCGCCCTGGTGGTAGTACGCCAATCCCTGCGATGCCATCTCGGCGTCGTTGTCGGGGAAGTAGTCACCCCAGACCGCGGCCGGGTCGGGCGAGCCCATCGCGGCGTCGAATCGTTCGCGGCCCTTGCGGGTCAGCGCCACCCCGCGTGCTTCGACCTCGCCGAAACGCACCCGCAGCGTCCCTTCGTTCACCGTGCCGTCGGCCTCGCGGAATCGGCGGGGCTCGGCGAGCGCGCGAAAAGAGGTCTGGCGCAACAGGACATCGGGCCCATGCCAGCGCGGCGGCCCCTGGATGGCGTCGATCATCGTGATTCCGCGGTCGGTCATCCGGCGGTATAGGTCATCGATGTCCAGGACGCGCGGTGTCAGGTGGTTGATGTGGGTGGTGCTCACCCCGGCGATGTCGGCGGCCACCGCCGACACGGCGGTGAGCTCCTCGTACCACGCCCGGTCGACGGGCTCGGCGGACAACGCGAACGAGGCCACCGCGCGGGACACGAAGGCCTCGCCGGCATCCGCGCCGCAGCCGCCGTCGGCCGCGATGGTGCGGGCCTGGGCGATGAGGCCGGGATCGAACAGCTGCCGTTCGCCCAGGAACCGCTCGATGCGAGCGCGCAGGTCGTCGTCGAAGAACCGGGCGTCGCGGGTGGCCAGCATCGAAGTGAACACCCGAAACGGGTTGTGCGCCAATTCGTTCGATTCGATCGGGCGAAACACGGTGGACACCACGGGCACCGGTGAGGCGGCGTCACGCAGGTCGTAGAAGCCGACCGGACGCATTCCGAACGCGGCGAACAGGTCTGCGACGTCGGCCAATTCGGCAGGGCTGCCGACCCGGATGGCGCCGTGGCGCTCGGCGGTGACGCGCTGCAACGACCCGAGCCGTTCGGCTTCGGGATGGGCGGCCACATAGTCACGGTTCACGGCCTCGCTGACCTCGACCAGCGTGGTGTAGGCGGGCACCTCGGCGCCGTACATCGCCGACAGTGCGGCGGCGAAGCGGGCGCGCAGCTGCCAGGTCGGGATCGCCGGTGTGCTCATCGCGGGGCTCCCGTCCGATAGTGTGCGGCCATGGCGGACACCGCTGAGCCGGCCCACGAACTCGACGAGATCGACCGCACCCTGGTGCGTGAACTCGTCGCCGACGGTCGCGCCACGCTGGCACACCTGGCCGCGACGACGGGCTTGTCGGTGTCCGCGGTGCAGTCGAGGGTGCGGCGGCTCGAGGCGCGCGGGGTGGTGACCGGGTACAGCGCCCGCGTCGACCCCGAGGCCTTCGGGCACATGCTGTCGGCGTTCGTCGCCATCACCCCTCTCGATCCCTCTCAACCCGATGATGCGCCCGCTCGCCTGGAACACATTGCCGAAATCGAGGCCTGTTACTCGGTGGCCGGCGAGGAGAGCTATGTCCTGTTCGTGCGCGTCGAGTCGCCGCGGGACTTGGAAACGCTGCTGCAGCAGATCCGCACCGCCGCGAACGTGCGCACACGAAGCACGATCATTCTAAACACATTTTACAGTGATCGCGCATTTCTGCCGGAATAGTTCCGGTCTGAAGCCGGTTTAGATCGGTTTCTTACTGTTCTCGACACTGTCGCACAGTCGCCAGTCCGATTCTGACGTAGGAAAAAATGCGCTCGCTGGGCTAGAAAAGCGTAAAAATTACGATAGGATCGCCTAATGACGGAACTCTTGTCGCGCAAAGTTGCCGTGTCGCCCACTTCCCAAGCCCCTGCAGTCGAGCCCGGCAACGTTCACGCGGTGCTGGCCCGCAGCATCCTGGCAGACGGGCTGGACCTGGTTCTCGACCTCGACCGCTCGAGGGGCGCGCACCTGGTCGACGCCCGCGACGGCAAGCACTACCTGGACATGTTCACGTTCTTCGCGTCCTCGGCGCTGGGCATGAACCATCCGGCGCTGGCCGGCGACGAACAGTTCCGCGCGGAACTCCTCCAGGCCGCGATCAACAAGCCGTCGAACTCCGACGTCTACACCGTCCCGATGGCCCGTTTCGTCGAGACGTTCGCCCGCGTGCTCGGCGACCCTGCGCTGCCGCACCTGTTCTTCGTCGACGGCGGCGCGCTGGCCGTCGAGAACGCGCTCAAGGTCGCGTTCGACTGGAAGAGCCGGCACAACGAGGCCCGCGGCATCGACCCGGCGCTGGGCACCCGGGTGCTGCACCTGACCGGCGCCTTCCACGGCCGCAGCGGCTACACCCTGTCGTTGACCAACACCGACCCCAACAAGGTGGCCCGCTTCCCGAAGTTCGACTGGCCCCGCATCGACGCGCCCTACATCCGGCCCGGCGCCGACATGGATGCCGTGGAAGCCGACGTCCTGCGGCAGGCCCGCGCGGCCTTCGAGGCCCACCCGAACGACGTCGCGTGCTTCCTGGCCGAACCCATCCAGGGGGAGGGGGGCGACCGCCACTTCCGTCCGCAGTTCTTCGCCGCCATGCGCGAGCTGTGCGACGAGTTCGACGCGTTGATGATCGCCGACGAGGTGCAGACCGGCTGCGGAATCACCGGCACCGCATGGGCTTACCAGCAGCTCGGGTTCACCCCCGACGTGGTCGCATTCGGAAAGAAGACTCAGGTGTGCGGGGTGATGGCCGGCCGCCGCGTCGACGAGGTCGCCAACAACGTGTTCGCGGTCAGCTCACGGATCAACTCGACCTGGGGCGGCAACCTGGTCGACATGGTGCGCTCACGGCGAATCCTCGAGGTCATCGAGGCCGACGGACTGCTGGCGCACACGTCGCGGATGGGGGCCCATCTACTAGCGGCTCTGGACGGGCTGGCCGGGGAGTTCCCGGGTGTGGTGCGCGACGTGCGGGGCCGCGGCCTGATGTGCGCGTTCAGCCTGCCGAGCACCGCGCAGCGTGACGCGCTGCTGGGCGAACTGTGGGAGCGGGGCGTGATCATGCTGGGCAGCGGCCCGGATAGTGTCCGCTTCCGGCCCGCGCTCACCGTCACTCCCGCGGAACTCGACCGTGCCGTGGCCACGATCCGAGAGGTCCTGGCCGCCGCGGTCTAGCATTCGGGTATGCGGCTGCCGGTGGCGTGTATCGGGTTCTCGGCGGTGGTGCTTGCCGGGTGTGCGCATACCGTCGCAGGCAGCGCCGTGTCCAACCCTGCCCAGGCTATCCAGCCGCTGCGCGCCGACGACACCGACCAGGTGATGATCAGTCCGGCCCAGCTGCGTGACATGGTCGGGGTCAAACTGCAGACCGACGCCGACCAGGCCAGGCCGATCCCCGGGTCCTCGGCCGTGCCGGCCTGCTCGGCACTGGACGCCGCGGGCATGGCCGCCTTCCTCGGCGACAAGTGGTCGGGGTTTCACGTCATGCTGTTCACCGACGGTGACAAACACGACCACGTGGTGGCCGAGGCGGTGGCTGTCTATCCCGACGCAGGCTCAGCCGCAACGCAATTCACCGCAGGGACCAAGAGCGCGAAAGCCTGCGACGGCCAGCGGGCGATGAGCGTCGGTGGTGATGCGGCCTGGAAGTTCAGCGTTCCCGAGATCAACTCCGACACGGTGCGCTGGAGCAAGTCGCAGCTGGCGATCCCGTTCGACTGGACCTGCTACGGCGAAGCCCGCCTGCGCAACAACGCCATCGTGCAGGCGATGGTGTGCCAGGGCGACGACGCCGGGCAGACGACGGTCACCAGGATGACCGACCGGATGTCGGCGACGGTGTGGGAGTTGTCGGGGCGTTGAGCGCCCGCCAGATCCGGGCCGGTGTCATCGGCAGGCTGCGCATACGTGCCCCGCACGCGTCAGCGATGGCATTGGCCAACGCCGGGGCCACCGGGTTGTAGGGCGACTCGCTCATCGATTTCGCGCCCAGCGGGCCGAGTTCGTCGACGGTGTCGGCGAAGTACACCTCGGTCACCGGCAGGTCGGCCAGTTGCGGAATGTGGTAGTTACGCAACGCGTCTGTGGTGACCGCGCCGTCCGGGCCGATGCGCATCTCCTCGAACAGGGCCGAGCCGATGGCTTGGGCCGCCCCGCCTTCCACCTGCCCGCGGCACTGCTCGGGGTTGATCACCACACCGGCGTCGGCGGTCTGGACGGACTGCAGGATCCGCACCTGTCCGGTGTCGACGTTCACCGCGACCCGGAAAGCGTGCACGTTGAACGCCACCGAACGCGGTGAGCCGTCGTGATATCCGGTGGCGCGCAGTGGGCCCGAGAGCAGGTCGGCGAAGTCGACGAACCGCTGCCCGCACTGAACACCGTTGGGACCCAAAGCACAGTCCTCGACCGGTACCCCGCTGATGTCGGCGGCGGCCGCGACGATCATGTGGCTCAGCTGGCCACAGGCCCGAAGCAGGGCAGTGCCCGCCACCACGGTGCCCGCCGACCCGAACGCCCCGGTGTCGTAACCGGTGGCGTCGGTGTTGGACTGCCGCAGTTCGATGCGGTCGGAAGTGGTGGCCAGTGCGGTCGCGGCAAGCTGGGTGTGCACGGTCGAGGTGCCATTGCCGAACTCGGCCGTTCCGATCGAAACCGTATAGCGGCCTTCGGGATTGAGCTCGACCGTGGCTTCGGCCCGGTGACCCCGGGGCGGGATGGTTGCGATCATCGCTACGGCCATGCCCTCACCGACCCGCCACTGCTCACCGGGTGGCGGCTCGATGCCGTTGCCGCGGCGCAGCGCGGACTGCGCCAGGTCCAGGCACTGATCCAGCCCGTAGCTGCCGAACGTCAGATCGTCGGAGACCACGTGCCAGTCGACGAAGTCGTCGCCGGGGACGACGACGTTTCGGCGGCGAAGCTCGAAGGGATCCATGCCCAGTCCGGCGGCCAGCTCGTCGAGCGCGCACTCGACGGCGAAGATCACCTGCCCGAGCCCGTAGCCGCGGAATGCCCCCGAGGGCAGATGATTGGTGTAGACCGCCTGTGCGTCGACACGTTTGTTCGGACAGCGGTAGACCGACAGTGACTCGCTACAGCTGTGGAACAGCACACCCACGCTGTGGTTTCCGTAAGCGCCCGCGTCGGAGAGAACGTCGACCGCCAGTGCGGTCAGCACACCGTCGGGACCCGCCGCCGCGGTGACGTCGACCCGGTAGGGGTGCCGGCACGGCGCGATGGTGAACTGGTCGCTGCGGGTGAACTCGTAGCGCACGGGCCTGCCCAGGCGAAGCACGGCCAGTGCGACGATGTCCTCGGTCAGCATCTCCTGCTTGGCGCCGAACCCGCCGCCCACGCGGGCGGCGAACACCGCAACGTCGTCGCGCGATAGCCCGAAGAGGTGGCAGAGCTCGTCGCGGACCAGGAACGGCACCTGGGTACTGCTACGAATCACCAAGCGGCCCTGATCATCTCGCCATCCCGTGCAGCCGTGCGTCTCCAGGTGGGTGTGCTGCACACGGGCGGTGGTGTAGCGGCCGGTGCTGACCGCACCGCCGGCGGCGCGGGTGGCGGCGACGGCGGTCTCTACGTCGCCGACCTCGCCGTGCAGGTCGGCGACGATGTTGCGGCCGCGGCCGCGGTCAGCGATCCGCGCCTGCGGCCCTTTGTCGCCGTGCAGCAGGGGAGCCCCCGGCCTGCGGGCCTGATCCGGATCGAACACTGCGGGCAGCGGTTCGTAGTCGACGACGATTGCCCGGCAGGCACTCTCGGCGATCGCCACCGTGTCGGCGACGACGGCGGCCACCCGCTGGCCGACGAATCGCACCGTGTCGTCGAGGATGCGGGTGTCGTCGGGATCGTCCTCGCGCAGTTCGTGGCGGGCGGTGGAGAAGGCCGCCGGCGGACTGTCGTGGTGGGTGAGCACCAGTCGCACACCCGGGATCGCTTGTGCCGCAGCGGTATCGATCGAGACGATGCGGGCGTGTGGCAGCGGACTGCCCAGCACGGCGAGGTGCAGCAGCGGCTCGTCGGGTTCGAAATCCATGGTGTAATGCTCGGTCCCGGTGACCACCCGTACCGCGGCGGGTGGGCTGACGGAGCGTCCAACATCGGCGGACTGAGCGGGCTTTTCGGTGTTGGTCTTACCGGCCAGTGCATCGGTGATGGAGCGGTAACCCGTACAGCGGCACAGGTTTCCCTTCAGCTGCTCGGCGAGGTCCTCGTCGTCGGCCAGCGTCGAAGCGGTCACGATCATCCCCGCGGTGCAGAAGCCGCACTGGAATCCACCGGCTTCGACGAAGCGGCGCTGCAGCGGGTGCAGGTCCTCCCGAGTGCCCAACCCGGCGACGGTGGTCACTTCGCGGCCGCGGGCGCGGAATGCGGGGAAGATGCACGAGTGGGTGGGTTGGCCGTCGATCAGCACCGAGCAGGCCCCGCAGTCGCCGGCGTCGCAGCCCTTCTTGACCTCGAAGTGGCCGTGTTCGCGCAGGTAGGTGCGCAGGCACTGCCCGGGCCGGGGTGCGTCGGGTTGCTCGACGCCGTTGATGCTGATCATGTGAGTTCGGCTGTGACCTGGCGGGCCAGCAGCAGGGCCATTGCCGCCCGCCAGTCCGGGTCGCCGTGCGCGTCGTCGGTCCAGTGATCCGCCGGCACAGCGGCGTGTGCGGTGCGCAGGTCCTCCTCGCTGGGCACGCCGGTGAAGGTGAAGACGTAGGGCCGCACCGTCGCGCCGGTTATCGAGACGACGACGTGCCCACCGTCGCGTGCGTCGTCCCGCCGGCCGATCACCACGACACCGGAGCGGCCCAGGGTCGACGGCGCGATCTTGCGGTAGGCGGTCCGGGCCCGCAGTGCTGCCACGGGAAGGTGCACCGAGCGGAGAACCTCCCCGGGCGCCAGCCGGTTGGTGGCCGCGCCGGTGACGAAGTCCGTCAACGCCATTCGATGCTCGGCGCCGTCGGGGCGCCAGATCAGCACCTCGCCGTTCAGGGCGCTGCACAGCGAGATCATCGAGCCGGCCGGGAATGACAGGCAGATGTTGCCGCCGACCGTCGCGGTCTTCCAGATCTTGAACGAGGCCTTCAAAGCGCCCGCGCATTGGCGGAACAGCGGAGCCGCCCGCCACTGGGGCCGCTGCGCCGGAAGGCGGGCCGACAGCGCGGCGAGTTCCTCGACGGTGCAGGTAGCGGCGATCTCGATCCCGTTGTCGCTCAGGGTGATCGGGTCCCAGCCGAGCGTGGTGATGTCGACCAGCCTGCGCAGGTGTGGCTGGGGTTCGGAGAACAGCCAGGTCCCGCCGGCCAGCACCGCGTCGCCGGGACCCAGTGGCCACACCTCATCGCGGCGCGTCGGGGTGTCGACGACCTCGACCGTTGGCAGATCCACCTCAAAAAGGTAGACGCACCGGCGGCCGGACGCATGTGCAAAAAGCCAAGATGCAACCTTTGGGTTGCACCAACGGCGACGGTATGCAACCCTGGGATTGCAATAGAAGCGACCATCGGGAGAACTCATGACCACGCTGGACATCACCCGCACCATCGATATCAACGCCCCCGTCGAGAAGGTGTGGCGGGCGCTGACGCAACCGGAACTCATTGCCGAATGGTTCGGTGACACAGCCGAATTCGTCGCCGAAGAGGGCTCATCGGGAGCGTTCGGTTGGGAAGGGCACGGCAGCTTCCGGGTGACCGTCGAGCATGTCGAGGAACCCAAGACCCTGGTCTACCGGTGGGCGCGCGATCGCGACGCCGACCCGGTTCCGGGAAATTCGACGCTCGTTCGCTTCGACCTCACCCCGACCGCAGCCGGCACCCGGCTCACCCTGGTCGAAACCGGCTTCGAGGAACTCGACGATCCGCGCGGACACCACGACGGCAACTCCGAGGGCTGGACGGCCGAACTCGCCGACCTGGCCGCCTACGTCACCCGCCGATGAGCGGCCAACTCGAGGACATCCCGGCTGTGCTGGCAGTACTGGCCGACGAGACCCGCTGGCAGATCCTCACCGCGCTGGGCAATGCGGACCTGTCGGCCAGCGCGCTGGCCACCCGGCTGCCGGTCAGCCGGCAGGCGATCGCCAAGCACCTCGCCATCCTGGCCGACAACGGCCTGGTGGAGGCCCTGCCGGTGGGCCGGGAGATCCGTTACCGGGCGCTGGGCGGGCGGCTGTCGGCGCTGGGGGTCGAACTCGAGCGGCTCGGCCGGGTATGGGATCGCAGGCTGGCTGCCATCAAGCGCATCGCCGAGCGCTGACACACGCCAAAGGCCCGGCCGAAGCCGGGCCTTTGGACCAGGTGGACTACTACTGGTTGGCCTTCTGGCGCGCCTCGGCGGCCTTGGCTCCCGCGCGTGCGGCCTCGGCCTCGGCCTCTTTCTTCGCGGCTTCACGCTGGGCTTCGGCCTTGTCCTGCTGTGCCTTGCCCTCGTTGACCAGGTCGTTGCGACCAGTCACCGTGCCGACGGCCTCCTTGGCCTTGCCCTTGACGTCCTCTACGACGCCCTTGATGGCTTCGGCCGGTCCGCTGTTGTTGTTGTCGTCAGACATGACTTCCTTCGTGATCAGTAGCTGCGGATCAATGCGATCAGCTTTTCCTTGCTGAGCCCGGAATACCCCGAGATTCCGAGTTGCTTCGCCCTCTTTTTGAGCTCGGCGACGGTCCACCCCTCGTAGGCGCAAGACCGAGTGGGGCGAAAGAAGCGGATGTCGTCGACACCCGTCCTGTCCGCCATAGCGATGTTCGACATCTCCTACCCCCTTTGCTGAGGATTGCGACTTACCTCGCAAAGGCCTGTACCCACCGGGGTTCAGGGGTCAAACATCACCTGACTAGCGGAGTTCGTCCTCGTCAGGATCCTCGACGACCAGGCGTTGGTCCTGCCAGTCTGATTCGTTGCTCTCCAGCGGCCGCTCGGCATCGTCGACCGGCGTCTGCGGGACCACGGGAAGCTGCTGCTCGACGGCGTCGGCCACCGGCACGTCGTCAGGAATCGAATCACTCATCACTGGCCAAGATACCTGCGGTGCCACCCACTACACGTTTAGCCACTTCTGCCCCGGGTACCACCGCAACATGGCGGAGTCGGCCCGGTGAAGATCGCGATGATCTCTGCGCACGCCAGTCCGCTGGCTGCAGCGGGGGGACTCGATGCCGGTGGTCAGAACATTCACGTGGCCGAGTTGTCGGCGGCGCTGGCCCGGCGCGGCCAGGACGTCACCGTCTACACCCGCCGCGACGACCCGGATGTGCCTGACCGGGTCCGTACCGCACAAGGCTTCACCGTCGCGCATGTGCCTGCCGGTCCGCCCAGAAAAATGGGACGCGACACGACGTTCGAGTACATGAGTGACTTCGCCCGCTATCTGGACGCCAGCTGGGCCGATGACCAGCCCGACGTCGCGCACGCCCACTTCTGGATGTCGGGGCTGGCCGCCCAACTGGCGGGACGAAGCCGCGACGTGCCGACGGTGCAGACGTTCCACACCCTCGGCGCGGTCGAGCGACGCCATCACGCGACCGGTGAAGGTGGCTGCGACGCGCGGCTGAAGCTGGAACCCCTCGTCGCCAAGCAGTCCACGTGGGTGTTGGCGACATGCACCGACGAGGTGTTTGAGCTGATCCACCTTGGCCGTTCGCGAACGCGGATCTCGGTGGTGCCGTGCGGGGTTGACCTCGACACCTTCACCACCGATGGCCCGGCCATTAGCCGCGACTCCGTTCGCCGCATCATCGCGGTGGGAAGGCCGTCGCCACGCAAGGGATTCGACACGATGATCGCCGCGCTGCCGTCGATCCCCGACACCGAGTACCTCATCGTCGGTGGCCCGCCCGCCGACCGGCTGGACACCGACCCGGAGGTGTCGCGGCTGCGGGCGCTTGCCGCGCGGGTCGGGGTCTCCGAACGGGTGAAGTTCACCGGCGCGGTCCCGCACGCCGGCATGCCTGCCCTGCTGCGTTCGGCGGACGTACTGACATGCACACCGTGCTACGAGCCGTCCGGCATCGTGCCATTGGAGGCCATGGCGTGCGGTGTGCCCGTCGTCGCCTCCGCGGTGGGCGGCATGCTCGACACCGTTGTGCACGACGTGACGGGCCAACTTGTCGCTCCGCGCCGGCCGCGGGAGCTCGCCGAAGCCGTCTCGATGGTGCTGCGCGACGGCTTCCTGCGCCGCAGCTTCGGACTCGCCGGCCGCGATCGCGCGTGCGCCCGCTACTCCTGGGACCGCATCGCCGCCGACACCGTGCGCCTCTACGACCGGCTGGTCGGCACCCAGGGACCGCGGGCCCGGGTGCTCGCCGGGTAGGGCGCGGACATGGTGTCGTGGGTAACAATGTGGGTCGCCAGGTTTGGCGTGGGTGGCCGCACGGGTACCAGACGCGCACCATGACGACACCGGACAGCTCAACCCTGGACTGGAGTAGTGTCGGGGCGACCGTGCCGGGAGGCCACATGACGGATGGCGAACGACGAGTCGGCGCGCTGGAGCGAGGCGCGAGCGCCGTCGAATTCCGGGTCGCCGCCCGGCTGGAGAACCTCGCAGTTCTGCGCACCCTGGTGGGTGCGGTCGGAACGTTCGAAGACCTCGATTTCGACGCCGTCGCCGATCTGCGGCTGGCCGTTGACGAGGCGTGCACCCGGCTGATCCGGTCGGCCACCCCCGACGCCACCCTGGTCGTTGTCGTCGACCCGCGCGACGACGTCGTCATGGTGGAGGCCTCCACCGAGTGCGACACCTATGACGTGGTCACCCCCGGAAGCTTCAGCTGGCATGTGTTGAGCTCGCTGACCGACGACGTACAGACGTTCCACAACGGACACGAGCCCAACGGCGACGGGCAGATCTTCGGCATCACCCTGACGACGAGGCGGGCAGGCTCAGTACGGTGAGCCCGCGATCGGCCAACAGTTCGTCCCCGCGGACGAACTCCGAATACGCCGATGTCCCGGATATGTTCCGGGAATTGGCGACGCTGGAGCCTGACTCGCCGGAGTTTCAGCGTCATCGAGACAAGATCGTGCAGCGGTGTCTGCCGCTGGCCGACCACATCGCCCGCCGCTTCGACGGCCGCGGCGAACCCCGCGACGACCTGGTGCAGGTGGCCCGCGTCGGTCTGGTCAATGCCGTCATTCGTTTCGACGTGGAGACCGGATCGGACTTCGTGTCCTTCGCGGTGCCGACGATCATGGGCGAGGTCCGGCGTCACTTCCGCGACAACAGCTGGTCGGTGAAAGTTCCGCGCCGGCTCAAGGAGTTGCATCTGCGCCTCGGTGCGGCCACGTCCGAACTGTCCCAGCGACTGGGCCGTGCGCCGACCGCCAGCGAGCTGGCCGTGGAACTCGAGATGGACCGTGAAGAGGTTATCGAAGGTCTGGTCGCGGGCAGTTCCTACAACACGCTGTCGATCGACAGCGGCGGCAGCGGTAGCGACGAGGATGCGCCCGCGATCCTCGACACCCTCGGTGACGTGGACACCAGCCTCGATCAGATCGAGAACCGGGAAGCGCTGCGGCCCCTACTCGCAGCGCTTCCGGAACGCGAGCGAACTGTGCTACTGCTGCGATTCTTCGAATCGCTGACTCAGACCCAGATCGCGGAGCGGGTCGGGATCTCGCAGATGCACGTCTCGCGGTTGCTGGCTAAATCACTAGCTCGACTCCGCGACGAGTTGCAATAACCGCCGCGGTTCGCCGTCGAGCAAAGTGATCGCTTCGGGCACCGTGGCCGCGACCGGCAGGAGGTTGTCCCGGTCGCAGACCCGCAGCAGCCTGGCTACCGCTTCGCCCGACACCAGCGCCCACCGGGCGCCGGCGTGCTGGCAGCGCACGTTGATCGTGTGAAGCGCTGAAAAGCCAGCTGTACCAAAGAAATCCAGTGAACTCATGTCCAGCACCAGCCGGACACCTTCGTCGGCGCATTGCTCTACCTGGCTGGCGAACTCGACGGCGTTGGACGCATCGAGCTCGCCCGTGACGGTGATGATGCCGACCGTCTCATCGGGCCACTGGGTGGTGAAACGTGCGGTGTGGCAATCGACAGATTGTTGCGCAGCCGAACGTCGGGATCGATCTGTTCCTGTAACAGACATGGTGACTCCATCAGTCGAAGGATTCGTACTGTGGATCACGTCAAGGTGGCGAAGCCCGAAGTGCAGGGAGTTGATGCCTACCCCGCACGTCAATGACGTTGTTTCCGGGCGGCTGTTAACTCAACCTGTGGACAACACTACTCTGCGCGGGCGTCAAAGAACAGTTGGAGCGAAAACTCTCATCGTTCTCATGATCGGGGCAGCGGGGTCAGGGGCCCGCCCATGATGTTGCCGACGATGCCGCGAATGATGTTGCTGCCGTCTTCGTTTCGTAGCTCGGTATACCACTGGGCGGTCTTGTCGGGGTCCTTGGCGTGGGTGAGGTCGCAGCGTTTGCGGGCCCGCAGCACCAGGTCGCCGGCCCGCGCGCTACGGGCCTGCTGGTACGCCGCGAGGGCGGCGTGCACGTCGCCCGGGTGATCGCGCAGCGCCCACTGCAGCGCGACCGCGTCCTCCAACGCCGAGCAGCCGCCCTGCCCGATATCGGGCGTCGTGTTGTGCGCGGCGTCGCCGAGCACGGCCACCCGTCCCCTGACCCAGGTGTGGAAGGGATCGATGTCCAGGATCTCCACCCGGTTGGTGGTCATCGGGTCGAGGCGCTCGATCAGAGCCTGCACGCCGGGTGCCCAGCCGGCGAAGTGGCGGCGCAGCACGTCCTGGGCCGCGGCGCGGTCGTACTCGAGCCCCGCCGGCTCGAGCACGTCGAAGAAGAAATAGAACCGGTTTCCGGCTACCGGCATCACCGAAACGCGTTGCCCTGCAGCCACATAGGTGGTCCACCTGGCCGCAGGGCCGACCCGTTCGTCGACCTCGACCAGGCCGTTGTAGTTGACGTAGCCGGCGTACCGGCGGGCCACCGGGTGGCCGAGCACGTACTCGCGGGTCAGCGAACTGGCACCGTCGGCGCCGATGATGACGTCGGCGCTCACCGTCGTCCCGTCGGCGAACGTGGCCGTGGCGTGGTCCCCGCCGTCACGCACCTCGACCATCTTCATACCGAAGTGGATCCCGTCGAGGCCGTAGGCCTGCATCAGCATCAGCTGCAGCTCGGCACGTGCGATCGGGTAGGGGCGCTGGCCCACCTCCTCGATCAGGGGCTGCATTCCGAACAGGCACAGGGTTTCACCGGAGAAGCCGTCGACGTAACTCATCTCCTCGACGATGCCGCCGAGCCTGGCCGTCCGGTCGGCCAAACCCAGATAGTTGAGGCATTTCACCCCGTTGGACCACACCGAGATCGCCGCACCGACCGGCTTGTTCTCGGTGACCCGCTCGTAGACCTCGGTGTCGATCCCGATCTGGCGCAGCGCGATCGCGGCGCTCATGCCGCCCATACCCGCTCCGATGATCACGACCTTCAACGGCTCAGCTCCCTCGGTAGGTGGAGTACGAGTACGGGGACAACAGCAGGGGCACGTGGTATTTACCCGCTGCATCGGTGATCTCGAAGGAGATGACGACCTCCGGGTAGAAAGTGGCCATCCCCTGGCGGGTGAAGTAGGCGCCGGTGTCGAAATGCAGCCGGTGCGCACCGGCGGGTACATCGCCGCCCAGGCCCGAGATCCGGCCGTCGGCGTCGGTGACCTCGGTCAGCATGCTGCTGCCGCCGCCGGTGAGGGTGACGGTGACCCCCGCGGCCGGCCTGCCGGTGGTGGCGTCGAGGACGTGGGTGCTCAGGTGTGCCATGTGCTCAAGCCTGCCCCATGGGCGGCTCGCTCAGGAGCCGTTGCAGCCGAAGGCGGTTGATCTTGGCCAGTTCGGCGCGCATCACCCGCCGCTCGGTGACGGGGTCGTTGCCCAGCCGCTCGGTCAGGATGGCCAGCAACTCCTCGGCGGAGCGCCCGCTGGCACACACCAGGTAGACGTAACCGAACGAGTCCTCGTACTGCCGATTGCGCGCCGCGAGTTCAGTTTTCACGGCTTCATCAGCGCCGGCCACCCTGGCCTGCTCGTGCTGCGAGGACGGGTTGTCGGCCCGTTCACCGATGCGGGGATGGCCGTCGAGGGCGGCGTCAAGCTCGGCGTCGGGGAGTTCGGCAAGTACCCGGTCGGCGCGGTCCAGCAGTGCCTCGACGTCGGCGAACGGCCCGCCGGCGGCCACCCGCCGGGCCCAGATCGGCGACGAACACACCTCGAACAGCGCATGCGTGCGCTGCCGGTCGGACAGCCGGTTGAAACCGTCGAGACCCAGCGCCCTCACGTCAACTCGTCGAGCCGGCTGCAGAGCAGGCTGGATGATCGAGGCGGTCGACCGGGTGGACCCGTTTGTTGAGTCTCGGCGGGGTGGACATGGGACAAGAATCCCGTCAGTTCACACTATTTGCATGTCGAAGCGCGACGGCTCCGGCGGCGAAGCCGTGGGCATCCTGCTGGCGGCCGGTGCCGGAACCCGATACGGCATGCCCAAAGTGCTTGCCGCCCGGGGCCAGTGGCTGGACTCCGCGGTCGCGGCACTGTCAGCGGGCGGCTGCGGTGAGGTGATCGTGGTGCTGGGTGCCGCGGTCGTGGCGGTCCCGGCGCCGGCACGCGCGGTGATCGCGGAGCACTGGCAGCGCGGGATGGGTGCTTCGCTGCGGGCCGGTCTGGCCGCGGCCGGCGATGCCGGTTACGCGGTGGTGCTCACCGTCGACACCCCCGACATCGGTGCCGACGTGGTGACCCTTGTGCTGACCGCGGCCCGCGGCTGCGAATCCGGAATCGCCAGGGCCACCTACGACGGCAGGCCGGGGCACCCGGTGGTCATCGCGCGCCGACACTGGCCAGCACTGCTGCTGACCCTGAGCGGTGACGAGGGAGCCCGCCGCTTCCTATCCACCCGCACCGACGTCGTGGCCGTCGACTGCGCGGACCTGGCCACCGGCGCCGACATCGACGAGCCCTAGAAGCCGAAGGCCGCGGCGAATCTGCGCACCGCGCCGGCGGCCACCGCGGCGGCGTCGTCATGGCCGGGGCGGGCCCTGGTGGTCACCACGCCACTGCCAGGATCGAGTGTCACCTCGGCGAGCAGCTCACCGGTCGACGGTTCGCACACCGCCCACGAGTATCCGGTGTCGGACACCCACGCGGCCAGGCTCGCCTCGACGTAATCCGGACCGGTCTCGCCGAGCTCGGCAAGGGCGGGCCGGTCGTCGATGCGTTCGTCGGCGCGCAACGCTCGCAAATACCATGCGCCGGAATTGATTTCGACAGGATCCACGTCAGCGGCGGGACCCGTAGAGCAGCATTCCGACCACCGGAAGCGCCAGCCAGGCCAGCCAGCCGTGCGGGACCAGCATCGTGAACGCCAACGCGACCAACGGGACCAGCGCCATGACGATGGCGCGCCAGTCGCGGGTGTGCTCGGGGCTCGGCGCGGTCGACGGTTTGGCGGGCAGGTCGGCGAACAGCGGCGCGAGGTCGGCCCGGGTGAGCGCGGCGCTCACCGCTGCACTGCGCTCGGAGAACTCCTCCGGGGTCAGCCGGCCTTCGGAGAATTGTGTGCTCAACAGTTGCATGGCCTCTTCCCGTTCGGCCGTGCCGATCCGCACCTGTTCTGATTCCTCGCCCACGGGGTACATCATGCTCTATGCGAATCGCTGTTTTCGGTGCCAGCGGCCAGATCGGCCGCGGAGTCTGCGAGTTACTGACGTCAGAGGGCCATGACGTGGTCCGGGCGTCCCGCGACACCCGCCTACCCGACAGCGGGTACATGCGGGCCAAGGTCGCCCAGGAGACGCTGATCGAGTCCTCAGGGCTGCCGTACACGATCGTGCGGGCCACCCAGTTCATCGAGTTCGCCGACGCCATCGTCGCGAGCCTGACCGAGGCCGACGTCGTGCGGGTTCCGCAGGCCCGCATCCAGCCGATCGCGGCAGCCGAGGTCGTCGCCCACGTGGCGCGCGCGGCGGTCGGGTCACCGGCAGGCGTCGTCGAGATCGGGGGACCGGAGACGATCACCTTCGCCGAGCTGGCCCGAATCGTGCTCGCGCGAAACGGGGACCACCGCGCCATCGTTGTCGACCCCGACGCCACCTACTTCGGTGGACACGTCGACGACCAGAGCCTGGTCACCGGTCCGGGGGCCGTGCTCGGAACGACCGCACTGGGCCGGTAGGCGCCGCGGCGGGCCGTCACTCGGCGCGGTGAAAGACCGCCAGAACCGTCAGCGCAAGGATTTTGAGATCCAGCCCCAGCGACCAGTTCTCGATGTAGAAGTTGTCCCACTCGGCGCGATCGCTGATCGAGGTCTGCCCACGCAGCCCGTGCACCTGCGCCCAGCCCGTCATCCCGGCCTTGACGCGGTGCCGCTCGCCGTACCGCCGGATCTGGGCTTCGAAGACCTCGACGTACTCCGGCCGCTCGGGGCGCGGACCGACGAGGCTCATTTCGCCCTTGACCACGTTGAGCAGTTGCGGAAGTTCGTCGAGTGAGGTCGACCGCATGATCCGGCCGATCCGGGTACGGCGGTCGACGCCCTCGACACCGCCGGGCGCGGTTCCGCTGCCCAACTCGAAGCCGCCGTCGGCGGCGTCGGGCAGCCGCATCGTGCGGAACTTCAGGCAGTCGAAGACACGCCCGTCGCGTCCGACTCTGGCCTGGCGGAAGAAGATCGGACCGGGGGAGCTGAGCCGGACCAAGAGCATCAGGGTCAGGAACAGCGGTGAGATCAACGCCAAACCGATTGTGCCGCAGACCCGGTCGAAGAGGTGCTTGACGGTGAACTGCCAACCACGCGGATCGGTGCGGGGCAGCGACAGCAGCGGCAGCCCACCCACATGCTCGACGGTCGACCGCTCGCCAATGACGTCGAACATCCGCGGGACCACCCACACCCTGGATCCAGTACGGTGGGCCAGCCGCACGACTCGGGCGAGCAGCTCGTCCTGGGTGCGGGAGAACGCGATGACGATCGCCTCCGCGCCGGTGTCGAGGATCGCTTGTTCGATTGACTCCGGCGCACCGATCCGCTGCACGCCGGCTACCGGTTCGTTGTGGTCGGGATGCCAAGGCGAGTCGGTGTCGAGCAGACCGATCGGATCCAAGCCGTGTTCTGGCGCGGCGATCAGCCGCTCGATGATCTGGTGGGCCACGATGCCGTTGCCCACGATCAGGGTCGGGGACAGCAGGTGCCTGCGCAGCCGCAGGCGGCGCTGCACGCTGGCCCGAATCAGGCGACCCGTCAGGATCATCGCGGTGGCGCAGACCCAGATCCGCAGCACGAACTGCTCGGGGTTGTCGGGGACGTGAGCCAGGATGAGACCGCTCAGCAGCACCATCGACGCCAGTGCCACCGTCGCGATGACGGGGCCGATCTCGTGGATGAAGCGGCGGTTGAGCCGACGGCGGTAGATCCCGCGGCTCGCCATCACAGCAATGATCGTCGGGACGAACAGCGCCAGCATCCAGGTGGGCGGCAGCTGCCCGTGCACCGCCACCGTCCACCAGATGACGAGAGCCAGCGCGACGGTTGCCGACACGACGTCGATGCCGATGGTGACGGCAGTGCTGAGTGGATCCTGACGGATCAGCGCAGCAAACGACTTTCGGTCTGGCTGGGCAGGGTCGGCCGCGGCAGAGGGCATCGACTCAGTCGCCCGAGTCGTTCTCATCGCCATGGCTGCTCACTCCGCCGAACGGTTTCCTAGAGGGTCAGCGTATCGGTAACAGAGCCGAACTGTGCCACTGACGGACGGCAAAGTTTCGTGCCGCGTGACTACTTGATCTCGCAGAGCACCGTGCCCTGAGTGATCGCGGCACCGGCCTCGGCCGACAGCCCGGTGATGACCCCGTCCTTGTGCGCGGTCACCGGGTTCTCCATCTTCATGGCCTCGAGCACCACGACCAGATCGCCGGCGGCCACGGTCTGGCCCTCCTCGACGGCCACCTTGACCACGGTTCCCTGCATCGGGGCGGTCACAGCGTCGCCGGAAGCCGCGGCGCCACCGTGGGCGCCGCGTTTGCGGGCCTTCGGCTTCTTGCGGATCACACCGGAATCGACCGGGCCACCGCCGTTGCCGAGGGCCAGGTCACCGGGCAGCGAGACCTCGACACGACGGCCACCGACCTCGACGATCACCTTCTGGCGCGGCTGGGCCTCTTCCTCATCGACCGGGCCACCGCCGGTGAACGGCTCGATGGTGTTGTTCCACTCGGTCTCGATCCAGCGGGTGTGCACGGTGAAGCCGTTGTCGTCACCGATGAACGCGGGGTCGCTGACCACGGCGCGGTGGAACGGGATGACCGTGGCGAGGCCTTCGACGGTGAACTCGTCGAGGGCCCGGCGGGCACGCTGCAGGGCCTGCTCACGGTTGGCGCCGGTCACGATCAGCTTCGCCAGCATCGAGTCGAACTGGCCGCCGATCACCGAACCGGTCTCCACGCCCGAATCCAGCCGAACACCGGGACCCGTCGGCGGCTCGAACTTGTTCACCGGGCCGGGCGCGGGCAGGAAGCCGCGGCCGGCGTCCTCACCGTTGATCCGGAACTCGATGGAATGGCCGCGCGGAGTCGGATCCTCGGTGATGGCGAGGGCCTCGCCGTTGGCGATGCGGAACTGCTCGAGCACCAGGTCGATGCCGGAGGTCTCCTCGGTGACCGGATGTTCCACCTGCAGACGGGTATTCACCTCGAGGAAGGAGATCAGGCCGTCCTGGCCGACCAGGTACTCGACGGTGCCTGCGCCGTAGTAGTTGGCTTCCTTGCAGATGCGCTTGGCCGACTCGTGGATCTCCTTGCGCTGCGCCTCGGTGAGGAACGGCGCCGGCGCCTCCTCCACGAGCTTCTGGAAGCGGCGCTGCAGCGAGCAGTCGCGGGTGCCGGCGACGACGACGTTGCCGTGCTGGTCGGCGATCACCTGGGCCTCGACGTGGCGCGGCTTGTCGAGGTAACGCTCGACGAAGCACTCACCGCGGCCGAACGCGGCCACTGCCTCGCGGGTAGCCGACTCGAACAGCTCGGGGATCTCCTCGATGGTGCGGGCCACCTTCATGCCGCGGCCGCCACCGCCGAAGGCGGCCTTGATGGCCACCGGCACGCCGTACTCCTTGGCGAAGGCCACTACCTCGTCGGCGTCCTTCACCGGATCGGGGGTGCCCGGAACCAGGGGCGCCTGGGCGCGCGCGGCGATGTGGCGGGCGGTGACCTTGTCGCCGAGATCGCGGATGGACTGCGGACTCGGGCCGATCCAGATCAGCCCGGCGTCGAGGACGGCCTGGGCGAAGTCGGCGTTCTCCGACAGGAACCCGTAGCCGGGGTGGATCGCGTTGGCGCCGGACTTGGCGGCCGCGTCGAGGATCTTGCCGAAGTCGAGGTAGGACTCGGCCGAGGTCTGCCCACCCAGCGCGAACGCCTCGTCGGCCAGCCGCACATGCGGCGCGTCGGCGTCGGGCTCGGCGTAGACGGCAACGCTGGCCAGACCCGCATCTCTGGCCGCCCGGATCACGCGGACCGCGATCTCACCACGGTTGGCGACGAGGACCTTCGAGATGGTCTGATTGGGCTGCTGATCGGGCACCGTGCCTCCTGCGTTACGGATCTTAAGAACGTTCTTTAAAAACAGGTTCGCACGGCAGTGTAAGCGGCGCCTAATCGACCGGGACCAGCCGGTACCCCTACTAATGAGTAAGTTCAGCCGGCGTCGCGCAGACGGCGCTTGATCCGGGTCAACATCGCCGACATTCCGCGCAGCCGAAGGGGACTGATCAATGCTGCCAGACCCAGTTCGGCGTAGAAATCGTCGGGCACCGCCAGGATGTCGGCGGCCGGCTGACCGTCCAGCCCGGCCGCCAGGATCGAGGCGAACCCGCGGGTCGTCGGAGCCTCGGCAGGTGCGCTGAAGAACAACCGGACGTGTTCGGCGTCGGCGGCGTCGACATGCAGGAACAGCGGGGACTGGCATTCGGGCACCGGTTCCATGGCCGCCTCTTCCAGACCGGACGGCAGCGGCGGCAGGTCGTTGGCAAACTCCAGCAGCAAGGTGAGCTTGTCCTGGCCCTGCATCTCAGCGAACTCGGACACCACCTCGGCCAGGGGCGCCGGCATCGTCATGACGCTCCGGGGAGCGTTCCCGGGTCTTCGCCGGCCACGATCGGCACCCGCACGGTATTGCCCCACTCGGTCCAGGACCCGTCGTAGTTGCGGACCCCCGGGATACCCAGCAGGTAGGTCAACACGAACCAGGTATGGCTGGAGCGTTCGCCGATACGGCAGTAGGCGATGATGTCGTCGCCCGGCTTGACGAAGGAGTAGACCTCCTCGAGTGCGGCGCGGCTGCGGAACCGGCCGCTGTCCTCGGCGGCCTTGGCCCACGGAACCGACACCGCGGTCGGGATGTGACCACCGCGCAGCGCACCTTCCTCGGGATAGTCAGGCATGTGGGTGCGCTCCCCGGTGTACTCCTGCGGTGAGCGGACGTCGATCAGCGTCGAATGGCCAAGGGAGGCCAGCACATCGTCCTTGTAGGCGCGGATGGCGGCGTCGTTGCGCTCGACGACCGGGTAGCCGGTGGTGGTCGTGCTCGGCACGTCCAGCGTGGTGTCACGGCCGTCGGAGATCCACAGATTGCGGCCGCCGTCGAGCAGTCGCACATCCTGGTGGCCGAACAGCGTGAACACCCACAGTGCGTAGGCGGCCCACCAGTTGCTCTTGTCGCCGTAGATCACCACGGTGTCGTCGCGGGAGATGCCCTTGCGGTTCATCAGCTCGGCGAACTGCTCGCCGTCGATGTAGTCGCGCACGCGTGCGTCGTTGAGGTCGGTGTGCCAGTCGATCTTGACCGCACCGGGGATGTGGCCGATGTCGTAGAGCAGAACGTCTTCGTCGGACTCCACGATCGCCAGCCCCTTGGAGCCGAGGTGAGCCGACAGCCAGTCGGCTGTGACCAGGCGTTCGGGGTGCGCGTAGTCCTTAAGGGCGGGGCTGGGATCTGCTGGAAGTGGCACGACGACGAGCCTACCGCCGATCAGCCGACCGGATTGGCGGCCCACAATTCGCCGATCGACAACCCGGCGGTGCGAAACAGTTCGTGGGTGAGCGACAGCCCGATGCCCACCACGTTGGACGGATCGCCGTCGACGCCGTCGACGAACCAGCCGCCCAGCCCGTCGAGGGTGAACGCGCCGGCGACGTTGAGCGGCTCACCGCTGGCGATGTAGGCGGCCAGGTCGGTGTCACCGGGGGAGCTGAAACGCACGGTGGTGACCGCGGCACGGGTCTGCAGGTGGGTGGTCGTACCGTCGAGAACCCGGATCACGCAGTGCCCCGTGTAGAGATGGCCGTCTCGGCCGGCCATCGAATTCCATTGCCGCACAGCCTGTTCCGGGGTGCCCGGTTTGCCCCGCAGCTGGCCGTCGACAAAGAGCATCGAATCACAGCCGATCACAACGCAATCCGCGGCGACGTCGTCGCCCAGGTCGTTGCGCACCGACTCGGCCTTGGCCTGCGCCAGCGCGTTGACCACGTCGGCGGGATCGGCGCCCGGACCGAGGCGCTCGACAATCGCGTCCTCGTCCACACCGGACACCACCACCAGGGGGTCGATCCCGGCGTTACGCAACACCCGAAGGCGGCCCGAAGATGCCGAGCCCAGAACGACTCGGGTCATTCCGTCAGCGACGCATGTGGGTGCGGCCCAGCAGCGTGACCCGCTGCCAGCTGGTCACCGTGTAGCGCAGCTTGTCGACCGGGTGGCCCCACAGGTTGATCTCCTGCGGGCCCGGTGCGTGGTGCCCGCCGCCGACACCGGCCAGCACGGTCACCAGGGCGGCGATCTCCTCATCGGTGGGGTTGCCCCGGTCGATGCGGATCTCGGGGACACCCGGTGCGGGGTCGTCGAGCGTGATATCGCGCGGGTCGCTGAGCTCGGTGATGTCCTCGTGCTTCACAGCGCGGAGCCTTTCGTCAGCGTCATCGTTCGACTCACAGCGGGCCGGATTGTTCGCTCACTCGCTGCGCTCGTTCGACTCACAGCGGGCCGGATTGTTCGCTCACTCGCTGCGCTCGTTCGACTCACAGCGGGCCGGATTGTTCGCTCACTCGCTGCGCTCGTTCGACTCACAGCGGGATGTTCCCATGCTTCTTCGGCGGCACCTGCGCGATCTTGCGCTCCAGCAGACGCAGCGCGGTCGCGATGTAGCCGCGGGTGTGCGACGGCGGGATCACCGCGTCGACGTAGCCGCGCTCGGCGGCGACGTAGGGGTTGACGAGGGTGTCCTCGTAGTCCTGCTGGAGCTCCAGGCGCAGCGCGTCGACATCCTCGCCCTTGGCGGCGGCCTCCTTGAGCTGCGAGCGGTAGACGAACCCGACCGCGCCCGAAGCACCCATCACGGCGATCTGAGCCGTCGGCCACGCGACGTTGACGTCACAGCCCATGTCCTTGGACCCCATGACGCAGTAGGCGCCGCCGTAGGCCTTACGGGTGATGACGGTGATCTTGGCGACCGTGGCCTCGCCGTAGGCGTAGAGCAGCTTGGCGCCGCGGCGGATGATGCCGTTGTATTCCTGCTCTGTGCCGGGCAGGAAGCCGGGCACGTCGACCAGCATCACGATCGGAATGTTGAAGCAGTCGCAGGTCCGCACGAAGCGGGCGGCCTTCTCCGAGGCGTTGATGTCCAGGCAGCCGGCGAACTGGGTGGGCTGGTTGGCCACGATGCCGACCGCGCGGCCGTCGATGCGGCCGAAGCCGACGATGATGTTCTGCGCGTAGCCGGCCTGAACCTCGAGGAACTCGTCGTCGTCGAGGATCCGGGTGATGACCTCGTGCATGTCGTAGGGCTGGTTCGGCGAATCCGGGATCAGCGTGTCGAGTTCGAGATCCTCGTCGGTCAGGCTCTCCTCGATGGCCCCCGGGTGCGGCGGCGCGGGGAAGCGCGGCGGATCGGCGTAGTTGTTGGGCGGCAGGTAGCTCAACAGGTCGCGGACGTAGTCCAGGGCGTCCTGCTCGCCGGAGGCGACGTAGTGCACGGTGCCCGACTTGGCCATGTGGGTGTGGGCGCCACCCAGCTCCTCCATGGTGACGTCCTCACCGGTGACGGTCTTGATGACGTCGGGTCCGGTGATGAACATCTGGCTGGTCTGGTCGACCATGATGACGAAGTCGGTGAGCGCGGGGGAGTAGACGTGGCCACCGGCGGCGGCACCCATGATCAGCGAGATCTGCGGGATGACGCCGGAGGCCAGGATGTTGTTGCGGAAGATCCGGCTGTAGAGGCCGAGGGAGACCACACCCTCCTGGATGCGGGCGCCGGCACCGTCGTTGATGCCGATCAGCGGACGACCGGTCTTCAGCGCCAGCTCCTGGATCTTGACGATCTTCTCGCCGTAGACCTCGCCGAGGCTGCCGCCGAACACGGTGGCGTCCTGGCTGAAGATGCAGACCTCGCGGTTGTCGATGGTGCCGTAGCCGGTCACCACGCCGTCGCCGAGCGGCCGGTTCTCGGCCAGCCCGAAGTTCGTGGAGCGGTGCCGGGCCAGCGCGTCCAGCTCGACGAACGAGCCCTCGTCCAGCAGGGCCAGGATGCGCTCGCGGGCGGTCAGCTTGCCCTTGGCGTGGACCTTCTCCACGGCGGTCTCACCCACCGGGTGCAGCGCTTCTTCGGCGCGCTTACGAAGATCAGCCAGCTTGCCGGCCGTCGTGTGAATGTCGATCGTGTGCTCGGCCGCCGGTTCCTTAACGCTCGTCATGGGTGACGATGGTATCGGCAACCTTAAGGAGGCGCTAAGGGCGGCTGGCTGTCGTGTTGGTGTCTTGCGATCCGGGCTGCTGTGCCGTAGGAGATGACCATGGGATATCCCGAGAACGTGCTCGCCGACGACGAGCAGGTCGTCCTGCACCGGCACCCGCACTGGAAGCGGCTGATCGGCCCGGTGTTCGTCCTGCTGATCAGCACCGCGGCAGCCACGTTCGTCGCGGCGCTGGTGAACCGGACCGGCTGGGATCCGACCGCGAAGAAGGTGCTCTACATCGTCATCGCGGCGATCTGGGCCATTCTGGTGGGCTGGCTCACCGTGTGGCGGTTCTTCACTTGGCTGACAACACATTTCGTCATCACCGACCGGCGGGTGATGTTCCGCCACGGCCTGCTCACCCGCACCGGCATCGACATTCCGCTGGCACGGGTGAACAGTGTTGAGTTCCGGCACGGCTTGTTCGACCGCATGCTGCGGACGGGCACGCTGATCATCGAATCGGCGTCGCAGGATCCCCTTGAGTTCTACGACATTCCCCGCGTAGAACAGGTGCATTCACTGCTGTATCACGAAGTTTTCGACACCCTGGGTTCGGAGGAATCCGACAGTCGATCGGCACGCAGGCCCGCGCCGCCGGCCGACTGACCCAGCCCGCCGCGGCGGCGGCGCCGAAGCGGAGTCACCACACCGCCGCCCGCCTCGTACTCGTCTTCCAGAGCCTCGGCCAGACCGCCATCGGTCAGCGCGGACTCGAGTGCCCGGTCGGGGTCGCCGCCCAGTTCGTCGGGGAACACCCAGCGCCGGAAGGCCCAGAACCGGAACGCCATCTGCAACAGATTGCCGATGACGTACGCCGAGACGAAGTCGGCGATGTTCTCGATGGTCAGTGTCACGTGCGGCACCCGCAGTTCCAGCACGTAGCTGGAGAACCATAGCGGGGCCATGCTGAGCAGCACGCCCACCCCGCTGAAGGCGAAGAACAGCAGTGCCTCGTGGCTGCGCTCGCGCCCGCCACGGTTGCGGAAGCTCCATTCGCGGTTGAGCACGTAGGACGCGATCACCGCGACGATGCCGGAGATCACCTTGGCGGTGACCGGCTTGGGTTCGAGGATCGTCAGTTTCAGCGTGTAGAAAATCGCCGAATCGATGACGAACGTCGTGGCGCCGACGATCGCGAACTTGATGAGCTCGTGATGCCGATCGGCAAAGGGCCGGATCGGTCGGGGTAACCGAGCGATGGTGGCATCAGCGAAAGACACAAGGAACGAGTCTACGGAAGTCGGGCCAGGTGTGCCTAAAGCGCCGGTGCTCCGCAGGTCTGACACCATGATGGCCGTGCCGAACGACCCCAGACCTCCGATTGTCGCCATGGTTGGCGGCGGACAGCTGGCCCGGATGACCCACCAGGCCGCGATCGCCCTTGGCCAGAGTTTGCGGGTGCTGGCTGCGCACCCCGACGATCCGGCCGCCCAGGTCGCGCCCGACGTGGTGCTCGGAGCCCACACCGACCTGGAAGCCCTGCGTAAAGCGGCTTCCGGTGCCGATGCGCTGACCTTCGACCACGAACACGTGCCGACCGAGCTGCTCGAGACGTTGATTGCCGAGGGTGTGAAGGTGGCCCCGCCCCCGCAGGCGCTGGTGCACGCCCAGGACAAGCTGGTGATGCGGCGCAAGCTCGAGGCGCTGGGCGCGCCGATCCCGCGGTATACCGCTGTGTCGGCCATCGGCGACGTCACCGCGTTCAGCGAACGCATCGGCGGCGCCCCGGTGGTGGTCAAGACCGTCCGCGGCGGCTACGACGGCCGCGGTGTGGTGCTGACGCGGGATCTGGCGCACGCCCTGGAGGTGGTCGAGGGTTATCTGACCGACGGGGTGGCGGTGCTGCTCGAGGAGCGGGTGTCCATGCGCCGCGAGCTGTCGGCTCTGGTGGCCCGCTCACCGTTCGGGCAGGGCGCGGCGTGGCCGATCGTGGAGACCGTGCAGCGCGACGGCATCTGCGTGACCGTGTTGGCGCCGGCGCCGGGGCTGCCCGAGGAGGTGGCGTCCTCGGCCGAGCAGCTGGGGCTGCGGCTGGCCGCCGAGCTGGGTGTCGTCGGCGTGCTCGCGGTCGAGCTGTTCGAGACCACCGACGGCGATCTGCTGGTCAACGAGCTCGCGATGCGTCCGCACAACTCCGGTCACTGGACCATGGACGGCGCCGTCACCAGCCAGTTCGAGCAGCACCTGCGAGCCGTTCTGGACTACCCGCTCGGCGACACCAGCGCGATCGCGCCGGTGACGGTGATGGCCAATGTGCTTGGCGCACAACAGGAGCCGTCGATGCGCCTCGACGAGCGGCTGCACCACCTGTTCGGCCGGATCCCGGAAGCCAAGGTGCACCTGTACGGCAAGGCGGCGCGGCCCGGCCGCAAGGTGGGCCACGTCAACGTCGTGGGCCGCGCAGGCTCGGACCCGGACACTGTGCGTGAACGTGCCGAGCGGGCGGCACACTGGTTGTCGCACGCGGAATGGACCGACGGATGGGACGGGCATGCCTGAGCCTCTGGTGGGCGTGATCATGGGCAGCGACAGCGACTGGCCGGTGATGGAAGCCGCCGTGCATGCGCTGGCCGAGTTCGACGTGCCGTTCGAGGTGGGCGTCGTCTCGGCGCACCGCACCCCGGGCCGGATGCTCGACTACGCGCGCGGCGCGGCCGGCCGCGGGATCAAGGTGATCATCGCCGGCGCGGGCGGCGCAGCCCACCTGCCGGGCATGGTGGCCTCGGCGACACCGCTGCCGGTGATCGGGGTTCCGGTTCCGCTGGCCAAGCTCGACGGGATGGACTCGCTGCTGTCGATCGTGCAGATGCCCGCCGGCGTGCCGGTGGCCACGGTGTCGATCGGCGGGGCGCGCAACGCGGGCCTGCTCGCGGTGCGGATTCTGGCGGCAGCAGACCCGGTGCTGCTGGAGAAGATGGAGAACTTCCAGGCCGACCTCGAGGCTCAGGTGCTGGCGAAGGATCGTGCGCTGCAGGAGCGATTACTCGGAGAGTGACGCTGCGCGGTAAAGTTACCGGCGAGTAGCAAGGAGGCTGTGATGGCTGGAAATCCCGATTTCGATGTGTTCAAGTTGCCCGAGGAGCACGAGGAGCTGCGGACGGCGATCCGGGCACTGGCGGAGAAGGAGATCGCTCCCTACGCCGCCGACTGCGACGAGAACTCGCGGTTCCCGGAGGAGGCCCTCGAGGCGCTGAACGCTTCGGGCTTCAACGCGGTACACGTCCCCGAGGAGTACGGCGGTCAGGGCGCGGACTCGCTGGCGGCATGCATCGTCATCGAGGAGGTGGCACGCGTCGACGCCTCGGCCTCGCTGATCCCCGCGGTCAACAAGCTGGGCACGATGGGCCTGATCCTGCGCGGCTCCGAGGAGCTCAAAAAGAAGGTGCTGCCCGAGATCGCCGAAGGCGCGATGGCCTCCTACGGGCTCAGCGAGCGCGAGGCCGGCAGCGATGCGGCCGGGATGCGCACCCGTGCGAAGGCCGACGGCGACGACTGGATTCTCAACGGCGCCAAGGCCTGGATCACCAACGGCGGCAAGTCCACGTGGTACACCGTGATGGCCGTGACCGACCCGGACAAGGGCGCCAACGGCATTTCGGCGTTCATGGTGCACGCCGACGACGAGGGTTTCACCGTTGGGCCCAAGGAACGCAAGCTCGGCATCAAGGGCTCGCCGACCACCGAGCTGTACTTCGAGAACTGTCGTATCCCCGGCGACCGGATCATCGGCGAGCCGGGCACCGGCTTCAAGACCGCGCTCGCCACCTTGGACCACACCCGCCCCACAATCGGTGCACAGGCCGTCGGTATCGCGCAGGGCGCGCTGGACGCCGCGATCGCATACACCAAGGACCGCAAGCAGTTCGGCCGTCCGGTCTCCGATAACCAGGGCGTGCAGTTCATGCTCGCCGACATGGCGATGAAGGTCGAGGCCGCGCGGCTGATGGTGTATTCGGCTGCTGCGCGCGCCGAGCGTGGTGAGCCCAACCTCGGTTTCATCTCGGCGGCCTCGAAGTGCTTCGCCTCTGATGTGGCCATGGAGGTCACCACCGACGCGGTGCAGCTCTTCGGTGGTGCCGGCTACACCGTCGACTTCCCCGTCGAGCGGATGATGCGCGACGCCAAGATCACCCAGATCTACGAGGGCACCAACCAGATTCAGCGGGTCGTGATGTCCCGCGCCCTGCTGCGTTAGTCAGCGGGGCGCAGGTGGGTGATGTCACCCGCCGAGACCGTCACCACCTCGGCGTCGGTGTCGATCAGTAGACGACCGAGTTCGTCGATGTGCGTTGCAGTGCCGATGATTTCGCGATCACCCGGCAGAAGTGCGCGCACCCGGCTGCCCAGCGTCGCGCTGCTGCGCCGGTAGGCCTCGACGAGGGTTTCGTCGGGTCCCTGCGCGTGGTGCCAGCGCCGGATTGCGGCGCTCAGCTCGCCCAGGATCGCGACAGTGAGCGCATCGCGGTCGAGCACGGTGGCGCCGAGCATTGCCAGCGAGGTGGCCCGCGGGTCGGGAGCCTCCTCGGGGGTGAGGGTGACGTTGAGTCCGAGGCCGACGACGATCACCGGATCCGGTGCGGCGACCTCGGCCAGAATGCCGGCCAGTTTGCCGCTGCCGACGAGGACGTCGTTGGGCCACTTCACAACGGCCCCGATGCCGGTCGTCTGCCGCACCGCGTCGACCAGTGCCACACCGGTGAGCAGCGGCAGCCAACCCCACGCTGCCGGAGGCACATTCGCGGCGTCGACTCCGACCGACAGGGCGATCTGGGAACGCGCCGGCGCCGACCAACTGCGGCCGTTGCGGCCGCGCCCCGCGCTCTGATGCTCGGCGAGCAGCACCGCGCCGGTGATGTCCTCCCCGGCGGCATGGCGCGCCAACAGGTCGGCGTTGGTAGAGCCGGTGTCGGCGACGACATCGAGGCGCGCTACACCGTCACGGCCGAGCAGTTGTTCACGGAGGAAGGCGACATTCAGCGGGGAGCGGTCCACGAACGGTCAGCCTAGTGACGCGGCAGTCGGTGTCGCGTGGATGGGCAGTTCGCTGAACACAAGGGTGAGCCGCAGCGGGCCGATGCGCTCGCGAAGCTCGGTGTAGGTGTTGGCCCGCAGCTCATCCTGTTCGTGCACCGACATCGTGCCGGTGTAGGCGACCCGTAGGTCCACCTCGATGGTCTTGCCCCTGGCGATGGCCAAGGCGTCGACGAGGGTCAGGTCGTGCTCGAGTTCGTCGGCGTGTTCGGCCGAGACCGCCGCGATCGCGGCCCGAACCGCCTCGTCGAGCGCGGGGTCCGCGCGCCGGCCTGAGAGCCGGCCGAACTCCAGGCGGATCTGCCGGACAGGCTCACCGACGAGCAGCACGCACAGGATGAGCACGATGATGCTGTCGGCGATGTCCTTGATGTTGAAGGTCTCCGAGGTGAGGAAGGTGCCCTCCGGGAGGACGGAGACGAGCACCAGCGACGCGCAGATGCCCCCGCTGATGAAGGCCTCCATCTTCGCGGCGGTGGCCTCCACTTTGAGCAGGGCCGAGGCGCCGTTGACCGAGCGGTTGTTGCGTTCGTGGTTCCACTTGAGCGCGAAGCAGATCAGCACGCACACCGCGGTGTAGACGGCCGCGACACCGAACTCCGGCTCCGATCCCTTGCGGGTGATCAGGTAGTCGATCACCTTGATCGAATTGGTCACCACCCCGACGATGACCACGCCCAGGATCATCAGCGACCGGAACAGTGCGTAGAGGTTCTCCAGCGCGAGACGACCGTAGGGGCTGTCGACGTCGGCCGGCCGGGATGCGGTGACGGCGAGGCGGGCAGCGATGAACGCGGCGGCCGCGTTGATCAGGGAGATGACGCCGTCGAGCTGGGTGGCCGACACCCGGGTGATCGCGTACACGGCGAACCCGAGTACCGCCAAAAACAGCATCGTGACCATGTAGGTGTACAGGCTGCGTCGCTCCGCCCGCAGAACGGCGGTCTCGGACGCCACTGACATGGGCGTCAGCCTAGCGGTCCGGCCGCCGCCATCAGCCGCCGATGTCGCGGGCGCCCGGCTGGGCCTTCCCGCAAGCGCTCACCCAGGTCTGGGCGAACATCGCCGACGGGTGGATTGCCCAGTCCGACAATGCGTCGGCAGCCCCTGACTTCCCTGCCGCGCGAAGCTGATTGCCCAGGTAACCGTCAATGGAGCCCGGGTCGGCGTACAGCTCGTAGCGCGCTTGTGTTCGGACGTCGGTGAAGCCAGCGTCCAGCAGATGACCGGCGAGCCGCCGTCCGGCCTGTGGATCACCGCCGTTACGTTCCATTAGTGCGGTGTAGGCCTGCACGGCCTGCTCGACGGCTGTCGTGGGCGGACTGAGGATGAATCCGCCCCAGTCCGGACTGCACACGGCAACGACGCCCCCCGGCCGGAGCACCCGCCGCATTTCGGTCAGCGCGCGTACAGGTTGGCTGAGGTGCTCGATGAGCGCGTGTGAGAAGGCGAGGTCGACCGACTGGTCCTCCAGCGGTAGCTCATAGCAGGAGCCTGCGGCGAACCGGACGTTGACCAGCCCCTGCTGGTCGGCTCGGGCGCGTGCTCCCGCCAGCTGTTCGCCGTTCTGATCGACACCGAGAACGCTTCCCGGTGCCGCTGCACTCGCCAGCCCTACTGTGATGGTTCCCGGTCCGCATCCGACGTCGACCACGCTCATGCCAGGCGTTAGCTCGGAGAGTGCGAATCCGGCATGGCTATGCGCGGTCCGCTCGGCCATGAAGCTGACCGATGTGGATCCGACTCCCGGCGTATACCCCGAGCCTATGACCATCGTCATAGGCTAAGTCGATAGATCCCTGCATCGCAAGGGATTAACATCCCGACTATGACAAGTGTCATGGAATTCGGGTCAGGCGACGGCTTCATTTAGAAGGGGACCGAGTTCGGCGACAACGGTGGTCAGCGGGCGAACACTGCCCTCCACCCGTGCGAGGGCGATCGCCCCCTCCAGCGAACCGATCATCACGATCGCCAGCCGTCTCGCTCGCGCACCGGGAATTCCCATCTGGGACAACGCCCCGGCGACGGCCCGTTCCCACCCTTCGAAAGCGGTGCGAAGCGCATTGTTGACTGCCGAGTCGGTGGCTGCGATGTCGGCGGCGGTTGCCACGAGCGGGCATCCGCGGGCAAAGCCGCGAGCGATGTATTCGCTCTTCCACTGATCGGCCATGTGGCCGAACAGTCCGGCCGGCGTCGGCCTTCGGGCGGTGCGCAGATAGCCCTCAACCCTTTCGGCGGCGAAATCTCCTGCCCACGTGACCGCCTCGCCGACCAGTTGATCCTTGCCGCCGGGAAAGTAGTGCTGGAAGGAACCGCGCGGTGCTTCGGCACGCTCGATGATCGTCCGCACGCCGGTGCCGCTGACGCCCTGTTCGCGCAACAATTGCACCGCGCTGTAGACGATCCTTTGGCGCGTACTGAATTTCGGGTCGGTAACCATGACAGCTTTCAGAGTAGGCCATCGCGGTGAGGGCCGCACTGACCTCGACAGGGCTTTCGTTCGCCGTGCGCCTCGCCGTCGGGGCCGACCGCGAGGCCGTGGTCGCGATGCACGACAGGTGTAGTGCGGCCAGCCGGCTTCATCGGTGGATGGGCAACAGTGCGGCGATGCCGACCGCGTACCTCGACCACGCGCTGTCCGAAGCCGCCGATCACCACGCCGTCCTGGCGCAACTGGATGATGGACGGGTCATAGCGCTGGGCAGCGTGGTTGCCTTGCCCGATGGTGGTTATGAGCTCGCGCTGCTGGTCGAGGACGACTTCCAGGGCATCGGTGTCGGGACCACGTTGTGCGACAACCTGGTTGCGACGTTGCCGCCGGGCAGCTCGCTGATCGCCGAAGCGCTGCTCTAGAACCACCGTGTCTTGCAACGACTGTCCCGATACGGCCCGACGCACCTGACCCACTCGCAGGGCGAAGTGACGGCAATTATCGACCTACGAGAGCGTGCGGGTCACTTTCTCCGTCTGAGCGCGCCGCTCCAGAAGTCCCAGTTCGGGGTGGGCCACCTGAACCAGTGAGGCACCGGCGACGAACACCGCCAGCAGGTTGTCGACGATCTCCTGCGTCGTCGACCAGCTCAGCGACGACATCACCCGATCCTTGGCTGTCAACCCGGCAGAGGACGCGGAATCTCTTGCTGCAGTGATGATCTCGTCGACTGAACGGCCGTCCAGCGCCGGACCAGGGCGCGACTCGCCGATCACCTGATCGCCGTGCACCCGCACCGCGGTGGCGTAGTCCGTCACCCCGATCGGCAGGTCTGGCACCGGCTTACCGAACGGGTCCAGCGACAGCACCGCCACCTCACCGCCGGCCACCAGTTCGTCGGCCTCATCGAGGCGGTCCAGGGTGCACAGCGCCACGTCGGCCGTACCGCCCGCGAGCACCACCTCGGCGCCGATCCACCACGCACCCAGCAGCACCGCGGCGCTCTGCCAGTGCGCGGGCAGCAGCACCGCCACGCGGGAGCCGGCCCCGGCGCCGAGTTCGTCGCGTAACAGGTTGGCGGTCTTGGCCGCCCAGTTCGCCAGCGTCACCGTCGACAGTTCGATGCGCTCACCGGTGGCGTCGTCGTAGAACGTGATCCGCGGACCCATCGGGTCGGCGCGCAGCAACGGATTCAGAACCGCGTCAGCGATATTCATCAGTTGACGCACTTGGGGTCGTCGGACCCCGCGGTGATGATCGGCGACGGCGGCGGGGGCGTCGCATCGCCGGCCTGCCCGGCGGCCTGATCCACCCTCGCGGCTGTCGGCAGCGTCCCGTCCAGGCCCGACCCGGGTCCGGTGTAGTCCGACGCGAGCACCACCCGGACCGTGCCCGCGGGGATCGAACCCTCCGCGGCGACCGGCAACCCGCCGAGTTCCTTGGCCACCGCCTGGGCGCCGAGATCGTCCTCCTTGGCGGCCTGGACCTGGCTCTTGATCACGTGATCTTTCTCGTTGTTGCCGACGTTGCCTTCAGCAAAACCCTTGGCGGTCAACACTCCCGACACCGCGGCGGCCAGGCCGTTGATCTCGGTGTCGTTGACCACCTCGACGGTGGTCTGGTCCGGCGAGTAGGCGATCTTCTCGGTCTTGCCCTGATCCTGATCGTGCAGCAGGCCGGCGACCCACTGCTGCACCTGGCTGGGGTCGACCCGCACCACCGACTGCATGCCGTCATCGCTCCAGCCGGCCTCATCGAGCACCGGAATCGTCGCGAACGCGACATTGCCGCCCGCCAGATTCTGCAACTGCTTGACGAAATCCATGATGTCCCAGCCCGAGGAGATCACCACCGAGCGCTGAATCGCATCCTGCAGCCGGTTCAGCGTCGACGGACTGGTCAGCGTCTTGCCCGAAATCACCTGGTGGGCAAGCTGAGCCATCACCACCTGCTGGCGCACCACCCGGTCGAGGTCACCGCGCGGAAGGTCGTGGCGCTGGCGCACGAAGCTCAGCGCCTGCGCACCATTGAGCTTCTGCCAGCCGGCCGGGAAATCCGCCCCCGAAAGGGGTTCGTAGACAGCATCTTTCAGGCACACGTCGACACCGCCGAGAGCATCGGTGATCAAGGCGAAGCCTAGCAGGCCGATCTCGGCGTAATGGTCCACCGTGACGCCGGTCAGGTCGGCGACGGTCTTGATCAGTGCCTCGCGGCCGGCTTCCACCGCTTTCGGCTCGGCCTCGGCGGGGTCCATGCCCTGCTGCTCGACGAGCTCCTTCATCTTCTCGAGCTTCACCTGGCCGTAGACGCCGTTGATCTTCGTCTTGTCCAGCCCCTGCGCCTTCACATACGAGTCGCGCGGAATCGAGATGGCGGTCGCCGACTTCCCGTTGTTCGGGATGCGCACCAGGATGATCGTGTCGGTATTCGTGGACACGTCGTCGCCGGCGTGCAGCGTGGCCAACTCGTCGGCCGTGAGCGGGTTGCCGTGCGCATCGGTACGGCTGTCCATACCGACGAGGAGGATGTCGATCGCACCGTCGTCCTCCCCGCCGCCGAGCGCCGCGGTGCTCATGTGGAAGATGCCGTCCTCGAACGAGCGGATCTTCCCCCAGGCGACACCCGTGCCGACCATCACGATCACCGCGATCAACGCCAGCACGGTGCGAGCCACCCGCCGGGCGCCCGTCACTGCATCGGTGTCAGCAGGCATCAGCCCAGGCTACTGGCGAGATGGGCGCATACCCGGTAGCCGAAACCGGCGTGCCAGACTCGAAGTCATGGGCAGGCGGATCGTCATCACCGGTGCCGGGGGCCAGGTCGGACGCTTCCTCGCAGGTGAGGCAGCCCGCCGCGGCTATCAGGTCAGCGCGTTGACGCACCGTGAGTGGGACATCGCCGACGCACCGGCAGCCGAACATTTCGTCGCCAAGGGTGACCTGGTCGTCAACTGCGCGGCCATCGCCAACGTCGACGTGGCCGAGGCCGACCCCGAGGCCGCCTACGCCGTGAACGTCACCGGCCCGGAGAACGTCGCCCACGCCTGCGCCCGGGTCGGCGCCGACCTGGTGCACCTGTCTACCGACTACGTATTTGGCGGTGAGAAACGTCACCCTTATGAGGTTGGCGACCCGACGAACCCGTTGAGCGTCTACGGCCGAACCAAGCTCGCCGGGGAGCTCGCGGTGCTCGCCGCCCAGCCGGACGCCACCGTCGTGCGCACCTCCTGGGTGTACACCGGCGGATCGGGCAGCGACTTCGTCGCGGTCCTGCGGCGGGCGGCCGCCACCGAGGACACCGTCGACGTCGCCGACGACCAGATCGGCTCGCCCACCTACGTCAAAGACCTGTTCGGCGCCATTTTCGAGGCGGGCGATGCGCGCATTCGCGAGCCGGTCCTGCACGCCGCCAACGCCGGCGCCGTCAGCCGCTTCCAGCAGGCTCGCGCCGTGTTCGAGACGCTCGGCGCCGACCCCCAACGGGTTCGTCCGATCCGCGCCGCGCAGTCACCGAAGCCCGCCCGTCGGCCGGTGTACTCCGCGTTGTCCATGACGATGTCGGCGCAAGCGGGCCTCACCCCGCTGCGGCCGTGGCGTGAAGCCCTAGCCGAGGCGCTTGCCCAGCCCCTCGCCGACTGACCGCTACCCTCTACGCCGTGACCTCCACCCGCCCGCTCACCGTCGTGACGGTGACGTACTCACCGGGGTCGCACTTGGACCGCTTCCTGTCCTCGCTGACCGTGGCCACCGACCGGCCGGTGACCGTGGTGATGGCTGACAACGGCTCGGTGGACGGCACACCCGAAGAGGCAGTCGAGCGCTATCCGGGCACCACACTGCTGCGCACCGGCGGCAACCTGGGCTACGGCAGCGCCGTCAATCGCGCGGTCGCCACGGTGCCCGCCGACGACGAGTTCGTGATCGTGGCCAACCCCGACGTCGTGTGGGGGCCGGGCAGTATCGACGCGCTGATGGAGGCGGCGGAGCGATGGCCGCGGGCGGGAACGCTCGGGCCGCTGATCCGCGACCCCGACGGCTCGGTCTACCCATCTGCCCGTCACCTGCCCAGCCTGATCCGGGGCGGGATGCACGCCGTGGTCGGCTTCGCCTGGAAGAACAACCCATGGACCAAGGCCTATCGCCAGCAGTACCAGGAGCCCAGCGAGCGGCCGGTGGGCTGGCTCTCCGGCTCCTGCCTGCTGATCCGTCGGGCGGCATTCGAGCAGGTCGGCGGCTTCGACGAGCGCTACTTCATGTACATGGAAGACGTCGATCTCGGAGACCGGATCGGCAGGGCCGGCTGGCTCAACGTCTACGTCCCGGCCGCGGAGATCCTGCACGACAAAGGCCACTCGACGGGACGTGATCCGGCCCGAAACCTGCGCGCCCACCATGACAGCACCTACATTTATCTCGCGGACCGCCATTTCGGATGGTGGCAGGCGCCGCTGCGCTGGACGATGAAGGGCGCATTGAAGGTGCGTTCCCGCGCGGCGGTGCGCAAATCGAAACGGGAACGGGGAAAAGGGGGGAAGGCTCAGTGAGCGATGTGAACCCGGGCGCGGTAGACGCGGTCGTCCTCGTCGGCGGTAAAGGCACCCGGCTGCGGCCGTTGACCTTGTCGGCCGCAAAGCCGATGCTGCCGACCGCCGGGTTTCCGTTCCTGACCCACCTGCTCTCCCGGATCGCTCAAGCCGGGATCGAGCACGTCATCCTCGGCACGTCGTATAAGGCCGCCACCTTCGAGAACGAGTTCGGTGACGGCTCCAAGCTCGGCCTGCAGATCGAGTACGTCACCGAAGAGCACCCACTGGGCACCGGCGGCGGTATCGCGAATGTGGTGCCCAAGCTGCGCAACGAGACCGTGATGGTGTTCAACGGCGACGTGCTATCGGGCATGGACCTGTCCGAGATGCTGGCCGCCCACCACGCGCGCGAGGCAGATCTGACCCTGCATCTGGTGCGGGTGAGTGACCCGCGGGCGTTCGGTTGTGTGCCCACC
Organism: Mycobacterium sp. DL592; assembly: GCF_011694515.1. Taxonomy (NCBI): domain Bacteria; kingdom Bacillati; phylum Actinomycetota; class Actinomycetes; order Mycobacteriales; family Mycobacteriaceae; genus Mycobacterium; species Mycobacterium sp. DL592. The sequence goes on along the minus strand of NZ_CP050192.1, from coordinate 3,797,515 downwards.
GACACCGACGGCAACGTCGTGGCCTTCCTGGAGAAGACCGAAGACCCGCCGACGGATCAGATCAACGCCGGCACCTACATCTTCAAGCGCGAGATCATCGACCGCATCCCGCGTGGACGCGAAGTCTCGGTGGAGCGTGAAGTGTTCCCGGCACTGCTGGCCGACGGTGTCAGGGTGTGCGGGTACGTCGACTCCAGCTATTGGCGCGACATGGGCACTCCCGAGGACTTCGTCCGCGGCTCAGCCGATCTGGTGCGCGGGCTGGCGCCCTCGCCGGCGTTGGGCGGGCGGCGCGGGGAGAGCCTGGTGCACGACGGTGCATCGGTGGCGCCGGGCGCGGTCTTGGTCGGCGGCACCGTGGTGGGCCGTGGCGCCGAGATCGGGCCGGGAGTGCGACTCGACGGCGCGGTGATCTTCGACGGGGCCAAGATCGAAGCCGGGTCCGTCGTGGAACGCTCGATCATCGGCTTCGGTGCGCGGATCGGTCCGCGGGCACTGGTTCGTGACGGCATCATCGGCGACGGCGCCGACATCGGGGCACGCTGCGAACTCCTGCGCGGCGCGCGGGTGTGGCCCGGTGTGATGATCCCCGACTGCGGAATCCGCTACTCCTCGGACATCTAGCCCCAGTGGCCACTTGTGGGCTAACGCTTGCGGGCGCAGCCCACTGCCACCAGGTGTGCCAGCGCGCTGTCGGTTCCGGGCGGAAGCGCGTCGGGGGCCCACCACCGCAGGTCCAGTGACTCGTCGCTGATGGCGATCTGGGCGTCAGCCGGGGCGTACGCGATGAACTGCAGGTCCAGATGACGAGTCGGCACCCCCAGCGAGCAGGTCAAGGCGTGGACGTGGATAGCGCCGAGATCCGCGTCGATGCTCAGTCCGTCGATGCCGGACTCCTCGGTGGCCTCGCGCAGTGCGGCGGCGACGATATCGGAATCCTCCGGCTCGCAATGCCCGCCGAGTTGCACCCACCGTCCCAGCCGCGGATGCAGGGTCAGCAGCACCTTGTCACCGGTATCGGCGACCACCAACGCTGAGGCGGTGATATGGCCTGGTACGCAACTGCGTTGGCAGGAATCTTCGCGGGCGTCCAGGAACGCCAGCACCGCGTGACGAAGTGAGTCTTGGCCGTCATTGGGTGGCTGCCAACCCGTCAGCAGCTCGATCGCCGAATCCCGCACGCTCATCTGCGCACCAGCAGATCGCCCACCGCAGCGGGATCGCGCGGCTCAGGAGGCTCGACGGGATAGCCGATTGCGATGGCGCCCAACGGTTCCCACTCAGCGGGCAGATCAAGTATCGCGCGCACCAGATCCGGGGTGAAGATAGTCGAGCCGATCCAGCAGCTGCCTACCCCGCGCACGGCCAGTGCCACCAACAGGCCCTGCACGGCGGCACCCACCGCGACGGTGAACATCGTGTGCTCGGCAGCGGTGCGCACCGGATCCGGATAACTGTGCGCGCCTTCGGGAACCAGGAACGGGATGACGACCTCCGGTGCGTCGTAGAGGATCTGGCCGCGGGTGACCCGCTTCTCGACGCTGCCGGCGGGCCTGCCGTCACCGCTGAGATCGGCACGCCAGGCATCCTTCATCCGGTCCAGGAGCGTGACGCGCCTACCGCGGTCCTGCAACCAGACGAACCGCACGGGGCGGGTGTGATGCGGCGCCGGCGCGGTCAATGCCTCGGCGACCGCCTCCTCGATGAGGGCCGGGTCCACCGGTTCGTCGGCGAACTGCCGGGTGGAGCGGCGCAGCAGTTGGGCTTGGCGGCGGCCCAATTCGATCGACTCGGCGGTGCCAAGCCAGAACAGGTCGTCTTCGCCACTGCGCAGCAGCCGCGCCGCGGTGGACCCGTCGTCGGGCAGGCGAAGTCCGCGCACCACTGCGACGGGCACCGCAGTGAGCTTGCCCTTGACCAGATCGGCGGCGGCGGCGATCTCGTCGGCGACGGCGACTTCGGTGACCAGCAACTCGTTTCCGTGAGTGTCCACCGCGCCGGCGTAGGCGTAGAGCACCGGCAGCCCGGCCGAGCCGATCGCGGCATCGGTCTGCCCGTTGCGCCACGCCCGCCCCATGGTGTCGGTGATCAGGACACCGACGTCGACGCCGAGCTTCTCGCGCAACGCGGCACGCAAAGAAGCCGCGCTGCCATCCGGATCCACCGGAAGCAACGCCAATTCCGTTGCGCCGATGTTGGACCCGTCGACTCCGGCCGCGGCCTGAACCAATCCGATGCGGTTCTCGGTGATCAGGGTCTTGCCCTTACGGGCCAATACCCGCACCGCCTCATCGTTGATCAGCTTGCGTCGCAGGGCGTCCCGCTCTTCGGGATCGGCCGGCGCGGCCACGATGCGGCCCTCGCACTTGGAGACCACCTTGCTGGTGACGACAAGGATGTCGCCGTCGCGCAACCACCTCGCGGACTCGGCCAGCGCCGCGGCCAGATCGTCACCCGGGCGGAATTCGGGAAGTCCGGGTACGGGCAGGATTTCGATGGGTGCAGCGGCACCGTGCTCGAGGCTCACGGGGTCACGCCCGCCAATTCCAGCCCGGCGCGGACCATCTGGGCGGTGGCGTCCGGGTTGGACATCAGCAGCGGAATCGATTTGACCGTCGCACCGGGGATCTCGGCGTGGTCACCTTCGGAGATCAGCCAGTAGTCGAGGATTCCGGTTGCCGAGCGGGCACCGTAGTGCCGGCCGACGGCCTGAGAGGACGTTTCGACGCCGATCACCGAAAGGCATTCGTCGGCCATGCCGCGCAAGGGTTTTCCGTGCACGATCGGGGAGTAGCCGACGATCGCGGCGCCGGTGGAGCGCAACGCGGCCCGGATGCCCGGGATGTTGAGGATCGCGCCGATGCTGACGACCGGGTTCGACGGCGCCAGCATGACGACGTCGGCCTCGGTGATCGCGTCGACCACACCGGGTCCGGCTTTGGCGCTTTCAGCCCCGACGAAGGCGAAACTGTGGGTGGGTACTTGCGCTCGATAACGGACCCACCACTCCTGGAAGTGGATTGCCGTGCGGTCGCCGGTCTGCGGGTCGTCGATCACCACGTGCGTCTCACACCGGTCGTCACTGGCTGGTAGCAGGCGGGCGCCGGGGGACCAGCGGTGGCACAGCGCCTCGGTCACTTGCGACAGCGGATATCCCGCACGCAACATCTGGCTGCGCACCAGATGCGTCGCCAGATCGCGGTCGCCGAGACCGAACCAATCCGGCTGTACGCCATAGGCGGCCAATTCTTCCTTGGCGTTCCAGGTTTCGTCGCGGTGTCCCCAGCCCCGTTCGGGGTCGATCCCGCCACCCAACGTGTACATGCACGTGTCCAGATCCGGGCAGATCCGCACGCCGTGCATCCACGCGTCGTCACCGATGTTGACCACTGCGGTGAGCTCGTGATCAAGATCGCCTGTGGCTCCGGAATTTTGGCCGGCAAACTGACCCAAACCCAGCAATCGCTGCACCCCGAGCAGGAAACGGGCGCCTCCCACGCCGCCGACCAGAACGGTGATCTTCACACCGATCGACACTAGGCGGTCGGGTCTTTGGGCGCGCACGCGGTCACGATCGAGTCACCACCGAGACACGCCGGGGCATCGACTCGCCGAATTGTCCGAGGAAAGTGGTATCAATTTTGGTTCTTTCGCTTGACCGGACTCTCATAGGCGTGTCTAATCACACCAGTGTCATTTCGCGGTCCACCTGCCGTTTTCGGTGTCGCAGACCGAGATTCGACCAGATGTTCGAATTGGGATGGCCACACTCGAATAGTGGGCGACATGCAGGAATCTACGAAACCAGGTGAGGAGGCGGAAATGTCCTATCAGCACTTCATTGGAGCGCTCGGGGCCCCGCACACCATTACCGGCTCGGAGAACACGGGGGTAACGGCGCGCGCTCACTTGAGTTTGGTGCCCGATCCCATCGACGTGATCCCGATGGAACCGGGAGACGAGCAGTGGCAGGAGAAGGCGCTCTGCGCCCAAACCGACCCTGAGGCGTTCTTCCCCGAGAAGGGTGGCTCCACCCGAGAGGCCAAGCGAATCTGCCTGGGCTGCGAGGTCAAGGACGCGTGCCTTGACTATGCCCTGTCGCACGACGAACGCTTCGGCATCTGGGGCGGGCTCTCCGAGCGGGAGCGCCGTCGCCTCAAGCGCGGCATCATCTAGTCGTCGTCAAGACTCGGGTCGATGACCGACGGCTCGACCCCGAGATAGGTGGCCACCTGAGCCACCAGAATGTCATGCAGTAAGTCCGTCAGATCGATCGAGTCTTTGGCTCGGCGTTCGATCGGCTTGCGAAACAGCACGATTCGGGCTCGCGTGGAGTTACCGCGAACATCGACCCCGGCCGGGATCAACCGCGCCAACGCGATCGGTCCGTCCGCCACAACTTCCGGCGGCCACTGCACGCTGTCGGGATCTTTGGGTGCGATGCGGGGGATTTCGTCGACCGCGACGTCCAACGCGGTGAGCCGTTGTTGCCACTGCCGCTCGATGGGCTCGTAGGCCTCGAGCACCGCCATGTCGAACCGCTCGGCACGGCTGCGCCAGCCCGGTACCGTCGGGGGCAACAACGGGCCGCGCATCTCGCGCCCGCGGCGGGACCCGGCGCCACCGCCGGATCGACCACCGCGCCGGGAACTGCGGGAATCGGCCACCGAGCGATCGTAACGGTTGGGAATCGACGCCTCCGCCGCTGCGCGTGTCCGCCCGTCACCTGCAATTGCCGCGCGATAGCCTCACGGCGTGAATGTTGCCCGTCGCTGCTGCAGGCCCGCGTGCCCCCATTACGCGGTGGCGACATTGACGTTCGTCTACTCCGATTCCACGGCCGTCGTCGGACCGCTGGCGGTCAATCGCGAGCCGCACTCGTGGGATCTGTGCATCGGCCACGCCAACCGCATCACCGCCCCGATCGGATGGGAACTGGTGCGCCATGCCGCCCCGCTGCCGGAGTATCTGGAGGACGACGACCTTGTCGCTCTGGCCGACGCTGTGCGGGAGGGCCGTGAACTGCCGTCCGGGCCGCCGATCGCCGGGTTCTCCGACCCGAGCGGAGCCGCGCATGCGACCGCACCCGGTCCGGGGATGATGCCGTCGGCGATGCAGCACCCGACGACCTCGGGTCGGCGCCGCGGACACCTGCGGGTACTGCCCGATCCAGCCGACTGAGGCGAGAAGGACGCCGCTAACGCGGCCCCTGAACAGCTAGGCTGGCGGCCAACAGTTGCCTCAGTCAGGAGACCACATGTCCAGGGCCGCCGCCGCGGTACGCCGTGTCATCAAGGCCTACGACGTGCGTGGTCTGGTCGGTGAGGAGATCGACGAGGCCTTTGTCGCCGACGTCGGGGCGGCGTTCGCCCGGCTGTTGCGCGACGAGGGCAGCCAAGTCAGCCGGGTCGCCGTCGGCTACGACATGCGGGAGAGCTCGCCGACGCTGGCCGCGGCCTTCGCCGACGGTGTCACCGGCCAGGGCCTCGACGTGGTGCGCATCGGACTGGCATCCACCGATCAGCTGTATTTCGCATCCGGATATCTGAATTGCCCCGGCGCGATGTTCACCGCCAGCCACAACCCGGCCGCCTACAACGGCATCAAGCTGTGCCGGGCCGGTGCAAAACCAGTCGGGGACGACACCGGGCTGGGGATCATCCGCGACGATCTGATCAACGGCGTGCCTGCTTACGACGGCCCCCGTGGTGAGGTGCACGATCAGGATGTCCTGGACGACTACGGGCAGTTCCTGCGGTCGCTGGTGAACCTCAGCGAGCTGCGGCCGCTGCGGGTCGCCGTCGATGCCGGCAACGGTATGGCGGGGCACACCACGCCCGCGGTGCTCGGACCGCTGACGGCGCTGACGCTGCTGCCGCTGTACTTCGAACTCGACGGCTCGTTTCCCAACCACGAGGCCAACCCGCTCGAGCCGGCCAACCTGGTGGATCTGCAGAAATTCGTGCTGGAAACCAAGGCTGACATCGGCCTGGCCTTCGACGGAGATGCCGACCGTTGTTTCGTCGTCGACGAACGGGGAAACCCGGTTTCGCCGTCGGCGGTGACCGCGCTCGTCGCCGGCCGAGAGCTGGCGCGGGAGATCGGTGCCACGGTGATCCACAACCTGATCACGTCACGTGCGGTGCCCGAGCTGGTCGTCGAGCGCGGCGGCACGCCGGTGCGCTCGCGTGTCGGACACTCCTACATCAAGGCCCTGATGGCCGACACCGGCGCCATCTTCGGCGGTGAGCATTCCGCGCACTACTACTTCCGTGATTTCTGGGGAGCCGACTCGGGGATGCTGGCCGCGCTGCATGTGCTGGCCGCCCTGGGCGAGGAGGACCGCCCGCTGTCGGAGCTGATGGCCGACTACCAGCGCTACCAAGCCTCCGGCGAGATCAACTTCCGGGTTGCCGATGCCCCCGCATGCGTGGAGGCCGTGCTGAAAGACTTTGGCGAGCAAGTTGTTTCGCTCGACCACCTCGACGGTGTGACCGTCGACCTCGGTGATGGGGTGTGGTTCAACCTGCGCACCTCCAACACCGAACCGCTGTTGCGGCTCAACGTCGAGGCACCCACCGCGCAGGAAGTCGACGCCATCGTCACCCGGGTGGGTGAGCAGATATCGGCCAACAGTGAGGCCGTTCCATGAGTTCGCCGCACGCCACGGTGGACTTCGACGACACCGACGGGCTCCTGGAAGCCGACCGCGACGGCCTACTGCGGGCGGCGGCGATGGCCGGGGCTCAGGTGCGCGCCACCGCGGCCGCCGTCGAAGAGGGCGCGCTGGAGTCGGTGCGAGCCGATCGGCCGCGAACGGTGGTCTGGGTGGCCGGCCGAGGGGCGGCCGAGGCTGCCGGCGCGATGCTGGCCGCCTGCCTTGGTGGTCAGGCCGGCGAGCCGATCGTGGTGGCCGCCGAATCCCCACCCTGGATCGGCCCACTGGACGTTCTGGTGGTGGCAGGCGACGACCCCGGCGATCCGGCGTTGGTGAGCGCCGCGGCGACCGCGGTTCGCCGTGGCGCGCGGGTGGTCGTGGCCGCGCCCTACGAGGGTCCGCTGCGCGACGCCACCGCCGGGCGCACGGCGGTGCTGGCCCCGCGGCTGTGGGTTCCCGACGAGTTCGGCCTGTGCCGATATCTGGCGGCGGGGCTGGCAACGCTCGAGGCGGTCGACCCGGCCCTGGGCGCCGATCTGACCACCCTGGCCGACGAACTCGACGCCGAGGCGTTGCGGAACAGCGCGGGCCGAGAAGTGTTCACCAACCCGGCCAAGTCGCTGGCCGAACGGATGACCGGCCGCCAGCCGGTGCTGGCCGGCGACGGCGCGGCGACGCTTGCGCTGGCCCGGCATGCTGCCGCGGTGCTGTTGCGGGTCGGCCACCAGCCGGTGGCGGCGGCCGGTCTCGCCGACGCACTGGTGGCGCTTCGGGCCGGTGCGGCAAGAGGTTTCGCCGACCCGGTCGACGCACTGTTCCACGACGACGAGCTGGACGGGCCGTTGCCGACCCGGACCCGGGTCTTTGCTCTGACGCTGGCGGCCGAGCGGGCGGTGGTGACCGCCCGGGTGGCCGGCGTGGACGATATCCAAGTTGTGGGCGCCGAAGACATCGGGGAAGCTGGATCAGTTCAGGTGCCGGCGGGGCGGGCCGAACAACAGCTGGCAACACTGGCTGTCCGGTTCGAAATGGCAGCGGTATACCTGAGACTGGCAGGGGGATAGCGGGTCAGTGGAACTCCTACGAGGAGCGATACGCACCTACGCGTGGGGATCACGCACAGCCATCGCCGATTTCACCGGGAGGCCCTCTCCCACAGTGCATCCCGAGGCCGAGCTGTGGCTCGGCGCCCATCCGGGCGACCCGGCCTGCCTGGAGACCCCCGGTGCGGAGACGTCATTGCTCGACGCCGTGCGCTCCGATCCGGAAGGGCAGCTCGGACCTGCGGTGCGGGCGCGTTTCGGCGACGTGCTGCCGTTCTTGGTCAAGGTGCTCGCCGCCGACGAGCCCCTGTCGTTACAGGCTCACCCGAGCGCGGACCAGGCGGTCGAGGGTTACCTGCGTGAAGACCGGTTGGGCGTGCCGCTCAATTCGCCGATCCGCAACTACCGCGACCGCAGCCACAAGCCCGAATTACTGGTTGCCCTAGGGCAATTCGAGGCGCTTGCCGGATTCCGGCCAGCGGCCCGCACGGTGGAGCTGCTGACCGCCCTGGGGGTGGCCACCCTGGACCCCTACATCGCCCTGCTCAGTGGACAGTCCGACGCTGACGGGCTGCGTGCCCTGTTCACCACCTGGATCACCGCGCCGCAGCCGGATCTCGACGTCCTGATCCCGGCCGTCCTCGAAGGCGCCGTGAATTATATGCGCTCGGGGGCAACCGAATTCGAGGCAGAGGCCAAGACGGTCCTCGAGCTGGGGGAGCGCTACCCGGGTGACGCGGGGGTGCTGGCCGCGTTGCTGCTCAACCGCATCAGTCTGGCTCCCGGCGAGGCGATCTTCCTTGCGGCGGGCAATCTGCACAGCTACCTGCAGGGCGTCGGCGTGGAAGTGATGGCTAACTCCGACAACGTGCTTCGCGGCGGATTGACGCCCAAGCACGTCGATGTTCCGGAGTTGTTGCGGGTTCTCGACTTCACCCCGGCCGACGACGCGACGCTGCACCCGCCCACCCATCGTGACGGTATCGAGCTGGTCTACCAGACCCCGGCGCCGGAGTTCGCCACGTCGGTGCTGGTGCTCGACGAGCCGACCGTGGGCCACGAGATCGACGCGCCGTCCCGCCACGACGGCCCGCAGATCCTGGTGTGCACCGAGGGCTCGGTGGTCGTGCGGGCCAAGTCCGACGTGGTCACTCTGCATCGTGGATCCTCGGCCTGGGTGGCCGCCGATGACGGCCCGATCCGTCTGGAGGCAGGTGAGCCCTCGAAGCTCTTCCGGGCTACCGTGGGCCTCTGACGAAGGAGGACCGCATGTCGACCGAGGGCAGCACCAAGGCGATCCTGGCGGCCTTGACCGCCAACGCGGGTATCGCGGCGGCGAAGTTCTTCGGATTCTTCATCACCGGCAGTTCGTCGATGCTCGCCGAGGCCGTCCACTCGGTGGCCGACACCTCAAATCAGGGTCTGCTGCTGTTCGGTCAGCGCCAGGCCCGCAAAGAGGCGGACAGTCTGCACCAGTTCGGCTATGGCCGGAGCCGGTACTTCTATTCGTTCGTTGTAGCTCTCGTGCTGTTCTCACTCGGCGCGATCTTCGCGCTCTACGAGGGCTACCACAAGATCTCGCACCCCCAGCCGTTGACTTCACCACTGGTGGCGGTGGCGATCCTGGGTGTGGCGATCGCCCTGGAGACCTACAGTTTTCGCACCGCGATCGTGGAATCCCGTCCGCTCAAAGGGGCGGGCAGTTGGTGGCAGTTCATCCGCCGCTCGCGTAACCCCGAGTTGCCGGTGGTGCTGTTGGAGGACACCGGTGCGCTGATCGGCCTGATCTTCGCCATGGCGGGTGTGGGTTTGACGATGCTGACCGGCGACCCGATCTGGGACGGTGTGGGCACCATGCTCATCGGCGCGCTGCTGGGCGTGATCGCGATCGTGCTCATGGTCGAGATGCACAGCCTGCTCATCGGTGAGGGCGCCACCGCCGAGGAGTGCAGCGCGATTCAGTCCGCCCTCGAGCAGACCCCGCACGTGGACCGGGTGATCCATCTGCGCACCCAGTACCTCGGCCCGGAGGAGATGCTCGTCGGGGCCAAGATCGCTCTGGCGCCGAACATCGACCTGGCGACCGTGGCCGCCACCATCGACAACGCCGAGGCCGCGGTGCGGGCCAAGGTGCCTGCGGCGGCCGTCATCTATCTGGAACCCGATCTCGATCGCGCGCTGACCCGCTAGCGCCGCCTCGGTACCACCACGGCGCCTGTCTGCGGGATGAACCCGCCGCAAAAAGCGCCGCGGTTTGTCATATCTGCATCTGCTAGGCGCCGAGGATCGCGTCGCCGGGTGCCCAGACCGCCCGTACCCTCCCGCTGCACCAGCCGATCCGGACCAGCGTGTTTACAAAACATGGTTGTTTGTATAGACAACCGACAAATTGAGCTCTATAGTCAACTCATCAATGGTGATGGCACTCACATGGAGGTATTTGTCGTGACGTCTCAGTTGGATGCCGGCACTGCCCGGGTCGAACCCACGCAGTGGCGGGACAAGAAGCGCTATCTGTGGCTGATGGGCCTGATCGCACCCACGGCGTTGCTCGTGGTGCTGCCGGTGGTCTGGGGGATGAACCAGCTCGGCTGGACCACCGCGTCACAGGTGTTCTTCTGGGTCGGGCCGTTCCTGATCTACATGCTGCTGCCGGCGCTGGACCTCAAGTTCGGCCGTGACGGCCAGAACCCGCCCGACGAGGTGATGGAGTACCTGGAGAACGACAAGTACTACCGGTATTGCACCTACATCTTCATTCCGTTCCAGTTCGTCAGCCTGATCTTCGGCGCCTACATGTTCACCGCGTCGAACCTGAGCTGGCTGGGCTACGAAGGCGGCCTGAGCTGGTTCGCCAAGATCGGCCTGGCGCTCTCGGTCGGCGTGCTCGGCGGCACCGGCATCAACACCGCCCACGAACTGGGGCACAAGAAGGAGTCGCTGGAACGCTGGCTGTCGAAGGTGACGTTGGCGCAGACCTGCTACGGCCACTTCTACATCGAGCACAACCGCGGCCACCACGTCCGCGTCGCCACCCCGGAAGACCCCGCGTCGTCGCGGTTCGGTGAAACGTTCTGGGAGTTCCTGCCTCGCAGCGTCTGGGGCAGCGCACGCTCGGCGGTCAAGCTCGAGGCGGCCCGTATCCGCCGGCTCGGCAAGAGCCCCTGGGATCCCCGGACTTGGCTGGGCAACGACGTGCTCAACGCGTGGCTGATGTCGGCGGTGCTCTTCGGTGCGCTGATCGCGGTGTTCGGTCCCGCTCTGATCCCCTTCCTGATCATCCAGGCGGTGTTCGGCTTCTCGATGCTCGAGTCGGTCAACTACCTCGAGCACTACGGACTGCTGCGGCAGAAGAACGAGAACGGCCGCTACGAGCGCTGCACCCCGCAGCACAGCTGGAACTCCGATCACCTGGTGACCAACCTGTTCCTCTACCATCTGCAGCGGCACAGCGATCACCACGCCAACCCGACCCGTCGCTACCAGACGCTGCGCAGCATGGACGAGGCACCTGAACTGCCGACCGGCTACGCCACCCTGATCGGCGTCACCTACCTGCCCTGGGTGTGGCGCCGGATGATGGACCACCGGGTGCTCGAGCACTACAACGGTGACATCACCAAGGTGAACATCGACCCGCGTCGCCGGGCGAAGATCCTCGCCCGCTACGGCGATGAGCGCTTGCGCGAAGAGCAATTCGGTGGAGCCACCGCATGAGCGCCTACAAGTGCCCGGTGTGTGACTACGTCTACGACGAGGCGAAAGGTGCCGCCCGGGAAGGCTTCCCGGCCGGCACCGCCTGGGCCGACGTCCCCGACGACTGGTGCTGCCCGGACTGCGGTGTACGAGAGAAGATCGACTTCGAGGCGATGGAGGTGACGCAATGAGCGATGAGGACTTCAAACTGTTCATCTGCGTGCAGTGCGGATTCGAGTACGACGAGGCCAAGGGCTGGCCGGAAGACGGCATCGCGCCGGGCACCCGGTGGGACGACATCCCCGAGGACTGGAGCTGTCCCGACTGCGGCGCGGCCAAATCGGACTTCGAGATGGTAGAAGTCGCCCGCGGGTGACGGCTGCGATGTCAGTTACGCTCGCGCGTGTGACGAGGCCTCGGGTTCCCTATCCCGAGGCCTCGCGTGCGTTGCTGCGGGATTCGGTGCTCGACGCCATGCGTGAGGAACTGCTCACCAAGGACTGGTCGGCGATCACCCTGTCTGACGTGGCCCGCACCGCCGGTATCAGCAGACAGACCATCTACAACGAGTTCGGCTCCCGGCAGGGCCTGGCCCAGGGATACGCCCTGCGGCTGGCCGACCGTCTCGTCGACGCCATCAACGACGCGATCACCTCCAACGTCGGCAGCGTCTTCGCGGCGTTCTCCGAGGGGTTCCGGGTGTTCTTCACCGAGTCGGCCGCCGATCCGCTGGTCATCTCCCTGCTCACCGGTGTCGCCAAGCCCGACCTGCTGCAGATGATCACCACCGACAGCGCGCCGATCATCACCAGAGCCTCCGAGCGGCTGACCGAGGCGTTCGTCGACAGCTGGGTCGGCGCCAGCGACGAGGACGCCGGCGTGCTGGCCCGGGCGATCGTGCGGCTGGCCATGAGTTACATCTCGATGCCGCCGGAAGCCAACCATGACGTCGCCGCAGACCTAGCCCGTTTGATGACGCCGTTCGCCGAACGCTACGGTGTTATCGATATTCCCTAGCTGTCAGAGCGCCCACGCGCCTGTCCCGCGAGCCCGCAGGCTGGGGGTGTCGCCACCGCGCATCTGCGCGTACACCGGCAATGAACGAACGAAGAGGGCTCTATTTCATGTCTGAACTGACCGCCGATACCCGCAACGGCATCGACTTCAAGGTCGCCGACCTGTCCCTGGCCGAGTTCGGCCGCAAGGAGATCCGCCTCGCCGAGCACGAGATGCCCGGCCTGATGTCGCTGCGTCGCGAATACGCCGACGTGTTGCCGCTGAAGGGCGCTCGGATCTCCGGCTCGCTGCACATGACCGTGCAGACCGCCGTGCTCATCGAGACCCTGGTCGCGCTCGGCGCCGAGGTCCGCTGGGCGTCGTGCAACATCTTCTCCACCCAGGACCATGCCGCCGCCGCGACCGTCGTCGGCCCGCACGGCACCCCGGAGGAGCCCAAGGGTGTGCCGATCTTCGCCTGGAAGGGCGAGACGCTCGAGGAGTACTGGTGGGCCGCCGAGCAGATGCTCACCTGGCCAGGCGAGCCGGCCAACATGATCCTCGACGACGGCGGCGACGCCACCATGCTGGTGCTGCGTGGCGCCCAGTTCGAGAAGGCCGGCGTGGTGCCGCCCGCCGAAGAGGACGCCTCCGCCGAGTACAAGGTCTTCCTCAACCTGCTGCGTGAGCGCTTCGAGACCGACAAGACCAAGTGGACCACCATCGCCGAGTCGGTCCAGGGTGTCACCGAGGAGACCACCACCGGTGTGCTGCGGCTCTACCAGTTCGCCGCCGCCGGTGAGCTGGTGTTCCCCGCGATCAACGTCAACGACTCGGTGACCAAGAGCAAGTTCGACAACAAGTACGGCACCCGGCATTCGCTCATCGACGGCATCAACCGGGGCACCGACGTGCTGATCGGTGGCAAGGCCGCGCTGGTGTGCGGCTACGGCGACGTCGGCAAGGGCTGCGCCGAGGCGCTCAAGGCCCAGGGTGCCCGCGTCGCGGTCACCGAGATCGACCCGATCAACGCGCTGCAGGCGCTGATGGACGGCTTTGAGGTCAAGACGGTCGAAGAGGCCATCGGCTGGGCCGACATCGTCATCACCGCGACCGGCAACCAGGGCATCATCACGCTCGAGCACATGCGCTCGATGAAGCACCAGGCGATCCTGGGCAACATCGGGCACTTCGACGACGAGATCGAGATGGCCCGGCTCGAGCGGGATCCCGACATCCGCCGGATCAACATCAAGCCGCAGGTCGACGAGTTCGTCTTCCCCGACGGCCATTCCATCATCGTGTTGTCCGAGGGCCGGCTGCTCAACCTCGGCAACGCTACCGGCCACCCGTCGTTCGTGATGAGCAACAGCTTCTCGAATCAGGTCATCGCCCAGATCGAGCTGTGGACCAAGAACGACGAGTACGACAACGAGGTATACCGGCTGCCCAAGCACCTCGACGAGAAGGTCGCCAAGATCCACGTCGAAGCCCTCGGTGGTTCGCTGACCAGGCTGACCAAGGAGCAGGCCGAGTACATCGGCGTCGACGTCGAAGGCCCGTACAAGCCGGAGCATTACCGCTACTGAGCTGCTTGAGTCTGCGTACAGATCGCCGGGTGGGACTAAATCGGCGATCTGTGCGCAGACTCGATGTAACCTCCGCAGATGCGGTGGACGCGGTGGGTAGCTGTCGTAAGTCTGGCTCTCGCAACGGTATTCCCGCCGCTGGCACACGCTGACCGTGCCTGGGACCCGAAGTACAACGAAGACGATTACACCGAGTTCTACACGCCGCCGAATCCGTTGCCGCCGCAGCTGCAACCTGGCGATGTCGTCCGCAGTGAACCGTCGCGGCTGGTGCTCGAGCCGTCCGGTCAACTCGGTGCGATCATGGCCACCGGAACGCGGGTCATGTATCGCAGCACCGACGGCCGCGGGAAGCCCGACGTGGTCACCGGCACCTACTTCGAGCCGTACAACGACTGGCCGGGGGCCGGGCCGCGACCGCTGATCGTCTACGGGCCGGGCACTCAGGGCCAGGGTGACCAGTGCGCGCCGTCGCGCCAGTTCAATCAGGGCTTCCATTGGGCGCCGTACCTGGATTTCACCTTCAACTACGAAGAGATGTTCGTCGCGACGATGGTGGCTCGCGGTTTCGCCATCTTCATGACCGACTACGAGGGGTTGGGCACGATCGGCGTCCAGCACACCTACGTCAACCGGCTTTCCGAGGGCCACGCCATGCTCGACGGGGCCCGCGCCGCGATGCGGCTACCCGACACCTCACTGAATCCGCATGGGCCGGTTGCCTTTTGGGGCTATTCCCAGGGCGGCGGGGCGGCGGCCTCGGCGGCTGAGCTGGCTTCGTCGTATGCACCTGAGGAGCATGTGGTCGGCACCTATGCCGGGGCCCCGCCGGCAGACCTGAAGGAACTGTTCCCCTACGCCGACGGCAGCGCGCTGGTGGGGGTGGTGGGCTACGCACTGAACTCGGTGATCGCCGCCTACCCCGAGCACGCCGACGAGATCCGCGCCACCCTGACCCCGCGCGGGGAGGACATGCTGAACAAGGTTGCCGACCAGTGCGTGGCAGAGACGTTGACCAAGTTCATGTTTCGCCATCTTCAGCCCTACTTCAACCGGGACATCACCGAGCTGGTGAACTCCGAGCCGTTCTCCAGCCTGTTCGACGAACAGCGGATCGGCCGGCTCAAGCCCAACGCGCCGGTGCTGATCAACAGCAACCGTTACGACCCGCTGGTGCCGTGGACCGGGGCCAACCAGCTCGGTCGCGACTGGTGTGCCCAGGGCGCCGACGTCGAGTTCCGCACCAACGAGGAGCCGCCGTTCCTGAACAAGGCGGTGGTCAACCACGCGCTGCCGATGCTGGTCGACGGGGAGGCCGCGATGCAGTGGATCGCCGACCGATTCAACGGGCTGGCGACCACACCGAACTGCGGCCAGTTCTGAGCACTAGGCTCGCTGCGTGCTGATCGTCATCGAAGGTCTCGACGGAGCGGGCAAGCGCACGCTGACCCGCGGCCTGCAGCAGGCCTTCGAAGCTGACGGCCGGTCGGTGACCACACTGGCCTTCCCGCGCTACGGCGAGTCCATCCACGCCGACCTCGCCAGCGAGGCGCTGCATGACCGGCACGGCGACCTCGCTGAATCCGTCTACGCCATGGCTGTCCTGTTCGCCCTCGACCGGGCCGGGGCCAAAGAGCACATCGTCACGCTGTGCACCGACTACGACGTCGTCATCCTGGATCGCTATGTGGCCTCCAACGCGGCCTACAGCGCGGCGCGGCTCTATCAAGGCGGCGCCGGTGAGGTGGTGTCGTGGGTGGGGGAGCTGGAGTACGGCCGGTTCGGGCTGCCCAAGCCTGACCGCCAGATCCTGCTCGACGCTTCGGTGGAGCTGGCTGCCCAGCGGGCCAGGCAGCGCGCCGAGCAGGAGGCGGAGCGGGCCCGCGACGCCTACGAGCGAGATGACGGGCTGCAGCAGCGCACCGGCACGGTGTACGCCGAACTTGCCGCCGCCGATTGGGGCGGCCCGTGGTCGATCATCGAGCCCGACATCGACCCCGTCGAGCTGGCCCGGTCGTTGCACGCAGGGTAAATGTCGTGACGCGCCCGTGTGGTAGCCGGGGTTTGTCGCGATTCGGTGACACCATGGACTCCATGAGGCAAAGGATTCTGGTTGTCGACGACGATCCGTCGTTGGCCGAGATGCTCACCATCGTGCTGCGGGGTGAGGGTTTCGACACCGCGGTCATCGGCGACGGTTCGCAGGCGCTGACGGCGGTGCGTGAATTGCGCCCTGACCTGGTGCTACTGGATCTCATGCTGCCCGGCATGAACGGCATCGACGTATGCCGGGTGCTGCGGGCAGACTCCGGGGTGCCGATCGTGATGTTGACCGCGAAGACCGACACGGTTGACGTCGTGCTGGGCTTGGAGTCGGGCGCGGACGACTACGTGATGAAGCCCTTCAAGCCGAAGGAGCTCGTCGCACGGGTCCGGGCGCGTCTGCGCCGTAACGAGGACGAGCCGGCCGAAATGCTGTCGATCGCCGATATCGACATCGACGTGCCTGCTCACAAGGTCACCCGCAACGGCGAGCAGATTTCGCTGACGCCGCTGGAGTTCGACCTGCTGGTGGCGTTGGCGCGCAAACCGCGGCAGGTGTTTACTCGTGATGTGCTGCTCGAACAGGTGTGGGGCTATCGCCATCCCGCCGACACCCGTTTGGTGAACGTGCACGTCCAGCGGTTGCGTGCCAAGGTCGAGAAGGACCCGGAGAACCCGCAAGTGGTGCTCACCGTTCGAGGAGTGGGATACAAGGCCGGACCGCCGTGACGCGACGATGATTCGAGCTCGTGTTCGCGGTCCCTGGGGGCGATCCGGCCCCCTGGTGCGGGGCACGAGTGCGCTGAGTCGGGCAGTCGCGCAGATTTGGCGTCGCTCGCTGCAGCTGCGGGTGGTCGTGTTGACCCTCGGGCTGTCGCTGGCTGTGATCCTGGTGCTCGGATTCGTGCTCACCAGTCAGATCACCAACCGGGTGCTCGACGTGAAGGTGCATGCCGCGACCGAGGAGATCGACCGGGCGCGCAACACCGTCAGCGGAATCGTCAGTGGTGAAGAGGCGCGCTCGCTGGACAGCAGCCTGCAGCTGGCCCGTAACACCCTGATTTCCAAGACCGGTCAGTCGTCCGGTGCTGCGCTGGCCGGCACCTTCGACGCCGTGCTGATGGTGCCCGGTGACGGACCGCGGGCGGCGACGGCGGCTGGACCCGTCGAGCAGATCCCGAAGTCGTTGCGCGACTTCGTCAAGGCCGGCCAGGTCTCATATCAGTACTCGGCGGTGCGCACCGAAACGTTCTCCGGCCCGGCGCTGCTGATCGGAACGCCCGTGCCGGCCCGGGTGCCCAATCTCGAGCTCTATCTGGTGTTCCCGCTCAACAGCGAGGAAAGCACCATCACCCTGGTACGCGGCACCATGGTCACCGGTGGTCTGGTGCTGCTGGTGTTGCTGGCCGGGATCGCGCTGCTGGTCTCCCGGCAGGTGGTGCTGCCGGTGCGCTCGGCGTCACGGATCGCCGAACGATTCGCCGAAGGCCATCTGTCCGAGCGGATGCCGGTGCGCGGCGAGGACGATATGGCGCGGCTGGCGGTGTCGTTCAACGACATGGCCGAGAGTCTGCAACGCCAGATCACCCAGCTCGAGGAGTTCGGCAACCTGCAACGGCGGTTCACCTCCGACGTCAGCCACGAGTTGCGCACGCCGTTGACGACGGTGCGGATGGCGGCCGACCTGATCCACGACCACGCCGAGGAACTCGACCCGTCGTTGCGCCGCTCGACCGAGCTGATGGTCAACGAACTCGACCGGTTCGAGACCCTGCTCAACGATCTGCTCGAAATCTCCCGGCACGACGCCGGTGTGGCCGAACTGTCGGTCGAAGCGGTGGATCTTCGCTCGACGGTCAAGAGCGCGCTGGGCAATGTCGGGCATCTGGCCGACGACGCGGGAATCGAGCTGCAGGTCGAACTGCCCGAGCAGGAGGTCATCGCCGAGGTCGACCCGCGCCGCGTGGAACGGATTCTGCGCAACCTGATCGCCAACGCCATCGACCACGCCGAACGTAAACCGGTGCGCATCCGGATGGCCGCCGACGAGGACACCGTCGCCGTTACGGTCCGCGACTTCGGCGTCGGGCTGCGGCCGGGCGAGGAGAAGCTGGTGTTCAGCCGGTTCTGGCGATCCGACCCCTCGCGGGTGCGACGGTCGGGCGGAACCGGGCTTGGTCTGGCGATCAGCATCGAGGACGCCCGGCTACACCAGGGCCGGCTGGAGGCGTGGGGCGAACCCGGCAAGGGCGCCTGCTTCCGGTTGACCCTTCCGCTGGTGCGCGGGCACAAGGTCACCACCAGCCCGCTGCCGTTGAAACCCGTTGCGACACCGCGGCTCGAGGCCCGCGGTGAGCAACGCCAGGCCCGGCAGCGCGAACCCGCGCAGGAGAGCGTGTGACACGCCGCTTGCTGACGTTGCTGATCGTCGGTGTGGTCGCGATGTCGATCGGCGGTTGTGCGGGGGTGCCGAATTCCTCGGCGCCGCAAGCGATCGGGACCGTCGAGCGGCCGCAGCCCAAGAATCTGCCCAAACCCAACCCGGGGATGGATCCCGATCAGCTGCTGCGGGAGTTCCTCAAGGCGACCGCCGATCCGGCCAACCGGCACCTGGCCGCCCGTCAGTTTCTCACCGAGTCGGCCTCGAGTGCCTGGGACGATCAGGGCAGCGCCCTGCTGATCGACAAAGTCGTGTTCGTCGAAACCCGCACCGTCGAAAGGGTTTCGGTGACGATGAAGGCCGACATCCTCGGTTCGCTGTCGGATATCGGGGTGTTCGAGACTGCCGACGGAAAGCTGCCCGACCCGGGCCCGATCGAGATGATCCAGACCGCCGACGGCTGGCGGATCAACAAGCTGCCCAACGGAGTGTTCCTGGACTGGCAGCAGTTCCAGGCCACCTACAAACGCAACACGCTGTACTTCGTCGACCCGACCGGCAAGACCGTGGTACCGGACCCGCGTTATGTCGCGGTCTCCGACTCCGATCAGCTGGCCACCGAGCTGGTGAGCAAACTGATCGGCGGACCGCGCCCGGAGATGGCCAAGACGGTGCGCAACCTGATGGGTGCGCCGCTGAAGATGATCGGTCCGGTGACCCGTGCGGACGGTAGCAAGACCGGAATCGGCCGCGGGTACGGCGGCGCGCGCGTCGAACTGGAGAACCTCACCACCACCGACCCGCACAGTAGGCAATTGCTTGCCGCGCAGATCATTTGGACGCTGGCCCGCTCCGATATCAAGGGCCCGTACGTGATCACCGCCGACGGTGCCGCGCTCGACGACCGCTTCGCCCAGGGCTGGAGCACCACTGACGTGGCGGCCACCGACCCGGGCGCGGTCGACGGCGCGTCGGCCGGTGTGCACGCGCTGATCGGCGGGTCGATGGTGTCGTTGGATGGCCAGCGCGCCGCCCCTGTGGCGGGGTCCTTCGGGTCGATCGGTGACCAGATGGCGGCGTCGCTGTCGCGCACCGGCCGCGATATCGCCTCGGTGGTGGTGTTGCGTCCCGGCGCGCCGGACATGGCGTCGTCGCTGTGGATCGGCCCCAACGGTGGCGCTGCGGCGCAGGCGACCGACTCACGCTCGCTCAGCCGGCCGTCGTGGGCGCTGGACGACGCGGTCTGGGTGGTGGTCGACGGCAACAGCGTCGTGCGGGTGATCCAGGAGCAGGCCTCCGGCCAACCCGCGCGTATCCCAGTCGATTCCGCCGCGGTGGCGTCGTCGTTTCCCGGTGCGATCACCGAGTTGCAGCTGTCCCGCGACGGCACCCGTGCGGCGATGGTGATCAACGGCCAGGTGGTGCTGGCCGGGGTGGAGCAGACCCCGGTCGGCGAGTTCGCACTGACTTATCCGCGCCGGCTCGGGTTCGGCCTCGGTGCCTCGGTGGTGTCGCTGTCGTGGCGCACCGGCGACGACATCGTGGTCACCAGGACTGATCCGGCGCACCCGGTGTCATATGTGAATCTCGACGGCGTGAACTCCGACGGGCCCGCAGGCAATGTCACGATGCCGGTGACGGCGGTCGCTGCCAACCCGTCGGCGGTGTATGTCGCCGACGCGCGCGGTGTGTTGCAACTCTCGGGGACCAACGCGGAGAACGGCCAATCCTGGTCGGATGTAAGGCCTTTCATGGTTGCCGGCGCCATTCCGGTGCTGCCCGGCTGAGAAGGAGAAGCAACGTGCCCGGACCTGTGCTGCCCGGACCGATCCGCCAGATCGGCTACATCGTTCGCGATTTCGATGCTGCCTTGAACGATTGGCTGCAGCTCGGTGTGGGCCCGTGGTTCGTGATGCGGGGTATCACCCAGTCGGGCACCTACCGTGGGCAGCCGTGCACGGTGACACTGACAATCGGGTTCGCCAACAGCGGCGACATGCAGATCGAAGTGATCCGCCAGGACGACGACGGCCCGTCGATCTACTCGGAGTTCACCGACGCCGGGGGAGACGGCTATCACCAGCTGGCCTATTGGGCGGATGACTTCGACGCGGCACTGGCGGCCGGGCAGGCCGCCGGCTGGCCGGTGGTGTGGTCGGGCGGCGACGCGGAGTCGGCGCGCTACGCCTACTTCGAGGCGCCGGGTAACACCGCGACGATCATCGAGCTGATGGAGCTCACCGCGTCCTCGTTGTGGATGGTCGACTTCGTGCGCAGCGCCGCCGTCGACTGGGACGGCAGCGACCCGATTCGCGTGCTGTTCGGGTAGCCGCGGTCGATCAGATGTGGGTCAGGAGGCGCTCCGCGAACTCATCAGGGTGCTCGCGGTGCAGGAAATGTCCGCCGGGAGATTCCTCGACGATGTAGTCGCTGTCAAACATCCGGGCGGCGCCCCGGAAGTCCGATGGTTCTGCTATGGGGTCATCGCTTCCAACGAAGGCCACGGTCGGCACCGTGATCTGCGACTTCAGCGATGCGGACGGGAAGGGCGAGAGTTTCCGGTAGTAGCCGAACGCGGCATTGAGGCTCCTGGGATTCGAGAAGCACGCTCGGACGGCGTCGAACTCGTCCGGGGCCGGACTCCACGTGGGCGACCACCGCCGGTAGATCGCGGGTAGCGCCGCAAAGTCGTTACGTGCGAAGCGTTTCGGGGCTCCCGGGAGTTTGTATGTCGCGAAGTGGCGGATGCCCCAAAGTTTCCGCAACGACGGTTTCAGGGCTCCTGGGTGCGGAATGGCGATCGTGATCAGCTTCGCGACCCGGTGCGGATCGAGCGCTGCGGCACCGTAGGCGGCCGCGGCGCCCCAATCGTGGCCGACGACGATGGCGTCCTGCGCCCCCAGGGCGGGTATCAGTGCAAGGACGTCGCGCGCCAAGGTCTCCTGATCCGGATCCGCATCCGGGATGCCGGTCGGCTGATATCCGCGCATGAACGGGCTGACGGCGCGATAGCCCTGTGCGGCAAGCCGGGAGCGAAGGTGGTCCCACGTATGTGCGGTGTCAGGGAACCCGTGGAGTAGAAGCACGAGCGGGCCCGAACCTTCGTCGAAGTAGGCAAACCTGAGTCCGTTTGCGTCGATGAAACTGAGCCCGTCGGCCATGGCTCGAAGAGTAACCCTCGTCACACCCTCACGGCACCCCGCAGCGAATCACCTAGCCGAGCTAACTTTCTCGGCCTACCGTGGCGTCATACGGGGGTTACGAGGAGGCAACCATGAGCCCATTGATGACATCGGTGGACATCATTCGCTACGCGATCGGCGACCAGGTGCGCGAACTCGGCGGCAACGAAGACGTCGTCGACCAGATCGCCACGTCGGCCGCCTACGCGGTCTGGATCGGCGCGGCCGCCGACGTCGAACGGCGCTCGGCCGGACTCTGAGCTGTCACACCCCGGCGCCACACTGCAGGGGTGCTCGACCTGGTCCTGCCCCTGGAGTGTGGCGGCTGCGGTGCCCCGTCGACGCGGTGGTGCGACCCGTGCGCCGCGACGCTGGCCGTCCACGCTGACGAACCGCACGTGATCACCCCCCGCGCCGATCCCGGTGTGCCCGTCTTCGCCCTCGGTCCCTACGCCGGCGCCCGCCGTCAGGCCATCGTCGCGCTCAAAGAACACGGCCGCCGCGACCTCGTCGCACCGCTGTCCCGCGCCCTGGCCCTCGGCATCCACCAACTCATCCGGTGGGGTATCGCCGACACCCCGATCACCGTAGTCCCGGCCCCCACCCGGGCCTCGGCCGTGCGCCGCCGCGGCGGTGACCCCGTCACCCGCCTCGCCACGGCCGCCACCGAACACAACCCCGGCATCGCCGTCGTCTCCGCCCTTCGCACCAGGGCCCTGGTCCGCGATTCCGTCGGCCTGACGAGCACCGCGCGCGAGCACAACCTGCGCGGCAGGCTGCGTCTCACCCGGCCCGTCGAGGGCCCCGTGCTGCTGATCGACGACATCGTCACCACCGGCGCGACCGCCCGGGAATCGGTGCACACCCTGCACGCCGCAGGGGCGAAAGTGACGGCTGTGCTCACCCTCGCGCACGCCTGAGCATTCGATGTCGTTTGTCCTTGTTATGAAGGCCCAAAGAACACCCAAACTGGTACCTCGAAAAGGTGGCTCACCGTGTGAACACGGACTACCGTCGGGGCCAACACACCGTGAACACATCACGGGGGCGGTCGAGTACCAGGCCCGCCACTTCGCCCAAACGGTAGGAGGTGAGTTCTTCGACCTCTGGCGCCGGCGGGCGAGAATCCGTGCCTCTCCTGTCCGGCGCACTTATCGATGACAGGCCGGCACGCCGCGTGCGTGCAACCCGTAAGAGAAACGAGTTGTCAAGCATGTCAATCCAATCCGTGAACACAGAACAGTTGACCGACGCCGACGAGACCTCCGAAGCCCAGCCCAACGCCGAAGTTCAGGTGACGGGTCGCAACGTCGAGGTCCCCGACCACTACCGCGTATACGTCGCGGGCAAGCTCGCTCGCCTCGAGCGGTTCGATCGCACGATCTACCGTTTCGACGTCGAGCTCGAGCACGAACGCAACCGCCGCCAGCGCAAGAACTGTCAGCACGTCGAGATCACCGCGCGCGGACGCGGCCCCGTCGTCCGCGGCGAGGGCTGCGCCGACAGCTTCTACGGAGCGTTCGAGGCCGCGGTGCACAAGCTCGAGAACCGGCTGCGCCGCAGCAAAGACCGGCGCAAGGTGCACTACGGCGACAAGACGCCGGTCTCGCTGCACCAGGCGACCGCCGTCATCGACGCCGCCACCGCATTCGCCCCCAAGGCCGACACGGCAACCGCCGTCGAGGACATCGCGGTCGAAGACCACGAGCCGGGCCGCATCGTGCGCACCAAGGACCACCCGGCCAAGCCGATGACGGTCGATGACGCGCTCTACGAGATGGAGCTGGTGGGCCACGACTTCTTCTTGTTCCACGACAAGGAGAGCGACCGCCCGTCGGTCGTCTACCGCCGGCACGCCTACGACTACGGCCTGATCCGGCTGTCCTGAGCTGAGCAGCCTTGATCCGGCTCGCCTGGCGGGCCGGATCAAGGCTGGCGGGTGGCCAACAGCGCTTCACCTAGGATGGAGAGCGCTCACGCCTCCAATCCACGAGGGAAACCCCCTCCGATAGTTCCAGGGGAACACGTGCTGTCGAAGTTACTGCGCCTTGGTGAAGGTCGCATGGTCAAGCGCCTCAAGGGGGTGGCTGACTACGTCAACACCTTGTCCGACGACGTAGAAAAGCTCACCGACGCCGAGCTGCGGGCCAAGACCGACGAGTTCAAGAAGCGCTACGCCGACGGCGAAAGCCTCGATGACCTGCTGCCCGAGGCGTTTGCCGTCGCCCGCGAGGCGGCCTGGCGGGTGCTGTCCCAGCGGCACTTCGACGTCCAGGTCATGGGTGGTGCGGCCCTGCACTTCGGCAACGTTGCCGAGATGAAGACCGGTGAGGGCAAGACCCTCACCTGTGTGCTGCCCGCCTACCTCAACGCGATCAGCGGCGACGGCGTGCACGTTGTCACCGTCAACGACTACCTGGCCAAACGCGACAGCGAGTGGATGGGTCGCGTGCACCGCTTCCTGGGGCTCGACGTCGGCGTGATCCTGGCCCAGATGACCCCTGACGAACGACGCGTCGCCTACGCCGCCGACATCACCTACGGCACCAACAACGAGTTCGGTTTCGACTACCTGCGCGACAACATGGCCCACTCGCTGGACGATCTGGTGCAGCGCGGCCACAACTACGCCATCGTCGACGAGGTCGACTCCATCCTGATCGACGAGGCCCGCACCCCGCTGATCATTTCCGGTCCGGCCGACGGCGCCTCGCACTGGTACACCGAGTTCGCCCGGATCGTGCCGCTGATGGAGAAGGACACCCATTACGAGGTCGACATCCGCAAGCGCACCGTCGGCGTCCATGAGCTCGGCGTCGAGTTCGTCGAAGACCAGCTCGGCATCGACAACCTCTACGAGGCCGCCAACTCCCCGCTGGTCAGCTACCTCAACAACGCGTTGAAGGCCAAGGAGCTCTTCCAGCTCGACAAGGACTACATCGTCCGCAACGGCGAGGTCCTGATCGTCGACGAGTTCACCGGCCGCGTGCTGATCGGCCGGCGCTACAACGAAGGCATGCACCAGGCCATCGAGGCCAAGGAGCGCGTCGAGATCAAGGCCGAGAACCAGACGCTGGCCACGATCACCCTGCAGAACTACTTCCGGCTCTACGACAAGCTCTCCGGCATGACCGGCACCGCCGAGACCGAGGCCGCCGAGCTGCACGAGATCTACAAGCTCGGCGTGGTCCAGATCCCGACCAACCGCTCGATGATCCGCAAGGATCAGACCGACCTGATCTACAAGACCGAAGAAGCCAAGTACATCGCCGTCGTCGACGACGTCACCGAGCGCTACGAGAAGGGCCAGCCGGTCCTGATCGGCACCACCAGCGTTGAGCGGTCGGAGTACCTCTCGCGCCAGTTCCAGAAGCGCCGCGTCCCGCACAACGTCCTCAACGCCAAGTACCACGAGAAGGAAGCGGCCATCATCGCCGAGGCCGGCCGTCGTGGAGCGATCACGGTGGCCACCAACATGGCCGGCCGCGGTACCGACATCGTGCTCGGCGGCAACGTCGACTTCCTGGTCGACCTGCGCCTGCGCGAACGCGGTCTGGATCCCATCGAGACGCCTGACGAGTACGAGGCCGCCTGGCACGAAGAGCTGCCGAAGGTCAAGGCCGAAGCCGCCGAGGAGGCCGAGGACGTGATCGCCGTCGGCGGTCTCTACGTTCTCGGTACCGAGCGTCACGAGTCGCGCCGCATCGACAACCAGCTGCGCGGCCGCTCCGGTCGCCAGGGTGACCCGGGTGAGTCTCGGTTCTATCTGTCGCTGGGCGACGAACTCATGAAGCGCTTCAATGGCGAAACGCTGGAAAGCCTGTTGAACCGGCTCAACCTGCCCGACGACGTGCCGATCGAGGCCAAGATGGTCACCCGCGCCATCAAGAGCGCCCAGACCCAGGTCGAGCAGCAGAACTTCGAGATCCGCAAGAACGTGCTCAAGTACGACGAGGTGATGAACCAGCAGCGCAAGGTCATCTACGAGGAGCGCCGCCGGATCCTGGAGGGGGAGAACCTGCAGCAGCAGGCCCACGACATGCTCGTCGACGTCGTCACCGCCTACGTCGACGGCGCCACCGCCGAGGGCTACTCGGAGGACTGGGACCTCGAGCAGCTGTGGGCCGCCCTCAAGCAGCTCTACCCGGTGGGCATCGACCACCACGACCTGATCGACTCCGACGCCATCGGCGAACCCGGCGAGCTCACCCGCGAGGAGCTGCTCGACGCTCTCATCGCGGACGCCGAAAACGCTTACGCCAAGCGGGAAGCCGAGATCGAGGCGCTCGCCGGTGAAGGCGCCATGCGCCAGCTGGAGCGCAACGTCCTGCTCAACGTCATCGACCGCAAGTGGCGCGAGCACCTCTACGAGATGGACTACCTCAAGGAAGGCATCGGCCTGCGCGCCATGGCGCAGCGCGACCCGCTGGTCGAGTACCAGCGCGAAGGCTACGACATGTTCGTCGGCATGCTCGAGGGCCTCAAGGAGGAGTCTGTCGGCTTCCTGTTCAACGTCCAGGTCGAGGCCGTGCCGCAGAGCCCGGCCGTGGCCCCGGTGGCGGTACCGGAGGGGCTGGCCAACTTGGGCGCCGCCGAGGCCGAGCCCGAAGCGCGACATGCCGCACCGGCGTTGCGCGCCAAGGGAATTGACGACGAGGACTCGCGTCAGCTGACCTACACCGGGCCGGCCGAGGACGGGTCGGCCGAGATCAAGCGCAACGGTGGCGGCAAGCACGCCGCATCGGCGGCGGCCGGCGGCACCCGCAAGGAGCGCCGCGAAGCTGCGCGTCAGCGGGCCAAGGACCAGAGGACACTGCGCCGCGGCTGACCGGTCGGGTCAGCCGATGTGCAGGGCTACCACCTGCCAGCGCAGACCGGTCGGCGTCGGCATCTGCTGCACCCGGCAGGCGATCGCGTGTACCCGCTCGTCGCGGGTGTACGTCGCGGCCACCTCGGCCGCGGTGCCGTCGGCTCCCACCGGCTGAACCCGCAACCGGCGCAGCCGCGCGGGGGAGCGGCGCTCCTGGCGCACCACCGCGGGCAGCAGTGAGTCGACCAGGCCACCGGCAAGCAGCGGACGTAGCTGGGTCAGTGGACGGCGCCGGTCGATGACCTCCAGCACCCGGCGTAGCGCGGCGTCGGCGAAACCACCCGCGGCCCGCATCGGGGCGGTGTCGGGCGGTGGCGCCGGACGAGGCGGCGATTGCGGGGCGCGCCTGCGGGCAAGACGCACCGGGACGGCCCCGACATGCGCTGCGGGGGGCTCGTAATCGACGACGGGAACGACGCTGGACATGGGCACTCTCCGGTGATCGGTCGATCGGGGACCGGCCGCTGGAGAGGGGCGAACCGTTGGCGTCATGATGGCACAATCGGCTCCGGCGCGTGTGCACCCCTCCTGCGAGACAGTGCTGTTGGCGGTTACCGTGTCGGGACGGATTCGGGTGCTCGGCGGGCAGGAGCGGCGGCACCCCGGGGGAGTGGTCGCTCGGCGGGCAGGAGCGGAGTGACCGGGGAATGGTTGTAGCGGATGAAGGGAATAGCGCAACGATGGTGACTCGGTTGTCAGCATCGGATGCGTCGTTTTTTCACCTGGAGAACACCTCGACGCCGATGTACGTCGGCTCGCTGTCGATCCTGCGCAAACCGCGCGCCGGGCTGAGCTACGACACCCTGCTGGAGACCATCGAGCACCGGTTGCCCCAGATCCCGCGGTACCGGCAGAAGGTCCGTGAGGTGACTCTGGGGCTGGCCCGCCCGGTCTGGGTCGACGACCCCGACTTCGACATCACCTATCACGTGCGCCGCTCCGCGCTGCCCTCGCCGGGCAGCGACGCCCAGCTGCACGAACTGATCGCCCGGCTGGGGTCGCGGCCCCTGGACCGCTCCCGGCCACTGTGGGAGATGTACCTCATCGAGGGCCTGGCCAAGAACCGGCTGGCGGTCTACACCAAGACGCATCAGGCGCTGGTCAACGGGATGACCGCCCTGGAGATCGGCCACGTCATCGCCGACCGCACACAGCGGCCGCCGGCGTTCGGCGAGGACATCTGGATTCCCGGCCGCGAGCCCAGCAGCCGGCAGCTGCTCCTCGGTGCGGTCGGTGACTGGCTGGCCCGCCCGGGCCAGCAGCTCGAGGCGGTCCGATCGGCCGTCACCGACGTGGCCACCAGCAGCGCCGAGCTGGCCGAGCTGGCGCGCCGGCTCACCGACGTCGCCCGCACGGTCGCGCGCGGCACCGCACCCGACAGCCCGCTGAACACCACGGTGTCACGCAATCGGCGGTTCACCGTGGCCAGCGGCTCACTGGCCGACTACCGCAAGGTGCGGTCACGCTACGACTGCGACGTCAACGACGTCGTGCTCGCAGTGATCGCCGGTGCGCTGCGCAACTGGCTGATGTCGCGCGGCGAACCGGTGACCAACACGGCGACGGTGCGCGCCATGGCCCCGACGTCGGTCTATCCCGAAGCCGACCTGGGCGCCGCGGGCCCCGGCCAGGCAATCAGCGAGGTGGCGCCGTTCCTGGTGGACCTGCCGGTCGGAGAAGGCAACCCCGTCGTGCGGCTGTCGCAGATCGCGCATGCCACCGAGTCGCACTCGGCGGCGGCCAGCCTGGTCGACGCCCGCACGATCGTCACGCTGTCCGGGTTCGCGCCGCCAACGCTGCACGCGATGGGCACCAGGGTGGCCACCCAGTTCTCCGCGCGCCAGTTCAACCTGTTGATCACCAACGTGCCCGGGCCGCAGTCCCAGATGTACCTGGCCGGAACGAAACTGCTCGAGACCTACGCCGTCCCGCCGCTGCTGCACGACCAGGTGCTCGCCATCGGAGTGACGTCCTACTGCGGCATGCTGTACTTCGGCATCAACGCCGACCGTGAGGCGATGAGCGACGTCGACGTGTTCCCCGCGCTGTTGGCCGAATCGCT
This sequence comes from Mycobacterium sp. DL592, assembly GCF_011694515.1. NCBI lineage: Bacteria > Bacillati > Actinomycetota > Actinomycetes > Mycobacteriales > Mycobacteriaceae > Mycobacterium > Mycobacterium sp. DL592. The sequence goes on along the minus strand of NZ_CP050192.1, from coordinate 3,768,996 downwards.
CGAGGAACTTCTCGAAGCCGCCCAGTAATCCGCTTGCCTCAGTTCATGTTCCAGGCGTCGCCATAGGTGGTCACACTGTCACCGGCCTTGGAGATCAGCCGGGCGAACGGTCGAAGCAGCAGCCCGCCGGCCGCCCCGGTCACAGTGCCGTGCGCATTGGACACCGCCACGCTGCCATTGGCGCCCTTGACGTTCACCGAGAAGGTGCTGACCTCCTGGATGCCGGGGCCGTTGCCCAGGTTGGCCGCAATCGAGACGCCCGGAAGCAGGTTCGGTGTGATCACCGACCCCAGCGGATTGAACCTGTTCGGCGAGATCGACGCCTTGTCGAGCAGGACGTTGGGCGTCGTGTAGCTGAAGTTGATCCCGACCCCCAGCGACCAGGGGAAGCCGACCTGATAGCCGAGCTCCAAGCTGCCGGTGAAGTCGTCGGCCCCGTCACCGGTCACGGTGTAGACCGCCTTGCCGGAGTGTAACCACTCACGGGTCAACCGGTTGCGGTCCAGGGGAGCGACGCCGTTGAGGAAGGTGTCCGCCTGCTCGACGGTCAAGGTGCGGCCGTGGCCGTCGACGATGCTGAGTTGGTTGTCCACACCTGCGGTGGAGATTCCTGCACCACATGCGAGTTCGACCACCACCGAGGTCACCAGTGCCAACAGGAAACCCACGATCTTCATGACGCACCTCAGACTTGGTAGCGGCCAACCACGACCCGACCAGCCTGACGGGCCGCAAACCCGACCGGAATCCGCCGACAGGCCGCTGTCGGCCGCCGAATGGCTGAAGTGCGACCGGCTATTGATTCGGGATGTGCATCGCGGCGACCAGATTGCGGTAGAGGCCATCGGATGCCAGCAGTTCGGCATGCGTGCCCCGCGCCCGGATCCGTCCGTCCTGCATCACGACGATCGTGTCGGCGTCGACGACCGTCGACAGGCGGTGCGCGACGGTGACGACAGCCTGAACCTGGGCTCGCAGCCGAATGCAGTCGTGGACGGCGGCTTCGCTGAGTCCGTCGACGTGTGCGGTCGCCTCGTCGAGGACCAGCACCTGGGACGGATTGATGATCGCGCGGGCCAGCGCGATGCGCTGGCGCTGGCCCGTCGATATCGCCGACGATGTGAGGTCGGTGTCCAGTCCGTGTTCGAGCGCGGCGATGTCGTCTGCCAGACGGACTTCATCGAGTACCCGGTGCAATTGCTGATCGGTCGCCGAACCGACGCTGTAGAGCAGGTTCTCCCGGACCGTGCCCGGCAGGACAGGTGTCTCCTGTTCCACGAAAGCCAGCCGGCTGCGGATGTGGTCATGTCCGACGGTCGAATACGGTTGTCCACCGAAGAACAGTTCGCCACGTTGGGGTACGAGGAACTGCATGATGAGCGACAACACCGTCGTCTTGCCGGCCCCTGATGGGCCGACGATCGCGATGTGTCCGCGCTCCGGGATGGCCAGGTTCACATCGTGAACGGCCGCCCTACGTCCCTCGTAAGCAGCGGTGACGCAACGCAATTCCAGTGCGGGCTGGCCGACACGCGCTCCGCCGGTCGGGCGAACGCCCGAACCGAGGATTGGTTCGGTGTCGAGCTGCTGGACCTCGCGGATGCGCCCAGCGGCGGCGATTCCCGTCTGCAACGTGGTGACATTGGTGGACAACTCGGTCACCGGGTCCATCAGGCCGAATGCGTAGAGCAGGAAAGCGACCAGACTGGACAGTTCCAGCGCGCCGCTGCCCACCCGCCAGGCACCGACCGTCAGGATCATGATGATCGCGAAATCGACGCCGGCCCAAGCGATGGTTTCCGCGATCGATTCCCTTCGCACGGCGCGAATACTGTGTTCGGTTGCCGCCCTAGCTGATTCGATGATCTTGTCGGACTGGCGTTGTTCTGCCCGACTGGCCTTCACTGTGCGAATCGCGTGCAACGTCGCTTCGAGGGTGCCGCCTACGCGGCCCAGATGTTGCTGCGCGGTCTGTCTTTCGTCGGCGACACCCGGCATGAGAACCAGGAACAGGATCGAGACCACGACGATCGCGGCGAGCGTCGCGAGCAGCAGCGGTACGTCCAGCACAGCCATCAGCACCAGCGTGCCGACCAGCATGACGAACCCGTTGATGAGTCCGATGACGCTGGTGGAGGCCGCCTCGTGCAGCAGAACCGAATCAGAGGTCACCCGGGTGACCAGTTCGCCTGCGGGCCGTTTGGTCACGGCCTGGACCGTGGCGCGCAGCATGCGGTTCACCATCGTCTCGCGCGCTTCGAGCACGACACGTTCACCGAGGGATTGGTGATCATCGGTGTGGCCAGACCGGCGGCTGAGCCGATCAGGCCCAGAAGTGCGCCGCCGGCCAGTGTGCCGCGATGCGGGGAGGCGAATGACCAGAGCAACTGCAAACGTGTCAGTCCCAACCCGCGGCGGGTCGCCACGGGGCGGTTGTCGGACATGTTGGTCGGCTCCTGTTCAATGCGTCGGGCGGCTCCGAGATGGCTTGCGGCGCAATCAAGTCGGACTGATGAGGTTGACTCGTCTTGCCAGCCAGGGAAGTTCGGTGGCCAGTCCCGCTGAGAAGACGCGCCAGTCATGTGCGCCATGGAGTTCGGTGAGGTGGCTCTGCATCCCTGCGGCTGCGGTTGCTTCGTGGACCCGAGTTGCGTCGCCGCGGCTGTCATAGTCAGCGTCACCGACCACAATTGCCGCCGCGCTCTCAGGGTAGCGACGAATGTTCAGCAGATCCAACGGATTTACGCGGCGGAAGGCCGTCTCATCGCCACTGAAGACTTCGGTGACAGTGCGCCGTCGATCGCCGAGCGTGGGTTCCGCCGATCCAGCGATATCGATGAAGCTGGGGTAGACATCGGCGTGGTTGGTACCCAGTTGCAGAGCGCAGGTCCCGCCGTATGAGGCTCCCGCGACGGCCCAGGCGGAAGATCGCAGGTCGACGCTGAGGTGGGTTCTGATCCAGGCCGGGACGTCCGTTGCGAGGTAGGCGTCGACATTTCCCAGCGGGGAATTCAGGCACAGCGGGTCGCGGAACGGCCCGCCTGTCGGGTCGGGAACGACGACGATCGGAGCCAGACCGCGGTGGGCGCCGGCGAAGTCGTCCATGATGCGCACCAGCTTTCCCGCACCCACCCAGTCTTGCGGCGTCCCCGGTTGACCGGTGAGAAGGACGAGTACGGGAAGGCGGGGTTGGATGTCGCCGAAGTACGCCGGCGGCAGGTAGATCTTCGCCCGCCGCGCGACGAAGCCCGACACCGTGCCGGGGATGTCTGCAGAGCTCAGCTTTCCCCGCGTGGGGAGGCTGGGCGGCGGGGTCCAGGATCGTTCCAACGGTCCGGTCATGTCGCGTGCCGGTGTCTGAGTCCGCAACGCTGGCAGGGCGACGTCATCCGGGCGGGCAATGCCCAGCGCGTCCCGGGGAGTCGGATAGGCGGCGAACAGAGCGTTGACCTGATTGGCGCAGGCGGTCAGCACGATCACTATCGACACCACTAAACCCGCACTGACGGGCCAGCGTTCGGCGGACACCGCAAGCGATGCGGCCAGGCACAACGTGAAGACGGCTGCGCCGGCCCACATCAACACCGAGACCGGAATCCGGTCTGGGAAGAGTTTCCACACATTGCGGGCCAACTCATCACCGGCCACCGTCACCGCGACCGCGACGGTCAGGTAGATCACGCACGCCGTCGTCTTGGCCGGCGGGCGCGCTGGTCCCTTCAGCGTCCGGACGAGCAACCATGTTGCCGCCACGATGCCCGCGATCTGCAGCACTCGGGGAAGCGGACCGGATAGCAACGGCCAGTCCAGCATGAGCACGATTCGATGATCGACGGCCCGGGCCGATCCGCCCATCCACCGATCGGCCAGATCCGGCAGCCAGTCGTCGCACGGCCAGATGGCGCCTCTGGACAATCGGCTGATTGTCACCGGCCACCTGACTGGAGTTGGTGGTCTCGTGTCGACGGGCCGGCGCCGATCAATAAGCTCGGTTCGGAAGCCTGCGCGGGCAGACGAGGAGAAGCCGGGTGTTCAAAGTCGTCATCGTCGATGACGAAGCGCTTATCCGATCCGGATTCGAGTTGATTCTGTCTGCCATCGACGACATCGAGGTGGTCGCGACCTGTGACGGCGTGCAGGCGGTCCGGGTCATCACCGACCACCGGCCGGACGTCGTTCTCCTCGACATCCGGATGCCCGGCAAGGACGGTTTGGGTGTGCTTGCCGACCTTCAGCAGCTGGCGTCGCCGCCGGCCGTGGCGGTGTTGACCACCTTCGACACCGATGAATACATCGCGAAGGCGTTGCGTCTGGGCGCTGCCGGATTTCTTCTCAAGGACACCGACCCCGAGCAGCTGCCGCACCTGGTGCGCAGTCTGGCTGCGGGCGGATTGGTCCTGTCGAACAAGGTCAGCCCCAAGGTGATCGCCGGGTACCTGGGTGACCGGCCGGACGAAGCGGCGGTGCAGATCATCGCCGGACTGTCCGACCGGGAGGGCCAGGTGCTGCGCCTGCTGGCGCGGGGCCGGTCCAACGGGGAGATCGCATCCACCCTGTACTCGAGCGTGGGAACGGTGAAGGACCAGGTCTCGTCGATCTTGTCCAAACTGGGCGTCAAGTCGCGGGTAGAGGCGGCGATCATTGCCCAGCGCGCACGTCTGCTCGACGAGCCATGTTGAAGTCCGCTCCCAGCGCGAAGACTCGACGGGTGTTGGCTGAGCTCGCGGTGTACGCGTTGAGCCTCGGCGATGCGCTGGGTTCGCTGCTGCCCGACGAGCCTGTTCGCCACTGGGTGTTGGCCGGGATCGCGGTGGCGGGTCTGCTCATCCGCCGCAGGTTTCCCTACCTGGCGCTGGCACTCGCGCTGCCGGCAGTGGCGACGGATTCGGCGGTCATCGCCGCGATGGTCGCGCTGTATACCATCGGCGAACGGCGGCCGGGCAGGCTCGGTATCGTCGCAGGCTGCGCGGCGTTCTTCGGCTGCTACACCGCACTGTGGGATCAGTCCTACTCGGGCGTCGACACGTTGTTGAACCTGGTTTACGCCAGTATCTTCTCGACGGCACCGGTGTGGCTGGGCATGCTCATCACCGCGCGCTCCGAACTGTCCGAGAAGCTGGCTGAGATCGAGCGGGTCCGGCGGCACGAAGAGGAGTTGGTCGTCGATCGCGCGTTGGCCGGTGAGCGGGCGGCGCTCGCCCGTGAGATGCACGACGTGGTGTCGCACCAGGTCAGCCTGATCGCTGTGCAGGCCGGTGCGCTGCAAGTCACCTCACACGACGCGGCCGCCATCGATGCGGCACGGACGATCCGCATGCTCAGTGTCCGGACTCTCGATGAGTTGCGGGAGATGGTCAGGGTGCTGAGGCCATCAGGGGAGCCGGGCGTTGGTCTGGCGCCGCAACCCGGGATCGACGACATCGCGGCCCTGGTGGCGTCGTCGCGCGTACCGACCCGGATCGACAGCGTCGACCATCTTGGTGCGGCACCCCCGGCTCCGGTGCAGCGTGCGGTTTATCGCGCAGTCCAGGAGGGCCTGACCAATATCGCCAAGCACGCCCCCGGCGCCAGCGCCACGCTCGCATTGCGTGTCGACCCAGACCAGGTGAGTGTGTCGTTGACCAATACCAAACCCACCCGTGCGCCTGAACAACTGCCAAGTTCGCAGCACGGGCTGCTCGGCCTCCAGGAACGCGCGGAGCTGCTGGGCGGCGAGCTGACGGCAGGGCGATGCGACGACGGCGGCTACCGGCTGACGATGACCCTGCCGATTCACACCTCGCCGACGCCGTAGGCAAGCGCAGGCCGCCAAGTAATCGACTTGCTCAGCGCACGGCCCTTCGTGGTCGTACGATGCGGCGATGGGCGACGTCGAGACCAACGGTTCACCGCCGAAGGGTAAAGAGAAGAAGAAGACTGTTCGCAAGATCTCCAACGAGGCCTACGAAGCCGAGTTGTTCAGGCTGCAAACCGAGTTCGTCAAACTTCAGGAGTGGGTGCGCCATACCGGTGCGCGTGTCGTGGTCATCTTCGAGGGTCGCGATGCCGCAGGCAAGGGCGGCACCATCAAGCGCATCACCGAGTATCTGAGCCCCCGGGTGGCCCGCATCGAGGCGCTGCCGGCGCCGACCGAGCGCGAACGCGGGCAGTGGTATTACCAGCGCTACATCCAGCAGCTGCCCGCCAAGGGCGAGATAGTGCTCTTCGACCGGTCCTGGTACAACCGGGCCGGCGTGGAGAAGGTGATGGGATTCTGCACCCCGCAGGAACATTCGCTGTTCCTGCGGCAGACGCCGATCTTCGAGCAGATGCTGATCGACGACGGGATCATCCTGCGTAAGTACTGGTTCTCGGTGTCGGACGAGGAGCAGCTGCGCCGATTCCGGTCGCGGCTCAATGACCCTGTGCGGCAATGGAAATTGTCACCGATGGACCTGGAGTCGATCTACCGATGGGAGGACTACTCGCGGGCCAAGGATCAGATGATGGTCCACACCGATGTGCCCAACAGCCCGTGGTATGTCGTGGAGTCCGACGTCAAGAAGCACGCGCGGCTGAACATGATGGCGCATCTGCTGTCGACCATCGACTACCACGACGTCGAACTTCCCAAGGTCGACCTGCCGCAGCGCCCGGTGATCAGTGGCAGCTACTACCGGCCCGCGCGTGAGCTGTCGACGTATGTGCCCGACTACGTGGCCACCCTTGTCGGCGACCCGGAGAACGGCAGCTAATCTTCGTTGGTGCGGGTGTACATCCCGGCCACGTTGGCCATGCTCCAACGCCTGGTCGTCGACGGGTCCATGCAGCCGCTGTCCGGCACGGCGTTCGCGGTCACCCCGACATTGCGTGAGTCCTATGCCGAAGGTGACGACGAAGAACTTGCCGAGGTCGCCCTCGGTGAAGCGGCGCTGGCCTCGCTGCGACTGCTGGCGTCGGAGTCTGATTCGGGTACGGGCCTGCCGCTGCGCCGGGCGGTCCTGGTGGCAGATGCCCCCGACGCCGCGGTGACATCGCGCCCCGATCTCGACGACGCTGTGGTGCGCATCGACGGGCGGGTGGGGCTCGACCAGGTGGTGGCCGCCTATGTGGACAACGCCGCCGCCGAGTCCGCTGTCGAAGCGGCGATCGCCGTCATCGACGACGCGGATCTGGGGGACGAGGACGCCGAGTTGACCGTCGGGGATGCGCAGGACCACGACTTGGCCTGGTATGCCAGTCAAGAGCTGCCGTTCCTGCTCGAACTGCTGTGAACGCCTGGATACGGAACCGTAAGTTACGGTACCGTAGGTTAGACACGGCAGGAGCGGGCATGGGGAAAAACGACGTCAAGAGCAGTGCGAACGTGATCGATACGGCGCGACCGGCGGTCGCCGGCGCCGGAAAACGCCCGGTGGTCGACGCGATGCGCGCGCTGGTCGGCCGGATCACCACGCCGCTGCTTCCCGACGACTATCTGCAGCTGGCCAACCCGCTGTGGTCGGCGCGGGAGTTGCGGGGCCGGGTCGTCGAGGTCCGCCGGGAAACCGAGGACTCGGCGACGCTGGTGATCAAGCCGGGCTGGGGATTCACGTTCGACTACGAACCGGGGCAGTACATCGGGATCGGCCTGCTGGTCGACGGACGGTGGCGGTGGCGGTCCTATTCGCTGACCTCGAGCCCCGTGACATCCGGTACGAGCAAGACGATCGCGATCACGGTCAAGGCGATGCCCGAGGGGTTCTTGTCCACCCACCTTGTCGGCGGCGTGCAGCCGGGCACCATCGTGCGGCTGGCCGCACCGCAGGGCAACTTCGTCATGCCCGACCCCGCGCCGGCGTCGGTGCTTTTCCTGACCGGCGGCTCCGGGGTCACCCCGGTGATGTCGATGCTGCGCACTCTGGCCCGGCGCGATCAGATCGGCGATATCGTCCACATTCATTCGGCCCCAACGCAATCCGATGTCATGTTCGCCGCTGAACTCGAGCAGCTCGCACGCGACCACGACGGCTACCGGCTGACCGTGCGCGCCACCCGCAGCCAGGGCCGGCTGGACCTGCAGCGGGTCGGCGAGGTGGTGCCGGACTGGCGGGAGCGCCAGACCTGGGCCTGTGGGCCCGAGGGCATGCTCGACGACGCCCACGCACTGTGGCGGGCCGCCGGCATCGCCGACCGGTTGCACCTGGAGCGCTTCGCGGCCACCCGGGCGGCCGGTCACGGCCAGGGCGGGACGGTCACCTTCGAGCGCAGTGGCAAGACGCTGACGGTGGACGCGGCGACCTCACTGATGGAGGCCGGGGAACAGGCCGGCATCCGGATGCCGTTCGGCTGCCGGATGGGCATCTGCCAGTCGTGCGTGGTGAGCCTGGTCGACGGGCACGTTCGTGATCTGCGAACCGGTGCCGAACACGAGCCCGGCACCCGAATCCAGACGTGCGTTTCCTCGCCGTCCGGCGACTGCGTAGTCGATGTGTGAGGTTTACTGGCTAGTAACCTACGGGAACGTAGGTTACGGTAGCGTAGGAAGCTGAAGGGAGGCCTGACACATGGCAATCACCGATTTGGACGTATTCGCGCATCTCACTGACGCCGATATCGAGAGCCTCGCCGTCGAACTCGACACCATCCGGCAGGACATCGAAGATTCCCGGGGCGAGCGGGACGCTCGGTATATCCGTCGCACCATCGCCGCCCAGCGCGGCCTCGAGATCGCCGGCCGGCTGATGCTGGCCGCGAGCTCGAAGCGCTCCGCATGGTGGGCCGGAACGGTGACCCTGGGCGTGGCCAAGATCATCGAGAACATGGAGATCGGCCACAACGTCATGCACGGCCAGTGGGACTGGATGAACGATCCCGAGATTCACTCCTCGACGTGGGAGTGGGACATGAGCGGGTCCTCCAAGCACTGGCGGTTCACCCACAACTTCATGCACCACAAGTACACCAACATCCTCGGCATGGACGACGATGTGGGCTACGGCGTTATCCGGGTGACCCGCGATCAGCGCTGGCGGCCGTTCAACCTGTACGGCAACCTGTTGTTCAACACGCTGCTGGCCATCGGGTTCGAATGGGGCGTGGGGCTGCAGCACCTGGAGCTCGGCAAGATCTCCAAGGGCCGCGACGACCGGAAGGCCACGTTGATTCGCGTGCGCGAGTTCGGCGTCAAGGCCGGCAGGCAGCTGTTCAAGGACTACGTGGCCTTCCCGGCCATCACGTCGCTGTCGCCGGGTGCCACCTTCCGCTCCACGGCCACGGCCAACGCGGTGGCCAACGTGATCCGCAACGTGTGGGCCAACGCGGTGATCTTCTGCGGCCACTTCCCTGATGGCGCAGAGAAATTCACCAAGACCGACATGGTGGGCGAGAGCAAGGGGCATTGGTATCTGCGCCAGATGCTGGGCAGTGCCAACATCGACGGCGGCCCGGTGATGGATTTCATGACCGGCAACCTGTCCTACCAGATCGAGCACCACCTGTATCCGGACCTGCCGAGCAATCGGCTCTCCGAGATCTCGGTGCGGGTGCGTGCGCTCTGCGACAAGTACGACCTGCCTTACACCAGTGGGCCGTTCCTGGTCCAGTACGGCAAGACGTGGCGGACCATCGCCAAGCTGTCGCTCCCGGACCGGTTCCTGCGCGACACCGCCGACGACGCACCGGAGACCCGCAGCGAGCGGATGTTCGCCGAGCTCGAACCGGGGTACGCCGGGGTGGATCCGCAGACCGGCCGCAAGCGTGGTCTCAAGACCGCGATCAACGCGGTGCGGGAGTGGCGACGGGCCAAGTCCGCCTAGGGCTGCAACGCTTCACCGAACCGCGGTTCGCTCGCCGCGCCAAGATGACGGTTCGCCACTACGCTGATGAACAGTTGGTGACTGATCAGCGAACACAGCCTCTCGCTGTCTGGCATCGGGAGGCGTCGTTATCGGGACATATGTCGGTTACGTCAAACGTGACGACCGGCTGCACGGCTTTCTGAGCGGAGTCGTCCGCGATCACCTTGGCGTGCACGGCTCTTCGCCGGCATTCCGGGCATTCCGGCTGCGCGGTAGCAACGAGGTGTACGGCTACGAGGAGAAGCACAGCCGTGCCCGGGTCATCTGCAAGTTCTACGGGCCGCGCTTCGGGTGGGACCGCGACAGAGCGGCGGGCATGGCCTACCGCGAGTACGACAGCCTTCAGCGGCTGCGCGGGTACGACCTCGTCGGCTCGCCGCACCACGTGATCCGCCCACTGGCGGTGGCACCCGATATCAACGGGGTGTTGGCCCTGGAGTTCTACGCCGGCGAGCAGTTCAGTGCGGCCATCGCACGATCCATCCGGGACAACGACCACGCCCACCTGTACTGGCGCCTCAAAGCGCTGGCGTATTATCTTGCGACACAACATAATCGGACCGCCAACGGCAAGACGGTCGACTTCGACGTCGACTGCTGCTACTTCGCCCAGATCGTCGAGCGGCTCGAGCGCCACCGCCGCATCGGCCGATGGGACGCCGAAGAGCTGCTGTGGTTGCAGGGGCTGTGGCGGGAACGTCCGGAGATGTGGCAGGACCGCCAGGTGTGGCTGCACGGTGACGCCACCCCGGCGAACTTCCTGTTCGGCCACGGCCTCGATGTCGCCGCCATCGACCTGGAACGGATGAAGCGCGGGGACCGGATGTTCGACGTCGGGCGGGTGGCCGGGGAGCTGCAGCACGCGTTCATGCTCGCCACCGGCTCACGCAAGCGCGCCGAGCCGTTCATCGGTCACTTCCTGTGGGAGTACAGCTGCCATTTCCCGGACCGCGGTAGCGCTTTCGCGTCGATCACGTCGCGGTTGCCGTACTTCATGGCACTCAACCTGCTGCGGATCGCCCGCAACGATTACATTTCACCGGAGTACGGCGCGCGCCTGGTCCGCAAAGCCAAGCTGCTGCTGCAGGCTTCGTGAGTATGGACCTGGCTGCCATCGCTTTCGACGTCAACGGCACACTGATCGACATTCGCACCGACGATCACCGCGAGGACGCGTTCCGGGCCGTCGGTCACTTCCTCACCTACCAGGGTATCGATCTGCGCCGCCACCACATTCGCGATCTGTACTTCGAACGGCTCAAGGCTCAGCAGCGCCACAGCCCGGAAGTGCACCCGGAATTCGACGGACCGGGCATCTGGCGTTCGATCGTCGAGGACTTCGCCAGCGACTACACCCGCGCTCTCGCGGCGCAGCGTCTCGCCGAGTTGCCGTTGACTTTGGCCGAGATCTACCGCGGGGTCACGCGGCGCAAGCTCAAGCTGTACCCGCACGTGCGCTCGACGCTGCGCATTTTGCGCGAGCACTTTCCGATGGCCATCGTCAGTGACGGCCAGAGCAGCTATGCCCGCGGCGAACTGCACAAGGTGGGCCTCACCGAGTACTTCAACCCGGTCGTCGTCTCTGGCGATCACGGTTTCCGCAAGCCCGATCGCCGGCTGTTCCAGTTCGCCCTCGACGGCATGGGCGTGGCGGCCGAGAAGACCCTGTACGTGGGTAACGACATGCACCGCGACATCTTCGGCGCGCGCGAAGCCGGTATGCGCACCGTGATGTACGACTCCGACCAGGGCACCAAGCAGCATCAGGACTGCGAGCCCGAACACCGCATCACCGACTTCCGCGACCTGCTGGGAATCGTCGGCCTTTAGGTCACCAATTTCCGGTAGTTGAAAACCGGAAATCTGCGTCGTATGATGTGAGCCACATCCGCACCCCCGGGAGAGAGGCCACCTCAATGACGACGTTCGACATCCCGACCGCAGTTCACATCGGCGCCGACGAGCTACCGTTCGTCGAGCTGCCGGACGGCTCCCAGTTAAAGGTCATCCAGGTGAAGGAAGCCGAGGGCCTGTGGATCGTCGAGAACGTCTTCCGCGCCGGCTACGAAGTCCACCGGCACAAGCACACCGGCCCCGTCTACGCCTACACCACCTCGGGGGCCTGGAAGTACAAGGAGTACGACTACGTCAACCGGGCCGGTTCATTCCTCTACGAGCCCGCCGGATCGGTACACAGCCTGCAGGTCCTCGAGGACGACACCCACGTGTGGTTCCAGATCTACGGCGCCAACCTCGACATCGACGCCGACGGCCAGGTCGAGCGAGTGGTCGACGGCGCCAGCGCGCTGAGCACCTACCTCGCGCTGTGCCAGGCGGCGAACCTGCCCACCCCCAACGTGCTGATCGGTTAGACGATGACCGCCATTGTCGCCGGCCCCGTCGACCTCGCCGACCCCGACACCTTCGTCCCCGGCGTACCGCACGACGCCCTCGCCGAGTTACGTCGCACCGACCCGGTGCACTGGCAGCCGATGGACGGCGAGCCCGGCTTCTGGGCCGTGCTACGCCATGCCGACGTCGTCCACGTCGCCAGGCACCCGGAGATCTTCTCCTCCGAGACCGCGGGCATCGTCGTCGAGGACTGCCCGCCGGACACCCTCGGCCGGGTCCGCAACATGCTCATCGGCATGGACCCGCCGCGCCACCATATCCACCGCGCTCCGCTCTCGCCGCACTTCCGGCCGAAAATCGTTGCGGGCATGGAGGTTCGGGTTCGGGAGATCTGCCGCGACATCATCGCCGATGCGCGTGAGCGCCGCGAGGTCGAGTTCGTCCACGACGTGGCCTCCCGACTGCCGACCCAGGTGATCGGCGAGCTCTTCGGACTGCCGCGGCAGGACTGGTCCTACTTGCAGAAGCTGGCCGAGATCACCACCTCGAGCCAGGATCCCGACCTGTACAGCCCGGAAATCGCCGAAGGTCAGGCAGGCGCCGAAATGGCCTCCTACGCCATGGAATTCGCGCGATCGAGGCGTAAGGCTGACCGCACCGAGGACCTGACCAGCGAGATCCTCGACGCCGACTTCGGCGGCAGGCCGATGAGCGACGTCGAATTCGGCGGCTTCTTCGTCCAACTCGTCACCGCGGGCAACGACACCACCAAAGGCATGCTCTCCTCGGGCCTGCTGACCCTGCTGCGCCATCCCCGGCAACTGGCCCAGCTGCGCGTCGAACCCGCACTGCTCGCACCGGCCGTCGAGGAGATCATCCGCTACGACAACCCGCTGCACTACTTCCGGCGCACCGCCGTCGTCGACACCGAACTCGCCGGCGTGCACATCGCCGCCGGAGACAAGGTGGCCATGTACTACACCTCGGCCAACCGCGACGAGCTGGTCTTCGACAACCCGCAGGCCTTCGACATCACGCGCAGGCCCAACCCGCACCTGTCGTTCGGTATGGGCGGGCACTTCTGCCTCGGCGCCCACCTGGCCCGGCTGGAGGGCCGGGTGTTCTTCGCCGAACTGCTCGCGGCATTCCCGGAGATCCGTCTCACCGGTGCCCCAGTGCGGGTCCGCTCGAACCTCAACAACGCGCTGAAGACGCTGCCCGTGCGGCTGGAGTCCTGAACTGCTACTTCGGGATCCAGTCGAAGGTGTCCGGGTCAGGGCCACGGCGGCCTGCCGTGCCCCTGTCCAGCGCGGTCAGCTCGTCGATCTGGTCGTCGCTGAGCTCGAAGTCGAAGATGTCGATGTTCTCCCGGATGCGCTCGGTGCTCACCGATTTGGGGAACACGATGTCGCCGCGCTCGATGTGCCAGCGCAGCACCACCTGGGCCGGGGACTTGCCGATCTTCTGCGCGATCTGGCCGACGATCGGATCGTCGAGCACAGCTCCTTGGGCGATCGGCGACCACGCCTCGGTCACGATGGTGTGCTCGATGCCGTAGGCGCGCAGCGCGTCGTTGGCGAAGTAGGGGTGCACCTCGATCTGGTTGACCGCGGGCACCGTCTCGGTGTCGCGGGCCAGCTGCTCGAGATGGTGGATCTGGAAGTTCGACACCCCGATGCTGCGGGCGCGGCCCTCGGACTTGAACTCCTCCAACGCCTTCCAGGTCGAGACGAAGTCGCCGTCGTAGAGGGTCGGCAACGGCCAGTGGATCAGGAACAGGTCGACGTAGTCCGAGCCGAGAGCCTCGATGGTCGCGTCGAACGCGCGCCGCGCATCGTCGGGCTTGTGGAAGCCGTTGTTGAGCTTGCTGGTGACGAACACCTCGGAGCGGTCGATCCCCGAGTCACGGATGCCCTGGCCGACGCCCTTCTCGTTCTGGTACATCTCGGCGGTGTCGATGTGGCGGTAGCCGATCTCCAGCGCGGTGCGAACCGCCGCCGCGGTCTCGTCGGGCGGGATCTGGAAGACCCCGAAGCCGAACTGGGGGATGGTGTTGCCGTCATTGAGAGTGATCTGGGGAACCTGGGAGCTTACGGTCATGACTTCGGTGTGCCTCTCTGTCGCCTATGTCAAACCAAGTTAGTCAGTACGCGGCGGCTTCGCTCAACGCGCCCAGCAGACGCCGGGCGGCACCCACCCGTCGGGCCTGCGGTCCGGTCAGCCCGTCAAGTGCACATTCCGGGTCGGCGGGCGGCCCCATGTGGCCGCATCCGCGGGGGCAGTCGTCGATCGCATCTGCGAGATCGGAAAAGGCCCGCAGGACGTCGTCGGGCTCGACGTGGGCCAGGCCGAACGACCTGATCCCCGGGGTGTCGACCACCCAGCCGCCGCCGGGCAGCGGCAGCGCCACCGACTGGGTCGAGGTGTGCTTGCCCTTGCCGACGCCCGACACCTCGCCGGTGGCCCGATCTGCTTGCGGAACAAGGCGATTGACCAAAGTGGACTTGCCGACACCGGAATGCCCCAGCAGGACGGTCACCTTCCCGGTCAGCAGCGGCTCGACCTCGTCGAGTGGATCGTCGCGGCCCGCTGTGATGACGGTGATGTCCAGATCGGCGAACTGCCCGGCGAACGGCTCGGCCGGGGCCAGGTCACTCTTGGTCAGGCACAGGATCGGCCGCAGCCCGCCGACGTAGGCCGCCACCAGGGCCCGATCCACCAGACCGGTCCGTGGCGGCGGGTCCGACAGGGCCACCACGATCAGCAGCTGGTCGGCGTTGGCGACGACCACCCGCTCGGTCGGGTCGGTGTCATCGGCGGTGCGGCGCAACACCGTTCGCCGTTCTGCGCGGCGCACGATGCGTGCCAGCGTGTCCGGGCGGCCGGTCAGGTCACCGACGACGTCCACCTGGTCGCCGACGACGATCGGGGTGCGTCCGAGTTCCCGCGCCCGCATCGCGGTGACCAGACGGTCGGGGTCACCCCCGAGCACACAGCCCCAGCGCCCGCGATCGACGGTGACCACCATGGCCGACACCGCGTCGGCATGTTCGGGCCGGGTCTTGGTGCGGGGACGCGAGCCACGGCCCGACCGGATCTTGACGTCGGACTCGTCGTACTCGCGTCGTCTCAATCGCGCCCCAGCATCTCAGCCCACATCCGCGGGAAATCCGGCAGCGTCTTGGCGGTGGTGCCAATGTCCTCGACCGCGACACCGGGCACCCGTAGGCCCACGATCGCGCCGGCCGTCGCCATCCGGTGATCGGCGTAGGAATGCCAGCTGCCCCCGTGCAGCGGGCGGGCGGTGATGACCAGACCGTCGTCGGTCTCCACACAGTTACCACCGAGGGCGTTGATCTCGGCGCTCAGTGCCGCCAGCCGGTCGGTCTCGTGGCCGCGCAGATGCGCGATGCCCGTCAGCCGCGACACCGAACCGGGCTGGGCTAGCGCGGCCAGCGCGGCCACCGACGGGGCCAGCTCGCCGACATCGTGCAGGTCGACGTCGAACCCCGGGTACCCGCCGTCGGCGCCGCGCACCTCCAGATACGAATCAGCTTGGTGCACAGTCGAACCCAAAAGCTTCAGGATGGACAGGATGGTGTCGGCAGGCTGTACGCTGGCCCGCGGCCACCCGACGATGCGCACCGCACCGCCGGTGGCCACCGCCGCGGCCAGGAACGGCACCGAGTTCGACAGGTCCGGTTCGACGTCCCAGTGCCGGGCCGCCACGACCCCGGGTGCCACCTGCCACTGATTGGCCACCGAGTCGTCGACTTCGACGCCGGCCTCGCGCAGCATCGCCACCGTCATCTCGATGTGCGGCGCCGACGGCACCGAGCTACCCGTGTGCACCACCGTCACACCGGTCCGGAACGACGCCCCCGAGAGCAGCAGGCCGGAGACGAACTGTGAGGACGCCGAGGCGTCGATGTACACCGTGCCACCCCGGACGCTGCCGGTTCCGCGCACCAGGAACGGCAACCCGGCACCTTCGACGTCGACGCCGAGACCGCGCAGCGCGTCGAGCAGGGGAGCGATCGGCCTGGCCCGGGCCTGGTCGTCGCCGTCGAACTCCACGGCCGCGGTGCTCAACGCGGCCAGCGGCGGGACGAACCGCAACACCGTGCCGGCCAGCCCACAGTCGATGCGGGCCCGGGTGGCGGCGGGAGCGAGGTCGCCGCCGATCGTCAGATCGTCGCCGTCGCCGTCGACAGTCAGGCCCAGCGTCTGCAGCGCGCCGATCATCAGGTCGGTGTCGCGGCTGCGCAGCGCCCCACTGATCGTGGTCGTGCCCTGACCCTGGGCGGCGGCCAGCCCGGCCAGGATCAGGGTGCGGTTGGTCTGCGATTTGGAGCCCGGCACCGTGACGGTGGCATGGACGGGCGCCGGTGCGCTCGGTGCCGTCCACAGGTCGGTGTCCACGGCTACATCCTGCCTTGTCGCACCGGTAGGTAACCATGGACATATGTGCGGACGATTCGCGGTCACCACCGACCCGGCCCTGCTGGCCGAAAAGATCCAGGCCATCGACGAAGCCACGGCCGCGGCGGGGGAGAGCCGGGGTGCCAACTACAACGTGGCACCCACCGCCACCGTCGCCACCGTTGTGCGCCGCCACGACGAACCCGACGACACCGCGACCCGCCGGGTGCGGCTGATGCGGTGGGGCCTCGTCCCGCCGTGGGTGAAGGCCACCGCCGAGGGCACCCCGGAGAACAAGGGCCCGATGCTGATCAACGCCCGCGCCGAGAAGGTGACCACCTCGCCGGCCTTCCGCGCCTCGGCGAAGAGCAAGCGCTGCCTGGTGCCGATGGACGGCTACTACGAATGGAAGCCGAACCCGGATACCCCGGCCGGGAAGAAGGCCCGCAAGACGCCGTACTTCATGTACCGCGCCGACGGCGAACCGTTGTTCATGGCCGGGCTGTGGTCGGTGTGGCGGCCTGAGAAGGACGCCAGCCCGCTGCTGACCTGCACGATCATCACAACCGACGCCGTCGGCCAGCTGGCTGAGATCCACGACCGGATGCCGCTGATCGTCGAGGAGGCTGACTGGGACCGCTGGCTGGACCCCGACGAGCCCGCGGCCGCCGACCTGCTGGTAGCCCCGCCCGATATCAGCGGTCTCGCGGTGCGGGAGGTGTCGACCCTGGTCAACAGCGTCCGCAACAACGGTCCCGAGCTCCTCGAGCCGGCCGAATCAGACAACCAACCGGTTGGCCTGTTCTAGTCGGGCGGGTGCCGCTACGCTCACAGGCACATTCCGCCCAGCGAGAGGAGCGGCCATGACCGCGGTCGAACCCAAGTCCGATCAGGCCATCATCACCGTCCGCAACCCGGCCGACGGCCGTGTCGCCGGCACCGTCCCGATCGACGGTCCGGAGACGGTGGCCGCCAAGGCCCGCGAGTTGCGCCTGTTCCAGCAGGAGTGGGAGGAGATGGGCCCGCGCGGCCGCAAGGTCTGGATGCTCAAGTGGCGGGACTGGATTCTCGACAACACCGACCACCTGACCGAGGTCCTGATGTCGGAGACCGGCAAGTCCCGGGGCGACGCCATGCTCGAGCCGGTGGCGCTGGCCGACGCGATCAAGTACTGGTCGGGCAACGCCGAGGAGTTCCTCGCCGACCGCCACCCCAAGCCGCACAGCCTGCTGTTCAAGGTCAAGAAGCTCACGACCGTGTACCGGCCCTACCCGCTGGTCGGGATGATCGAGCCGTGGAACTTCCCGCTGGCGATGCTCGCCCTCGATGTGGTACCTGCACTGGCGGCCGGCGCCGCGGTCCTGCTGAAACCCTCTGAGGTGACGCCACTTTCGGCCGTCGAGTTCGTCCGCGGCTGGAACGAGGTCGGCGCCCCGCCGATCCTGGCCCTGGCCACCGGCTACGGAGACACCGGCGCCGCGGTGATCGACAACGCCGACTACGTCCACTTCACCGGGTCCACCGGCACCGGCCGCAAGGTCGCGGTGGCCTGCGCACAGCAGCTCAAGCCGTTCAGCCTGGAACTCGGCGGCAAGGACCCGGCGATCGTGCTGGCCGACGCCGACATCGACCGCGCTGCCAACGGCATCGCCTGGGGCGGGATGTTCAACTCCGGCCAGGTGTGCATCTCGGTGGAGCGGGTCTACGTCGAGGCCCCGGTCTACGACGAGTTCGTCGCCAAGCTCACCGACAACGTCCGCGCCATCAAGCAGGGCCAGGAGAGTGAGGGCGCCAGGTTCGACACCGGTGCGATGGCCACGGCCGCCCAGCGCGACATCGTCGACCGGCACGTGCAAGAGGCGGTCGCCTCAGGCGCGCGGGTGCTGGCCGGCGGCAAGCCGACCGGTGTCGGGACGTTCTTCCAGCCGACCGTGCTGGCCGACGTCACCCCGACCATGTCGTGCATCGCCGAGGAGACGTTCGGCCCCACACTGCCGGTGGTCAAGGTCGCCGACGAGGACGAAGCGGTCCGACTGGCCAACGACTCCCAGTACGGGCTGTCCGCCAGCGTGTGGACCGGTGACGTCGATCGCGGTGAGCGGGTGGCGCGCCGACTGGAGTGCGGTGCCGTCAACATCAACGATGCGCTGACCAACGTGTTCTGCCCGTCGTTGCCGATGGGTGGCTGGAAGGATTCCGGCATCGGGTACCGCTCCGGCGGAGCCAACGGGCTGATCAAGTTCTGCCGGCAGCAGGCCATCACCGCCCCGAGGATCCCCACCCAGAAGTCCGAACTGATGTGGTACTCGTCGTCGAAGCGCCAGGGCAAGATCGCGATCGCAGCGATGCGGGCGATGGCGGGCAGCGGCGTGCGCCGCTTCGGGCTGCGTCCGAAGAACTAGCACAGCGGACTGCGTCCGAAGAACTAGCACAGCGGACTGCGTCCGAAGAACTAGCCCTTGTATCCGGGCGGGTTCGGGGTGTCGACCCACAGGTCGACCCCCAGCTCGGAGCCCGGGATGCAGTCGTAGACCGACAGGTCGGTGACACCGGCGTCGAGCAGCACGTCCTCGCACAGCAGGGAGTGCCCGGTGAACTCGCGCGCGGGCTTGCTCAGCACCGCGTAGGCGGCGTCGGAGTACACCTCCGGCTTGCGTGAGCGGGCCATCGCCTCGTCTCCGCCGAGCAGGTTCTGCACCGCCGCCGTGGCGACCATGGTGCGCGGCCACAGCGTGTTCGAGGCAATACCCTCGGCGCGCAGTTCCTCGGCAATGCCCAACGCGCACAACGTCATTCCGAACTTCGCCATCATGTACGCGGTCGGCTTGAGCCACTGCGGCTCGAGCCGGATCGGCGGCGAGAGCGTCAGGATGTGCGGGTTCTCCCGGCCCTTCATGTGCGGGATGCAGGCTTGCGACACGGCGTAGGTGCCGCGGATCTGGATGCCGTTCATCAGGTCGAACCGCTTGAGCGGCACCTCTTCGATGGAACCCAGGTTGATCGCCGAGGCATTGTTGACGCAGATGTCGATGCCGCCGAACTGTTCGACGGCGGCGGCGACCGCCGCGGCCACCGAGTCGCCGTCACGCACATCGCCGACGATCGGCAGTGCCTGGCCGCCGGCCTCTTCGATCTCCTTGGCTGCGGTGTAGATGGTGCCCGGCAGCTTGGGGTGCGGCTCGGTGGTCTTGGCGACCAGTGCCACGTTGGCGCCGTCGGCCGCGACGCGCTTGGCGATGGCCAGGCCGATACCGCGGCTGGCTCCGGAAATGAACAACGTTTTGCCTGCGAAGGTCATGAGGCTCACCCTAGGGCGCGAATATCGGCGGTCACCGCCTGGGTGATCCGAACCAGATTTTCGGGCGCCAGCGCGACATCCCAGCCCCGTTTCCCCGCACTGCACGCCACCCGGTCGAACGTCAGCGCCGAGCTGTCGATCACGGTCGGCGGGCGCTTGCGCTGTCCCAGCGGGGAGATCCCGCCCAGGACGTATCCGGTGGACCGCTCGGCTGCCGCGCGCTCGGCCATCGTCGCCTTGGCCAGGCCCAACGCCGACGCAGCGGCCTTCAGCGACAGCTTCCACGGCACCGGCAACACCGCTACCGCGAGCCCGGAAGGCCCGGCGATGATCAGCGTCTTGAAGATCTGCTCGGCCGCCAGGCCCGCACCGGCCAGCGCGGCCACCGCCTCGTCGCCGAACGACTCCGAGCGGGGGTCGTGGTGATAGCGCAGCACCTCATGGTCGACTCCGGCCGCAATCAGCGCCGCGATCGCCGGGGTTGCCGCACCTGCCACGCCGGTCAGCGTAGGCGGGGAATTAGCCGGGTCGCCAATCCCGTTATGCGGTGTGGCTAGGCGCGGTCGACACGACCGCGAGGAAATTTTGTTGGCCACGGTTCTAGGATTGGAAGGAGAGAAGCCGGTGTCGGTCTCCATGACCCTGGTGCGCGACGAGCTCACGCCGTCGTTTCTCGTCCGTCCGATACCGCTGCCGGAGCTCCGAGTGGGCGCCGCGGCAGAAGGGACCACGTCAATCACGATGACTGACACCGAGGGCACCGACGGTTCCGGCGCTGCCGATACCGCCGTGCGCGAACCCGACGAGGACTTGCTGGCACGCTTCGAGCGTGACGCGATCCCGTTGATGGATCAGCTGTACGGCGGCGCGCTGCGCATGACCCGGAACCCCGCCGACGCCGAAGACCTGGTGCAGGAAACCATGGTCAAGGCCTTCGGCGCGTTCCGGTCGTTCCGCGAGGGCACCAACCTCAAGGCGTGGCTCTACCGGATCATGACCAACACCTACATCAACAGCTACCGCAAGAAGCAGCGGCAGCCTGCTGAGTACCCGACCGACGAGATCACCGACTGGCAACTGGCGGCCAACGCCGAGCACACGTCGACCGGTCTGCGTTCGGCCGAGGTGGAAGCTTTGGAGTCATTGCCGGACTCCGAGATCAAGGAAGCGCTGCAGGCGTTGCCGGAGGAATTCCGGATGGCGGTGTACTACGCCGACGTCGAAGGCTTTCCGTACAAGGAGATCGCCGAGATCATGGATACCCCGATCGGGACAGTGATGTCCCGTCTGCACCGCGGTAGGCGCCAGTTGCGCACGCTGCTCGCCGACGTGGCCAAGGAGCGCGGGTTCACCCGCGGTCAGGATGCGGCTGAGGAGGTGTCGTCATGAGCGAGGACTGGCGCCCGCCGATCGGGCCGGTAGACCCCGACCACCCCGAGTGCGCGGCCGTGATCGCCGAGGTATGGACGCTGCTCGACGGCGAATGCACCTCAGAAACCCGGGAGCGGCTGCGCCACCACCTCGAGGAGTGCCCGGCCTGCCTGCGGCACTACGGGGTCGAGGAACGCATCAAGGCGCTGATCGCCTCCAAGTGCAGCGGCGAGAAAGCCCCCCACTACCTGCTCGAGCGGGTACGTCTGGAGATCAGGCGGACCACGATCATCACCCGCGACGAGTCCTGAAACAAAAAGTGCCCGGCAGATTGCCGGGCACTTTTGTCAGCTGTTGGGTCGCTTGCCGTGATTGGCTTTGCTGTGCTTGCGAGCTTTCTTCTTACGGCCGCGCTTGGCCATGGTGTACCTCCAGGGTTTTGATCGTTGCCTCCAGTGTCTCACGGCGGCATCACACCGCTGACCACCCGGTCGTGTGGTTCGATAGGACAGCATTTCAACGACAGAGTGAGGGTGGAGATGGCCGAGGATGTTCGCGCCGAAATCGTGGCCAGCGTGCTCGAGGTCGTGGTCAGCAAGGGTGATCAGATCGGCGCAGGCGACACCCTGGTGCTTCTGGAATCGATGAAGATGGAGATCCCGGTGCTGGCCGAAGTGGGCGGCACCGTGACCGAGGTCAACGTGTCCGTGGGTGACGTCATCCAGGCCGGCGACCTCATTGCCGTGATCGACTAGCTCCCGTGTCGACCCTCGGTGACCTGCTCGCCGAGCACACGGTCCTGCCGGGCAGCGCCGTGGACCACCTGCACGCAGTGGTCGGCGAATGGCAGCTGCTGGCGGACCTCTCGTTCGCCGATTATCTGATGTGGGTGCGCCGCGACGACGGCGCGCTGGTCTGCGTCGCCCAATGTCGGCCCAACACCGCCCCGACCGTGCTGCTCAAGGATGCGGTCGGCACCGTCGTGGCCGATCCGGACCTGCCCTTCGTGATCGAGGCGTTCACCTCCGGGGAGATCGGCCTCGGTGGGGGAGACGCCTCGCTGCGCGAGCCCGGCCTCAACGTCGAGGCCGTGCCGGTGCGCTGCAACAACCAGGTGGTGGCGGTCATCACCCACCAGACCGCGCTGGCCGAGCGACGCACCTCCTCGCCCCTGGAGAAGGCGTATCTGGATTGCGCGGGCAACCTGCTGCACATGGTGTCGGAAGGCACCTTTCCCAACGTCGGCGACCTCGCGGTGTCGCGGTCCAGCCCGCGGGTGGGTGACGGCTTCATCCGCCTCGACGTCGACGGTGTGGTGGCCTACGCCAGCCCGAACGCGTTGTCGGCGTACCACCGGATGGGTCTGTCGGCCGAGTTGGAGGGCCACAACCTGGTCGTCATCACCCGGCCGCTGATCTCCGACCCGTTCGAGGCACAGGAGCTGGCCGAGCACGTCCGCGACTCGCTGGCAGGCGGCTCCAGCATGCGCATGGAGGTCGACGCCGGCGGCGCCGCCGTTCTGCTTCGCACGCTGCCACTGGTGGTTCACGGCGCCGCTGCGGGGGCGGCGATGCTCATCCGGGATGTCACTGAGGTCAAGCGCCGGGACCGCGCTCTGCTGTCCAAGGACGCCACGATCCGCGAAATCCATCACCGGGTGAAGAACAACCTGCAGACGGTCGCGGCCCTGCTGCGGCTGCAGGCCCGCCGGACCAACAACGAGGAGGGCCGCGAGGCGCTCATGGAGTCGGTGCGCCGGGTGGCGTCGATCGCCCAGGTCCATGAGGCACTGTCGATGTCGGTGGACGAAGAGGTCAACCTCGACGAGGTCATCGACCGCATCCTGCCGATCATGAACGACGTGGCCCGCGTCGACGCACCCATCCGGATCAACCGGGAAGGCGCGCTGGGTGTCCTCGACGCCGACCGCGCCACCGCGATGGTCATGGTGATCACCGAGCTGGTTCAGAACGCCATCGAGCACGCCTTCGACCCATCGGCGAAACAGGGCTGCGTGACGATCCGGGCGGAGCGCTCGGCGCGCTGGCTCGATGTGGTCGTCCACGACGACGGGCGTGGCCTGCCGGAGGGATTCTCCCTGGAGAAGTCCGATCGGCTGGGCTTGCAGATCGTGCGGACGCTGGTCTCCGCGGAGCTCGACGGATCGCTGGGAATGCACGACGTTCCCGGCAGCGGAACCGACGTGGTGCTGCGGGTGCCGATAGGTCGGCGATCAACAGCTCGGGTGCCGCAATAGCAAAGTGTGATGCACAATACATTCAAATAAAAAGACGCGGCCCCGGCATTTGCCGGGGCCGCGTCTTTACGTATTGCGAAGCGTTAGGTCAGACCCCGCTGCGGGCCCGGGTGCGAGCGTTGCGGCGCTTGAGCGCGCGACGCTCGTCCTCGCTCATCCCGCCCCAGACGCCGGCATCCTGGCCGGAGTCCAAAGCCCAGGTCAGGCACTCAGTGGTGACCGGACAACGGTTACAGACGAGCTTCGCGTCAGCGATCTGGGCGAGTGCCGGACCGCTGTTCCCGACTGGGAAGAACAGTTCCGGATCCTCGTCACGGCAGACCGCCTTGTGGCGCCAATCCATTAGTCGCTACTCCTTAACTGTGTGCGCAATGCGGCGCACTGTCTTTTACTTCGGCTGTTAACGCGTGCACACAAATGTTTCTGCGTTGTTGCATCCGATCGTTTCACAGCCGTGGCGGATGTCAATAGGACTCAGTTAACACGTGTGCAATCTCACTGCGGGGGTGGGTTCTCGAAGCCCTCACCCGTTTGTACTAGACTCAACCCACTTGCGCTCTAAATCCGCATGTGATTTTGGATCAGTGCTGGTCAGCGCCTTTGTTAGCCGGTGGAGCGACCACGTTCAACGCCTCAGGAACGGCACGGAACGTCATTTCTGAGCGCAGGCCAAGAAAATCCCCGTCGATCTGGCAGGCAACCGGATCGGCGCTCGTGATGCGCACCCACGCCAGGTCGTCGTCCCGGATCAGGTGCTTGGCCTTGATGACCGGTCGCTTGGACAACATCCGGCGCACCAACATCAGGTTGCGCCAGATGTTCATGCTGGTCGTCGCGAAGACCCCCAGGCCCGTCTCGAACGTCGTCTCGGGGTTGGTCCACACCGGCCGGGTGTTGGCATAGGTCCACGGGCTGGAGTTCGACACGAACGCGAAGTGCACGCCGCTGACCGGCTCGCGCCCGGGCAGCTCCAGGGTCAGGCGGGGTTCCTCGCGCACGTTGGACAGCATCTCGCGCACCGCGATCCGGATGTAGCGGCTCGCGGTGACCTTGCGGCCCTTGGCCCGTTGGGCCTCCACTGCGGCCACCACGTCGCCGTCGACGCCCATGCCCGCGGTGAACACCGCCCAGCGTTCCCCGCAGTCCATCAGGCCGATCCGCCGCCACGCGGAACCGTTGCGGTGGGCGCTGATGAGGTCGATGAGCTGGTTGGTGGCCTCGATCGGATCGGGGCTGATGCCCAGCGCACGGGCAAAGACGTTGGCTGACCCGCCGGGCACCACGGCCACCGCGGGCAGCGTGCCCACCACGGCGGGTGGCTTGCCCAACAAACCGTTGACGACTTCGTTCACCGTGCCGTCGCCGCCGTGAACGATGATCATGTCGATACCGTCGCGCCGCGCGGCCTCGGCGATCTCGATCGCGTGGCCACGGTGGTCGGTGTGTACGACGGACAGCTCCACCCGGCTCTCCAGCGCGTGCGCCAGGAGATCGCGGCCGGCCGCGGTGGTCGAGGTGGCGTTCGGGTTCACGATCAGCACGGCACGCACGAGGTATGAGCCTATCGGCGTGAGGTGCCCCTGTCGGACAGGGTTTGCCTACTCATCACGTACCGGTCAGCTGCCGGTGGGATGCTCGCATCCGTGGCCGTCGATCCCGCTACCCGGCTGCCGAAGTTCGTCGACTGGTTTCACGGGGCCTGTGTCACCGTCGCCGCGGCCTTGCCCTTCGGGCTGAAAAGGGTTGTCCCCGCGACATTTCTGGGCTTCGTTGTCATCAACAGCGTCACCTTCGCACTGGACCTGGTGTTGCTCACCGTTCTGCACGGTCTGCTGCGGCTGCCGTTCGGGCTGGCGGTGTCGCTGGCGTACGGGTGTGCCTTCGCGGCCAGCTACGTCCTCAATCGCACGTTCAACTTCCGGTCACACGCGCCGGTGGGCCCCCAGGTCGCCGTCTATGTGGTGGTCGTGGTGATCAACTACCTGGCGTTCATCCTCGGGGTGTCGAGCGCACTTCTCGCCCTCGGCGTGGATTACCGGATCGCCCGGATCGGGGCGGGTGCCTGCGAGGGCGTCTTCATGTACTGCGCGATGCGCTGGCTGGTGTTTCGGCGCTGACGTTAGGCTCGGGCCCGTGACCGTTCCTGCCCCCTCAACTGTGCGCCAGGCTGCGGTGCTGGTGGCCCTCGAAGGTGCTGCCGCGGTGGTGGCCGCCGTGGTGTTCGTGATCCGCGGGCTGGCCGGCGTCGACCAGCATGTGGTCAGTGGCTTCGGCAACGCCGCCTGGTTCGCCTTGATCGGCGCGGGCGTGCTGGCCGGGGCGTGGGCGCTGTGGACCGGCCGGCGGTGGGGCCGCGGGATCGCGGTGTTCGCCCAGCTGCTGCTCCTGCCGGTGACCTGGTACATCGGCGTGGGCTCACACCAGTGGGCCTACGCCATCCCGATTGCAGTGATCGCCCTGGCGGCCCTGGTGCTGCTGTTCAGCCCGTCGACGCTGCAGTGGCTAGGCGCCCTCGACGAGCGGTGAGGATTCGGCGGCCAGCGCCGAGAGCTCCGGGCCCGACACCCGGTAGGTGATCCACTCCGACATCTGCTTGCCGCCGACCGCGTCGTAGAGCGCGATCGCGTTGACGTTCCAATCCAGCACCGCCCAGCTCAGCCGGCTGTAGCCGTTGTCGACGCACTCGCGAGCCAGGGTGGCCAGCATGGTGCGGGCCAGGCCGCGGCGGCGGAACTTCTCCCGTACGAACAGGTCCTCGAGGTATACCCCTGCCACGCCGTCCCAGGTGGAGAAGTTGCGGAACCACAGCGCGATCGCGGCCGCCTCGCCGTCGACCTCGGCGAGGTGGCAGAACCCGACCGGGTCGTCGCCGAAAAGCGCTGTGGTGATTTGGCTTTCGACGACGGTGCAGTCTTCGGAGGCATGCTCGAACTCGGCCAGTTCGCGGATCATCGTGACGATGTCGGATTCATCACCGGGCCGGGCCCGCCGGATCTGTGCGGTCATTGCGGTACTCCCAGTGCTGACAGAATTGTCCTGAATTTCGTTGTGGTCTCCGCGACTTCGTCTTCCGGGTCGGATTCGGCGACGATACCTCCGCCGGCCAGGGCCAGGGCCTGACGCCGGTCCGCGGACAACTGCGCACCGCGGATCGCCACCACCCAGCGGCCGTCGCCGCGGGCGTCGCACCAGCCGACCGCCCCTGCGTAGAAGCCGCGGTCGCCCTCCACCTCGGCGATCAGGTCGACCGCCGCCGCGGTGGGAACACCGCCGACCGCGGGCGTCGGATGCAGCGCCAACGCCAAATCGATTGCCGTCGTTGAGGTATCGCGCAATGTGCCGCGAATCGGTGTCGACAGGTGCCACAGTGCGGCGGTGCGGCTGAGCTGAGGTTCGGTCGCTACGTCCAGATCGCTGCACAACGGCCCCAGCGCGGCGCGCATGGTGTCGACGACGAGCTGATGCTCGTGACGGTTCTTGGCCGAGTCGGCCAGTGCGGCACTGTTGGCGGCGTCGGTGGCCGGGTCTGCCGAACGCGCCGCCGAACCGGCGAACGGCTGGCAGGTCACCTGGTCTCCCGAGCGGGCGACCAGAAGCTCCGGGCTGGCGCCCACCAGTGCGGTGCCGGTGTAGGCGCCGCCGGCCGGGGACAGGTCGGCCAAGTATGCGGTGGCCTCGGGGTCGTCGGCGACCAGTCGCTGCAGGATGGTCCGCTCGTCGAGGCTGCCGTCGGCGACCAGACGCAGAGCACGCGCCAAAACGACCTTCTGCAAACCACTTTCGGGATCGTTGAGGCTCTTCAATGCGGTCCGGATACGAGCCAGGTGCTCGGCGGGAGGAGGCAGGGTCGCCTCGATCCGCACGCTCGGCAGCGCGACCACCGGCCAGCCAGGCAGGGCGTCGGTGAACGTCACCGCCCGAGGACTCAGTAGTGCGGCAGCGCCGCGAACGTCGAACGGCAGGGCCCCCACCACCAGGTCGGCCGAGCCGTCGGCCAGGGCCGCCGCGGCCGCCGCCGCACTGTCATAACCCGCCCGGATCCCGTCGGCGACAACCGTCCCGGCCGGTCCACATAGCACGAACGAGGGAGATGCCGTCACGTCCCGGTGACCGGCTCTCGGTGGCTCGTCAAGCCCAGTGCCGAGAGTTGCCGCAGCCCGTACTCGAAGCCGCACACCGCCACCGACGCCGCGCCGAAGCCGTAGCGGGCGCCCTCGCGCAGCGGCTGCTCGACCCAGCGGGTCACCACCGACCTTGAGAAATGGCCGTGACCGACGAACACGACGTCACGGTCGGCCATGTGTTCCAGCGCGTAGGACACCGCCTGGTCGGCGCGCATGCTGACCTGGTCGACGCTCTCACCGCCCGGGCAGCCGTACGTCCACAGCAGCCAGCCCGGCGTCTCGGTGCGGATCTCATGGGTGGTCAGGCCCTCGTAGTCGCCGTAGTCCCACTCGGCCAACAGCGGGGACACCTCGTCGACGGTCAGCCCGGCCAGCGCGGCGGTGGCCAGGGCCCGTTTGCGGGGGCTGCTGATGACAAGCGGGTTCTCCAGCGCCAGATGCTCGAGAGTCACCGCCGCCAGGACGGCCTGTTCGCGACCGTGATCGGTCAGGTCCAGATCGGTGGTACTGGTGTGCTTGCGGTCCCGCGACCATTCGGTCTCGCCGTGGCGTAACAGGACAAGCCGATGGGTGCCGACGCTCACGTCCACTCATTCTGCCCGATGACCAGGCGGAGCGTGGCAGGCGGGACGCGCAGGCCCGGAACCTGTCAGGATGGGCAGGTGACCCGAGTACTGGCGGTGGCCAATCAAAAGGGTGGGGTGGCCAAGACAACCACGGTCGCGTCGTTGGGGGCGGCTTTCGTCGACGCGGGTAAACGTGTGTTGCTCGTCGACCTCGACCCGCAGGGATGTCTGACGTTCTCACTGGGCAGCGACCCCGACAAGCTCCCGGTATCGGTACACGAGGTGCTGCTCGGTGACGTCGAGCCCAGCACCGCCCTGGTCGAAACCGCCGAGGGCATGACGTTGCTGCCGGCCAACATCGATCTGGCCGGCGCGGAGGCCATGCTGCTGATGCGGGCCGGTCGGGAGTACGCGCTCAAGCGGGCGCTGGCCAAACTAGACGGCCAGTTCGACGTGGTGATCATCGACTGCCCGCCCTCGCTGGGCGTGCTGACCCTCAACGGCCTCACCGCCGCCGACGAGGTGATCGTTCCGCTGCAGTGCGAGACGCTGGCGCACCGCGGAGTGGGCCAGTTCTTGCGGACCGTCGATGACGTGCAGCAGATCACCAACCCCAACCTCAAGCTGCTGGGCGCGTTGCCGACGCTCTACGACTCGCGCACCACGCACAGCCGTGACGTGCTCCTCGACGTCGCCGACCGCTACGACCTTCCGGTGCTGGCCCCGCCGATCCCGCGCACGGTCCGCTTCGCGGAAGCCAGCGCCTCGGGGTCTTCGGTGTTGGCGGGCCGAAAGAACAAGGGCGGCAACGCTTATCGTGAGTTTGCGACATCTCTGCTGAAGTACTGGAAGTCCGGTAAGGCGCTTCCGACGTTCGCCCCGGAGATCTAGCTCGGCGGGCCGAACACAGTCAGCGCCGCGCCGCGCTGCTCGATGAGCTGCGTGCCGGTCACCGCGGGCACCACCGGGCCGTTGCCTGCCGGGTGGCTGACGGGGATCACCCGCGCATTGGTGCCGTTGTTCGGGTCGTAGACCCCGATGCCGGTGCTGAGCGGGATCAGCAGCCGACCGCCCATCATCGTCGCCGGCCCCACCGGGCTGACTTGTCCGACAGCGTGGATGGTGTAGCGGTAGCCCAGCTTTGCGTCGAAGACCTCCACGGAGTCGCCGGTCCACCAGGTGATGAGGTCACCGGCCTTGGTCACCGCTTGCGCCGGGTTGGCCAGCACCGGGGCATTCGACATCAGCGTCGACGCCACCTTGGTGCCGGTCTCGTCGTACACCGCGATCTCGGGTTTCGGCGAGGGCAGGTACACCGCCGTCGTGGTTCCCGACACCGCGAGCACCCGGGCCTCCGAATCGGTGGCGACGCCGGGCAGCGGGACGTTCTTGGTGTCGGGCTCGTCGTCTTCCTTGGCCGGCTTGAGCAGGGTCAGACGCAGATCCTTCTGGTCGCGGCAGGCTTCGAGCACCGACACCGCTTCGTCGCTGGCGGCCGCCGACATCAGCGTGCAGCCGGTTCCGACGCCCTGGTTGACGGGTTTGACCCGGGCGTCGATCTCGCCGTAGGCCAGCATGCGCACCAGATCCGAACGCCACAGCTCCAGCCGCGTCGGGCCGGCGGACAACACCGTGCTGCCGCTGGCGCTGAGCACGATCTGCTTGTCGGCGTAGGCCGTTCGGGTCGGTCCGCGCCGCCCGGTGCCGCCGTTGATGCTGCTGACCTGACCGCAGCCGCGTACATCGGGATAGACCGCCACGGCCAGGTCGTAGACATAGGACACCCCGCACAGGTCGGTGTCGCGGGCGAACGTCCACCGGGTCTCGCCGGTCGTGGGGTCGTGGCCCGTCACCGTGCGGCCCTCGCCGGTGATGACGGTCCCGCCGACGACGATCGGGCTCAGCGTGCGCGGACTGGTCGCTGTCCAGAGCTGGCGCAGCGTGTCGGGCACCGCCCGGGCGGGCACCGGGTTGGGTGCCGGACCGGATGCGGGACGGCTGATCGTGGCCCGCGCCGAGCTGTTCCACCAGAACAGCGCGGCGACGACGGCGACGACGAGCGCAATCGCCGCAGCAGCGACGAGGTCGCCCTTGGTACGGCGCTCAGGTCTGACCATCGACGACAGTGGCGGCTCAGCCGGCGGTCGGGGCGGCTTCGGCCGCATTGCGCGGACGACGCCGGCGCCGACGCTTGCGGGCGGCCCCGTCCCCGGTGGCAGCTGCAGGTTCGGACGTTTCTCCGTCGGGCTGTCCGTCAACCGAGTTCTCGACGTGCCCGCTCGCCGACTCGCCGGCGCGGGTCCGGCGGCGCGACCGATTGCGGCTGGGGCGCTCACGGGTGGAATCAGTGGAGCTCACCCGGCTCGAACCCTTGGGGTCCGGGCGTTTGCGGGTGGCGCCGACCGAACCGGTGGCCTCGGTCGGGATGCCCAGCTCCTCGTAGAAGTGCGGCGAGTTGGAGTAGGTCTCGGCGGGATCGGCGCAGTCCAGCTTGAGGGCCTTGTCGATCATCGACCAGCGCTCGAGCTCGTCCCAGTCGACCAGCGTGATCGCGATACCGGTCTTGCCGGCCCGGCCGGTGCGGCCGATGCGGTGCACGTAGGCCTGCTCGTCCTCGGGGATCTGGTAGTTGATGACGTGGGTGATGTCGTCGATGTCGATACCGCGGGCGGCGACGTCGGTGGCCACCAGCACGTCGATATCACCGGTGCGGAACGACTTGAGTGCCTTTTCGCGGGCGATCTGGCCCAGGTCGCCGTGCACGGCGCCGACCTTGAACCCGCGCTCGGCGAGTTCGTCGGCGACCTTCTGGGCGGTCCGCTTGGTGCGGGTGAAGATCATCGTCGCGCCGCGGCCCTCGGCCTGCAGGATGCGGGCGACCATCTCGACCTTGTCTAGCGCGTGCGCGCGGTAGACGAACTGCTCGGTGGTGTCGTGGGTGGCCGCGCCTTGCACGCCCTCGGCCCGGATGTGAGTGGGCTGCTTCATGAAGGTGCGGGCCAGCGTGATGATCGGGTCCGGCATGGTCGCCGAGAACAGCATGGCCTGCCGCTCGTCGGGGATCTGGCGCAGGATCCGCTCGATGTCGGGCAGGAAGCCCAGGTCGAGCATCTCGTCGGCCTCGTCGAGGACCAGCATGCTCAGCCCGCCGAGCTGCAGGTGGCCCTGCTGAGCGAGGTCGAGCAACCGGCCGGGGGTGCCGATCACGACGTCGACGCCCTTCTGCAGGGCCGCGATCTGGGCCTCGTAGGGGCGTCCGCCGTAGATCGAGGTGACGGACAGCTTGCGGTCGCCGGCGCGCAGATACTTGGCGGCGCTGGCGAGGTCTTCGTACACCTGCAGGCAGAGCTCGCGGGTCGGCACGACGACCAGCCCGCGCGGGATGCCGGACAGTTCACGGTCGGGGTCGGTGGTGATGCGCTGCAGCATCGGCACGCCGAACGCCAGCGTCTTGCCCATGCCGGTGCGGGCCTGGCCGATGAGGTCGTCGCCGGCCAGGGCCATCGGGAGGGTCTGTTCCTGGATGGCGAAGGCGAATTCCTTGCCGTCTTCGGCCAGTGCCCGGACGATCTCGTCACGGACTCCGAGCTGGGCAAAGGTGAGTTGGGGATGTGTTGTCAGTGGTGTCATGCTTGGGGCGCGGTGCCTTCCGATGTCGTTCCTCGTTTGTGCTGTCACGCGCGCACGAGTTCTGACTCTCCGGAATGGATTCGGCGATCCTGATGATGCCGATTCGCTGGGCCCTGCGCTGAGGGAGGCGGGCCCACTGCGTGCACGCACATTTCCTGAACAACGGTTTGTCACCGTCGTCCGACCCCATCATAGCTGGTCGGCGACTTCGGTCCGGTTCGGCGTCCCGGCCGCGACTACAGTGTCGGCCATGAGTGCCTCGCAGCCTGTGCCGGCCGCCGGAGATCTGAGCGATGCGGCAGGGCGGGGGCCGTCCCGCGTGCAGGCCGATCATCCGGCCATCAACGAGCTGTTCACGCTGCTGGCGTACGGCGAGGTCGCCGCGTTCTACCGGCTGACCGAGGAAGCCCGGATGGCGCCCAACCTGCGCGGACGGATCAACATGGCCAGCATGGCGGCCGCCGAGATGGGCCATTACGAGCTGCTGCGCGACGCGCTGACCGCGCGCGGCGTCGACGTCGTACCCGCGATGGCGCGGTACGCCCCGGCCCTGGAGAACTACCACCGGCTGACCACCCCGAGCACGTGGCTGGAGGCGCTGGTCAAGACCTATGTCGGCGACGCGATGGCCGCGGACTTCTATCTCGAGATCGCCGACGTGCTGCCCGATGAGATTGCCGATGTGGTCCGCTCGGTGCTCGCCGAGACCGGTCACTCGCAGTTCGTCGTCGACGAGGTTCGTGACGCGGTGACCGCGTCGGGACGGCAGCGCAGCAGGCTGGCGCTGTGGTCGCGCCGGCTGCTCGGCGAAGCGATCACCCAGGCGCAGTACGTGCTGGCCGACCACGACGAGCTGGTGGACCTGGTGCTGTCGGGCCCGGGCGGGCTTGGTCAGGTCGCCGATTTCTTCTCCCGGCTGCAGCAGACGCACGACGACCGGATGCGGCAGCTCGGGCTGGCCTGACTAGCGGTTGCAGGTCGCCGAGATCGCGTTGTCGGCCTGCGCGGCCACGGTCGCCCCCGTCGCATCGGTGATCCAGCAGTTCAGCTGGCTGCCCGCACTGCTCGCCGTGACGTAGTTGACCGGGACGGTGGGCACCACGGTCAGCTGCCAGGGCAGGGTGACGTTTTCCGCGGTGCGCAGCGTTCCGGTTTCGTCGGCGTAGACGATGGTCACCGGGTCATCGGGGCGCTGGTTGCCCGACACCGTGTAGACGACCTGACGCGGATCGACCATCGGCGCGGCCAGGGCCGCTGCCGCCGGGGTGCTCGGCGTGACGGTGACAGGGGTTTCGGCAGGCATGCCGGACATGGTGACGGTGACCGGTGCCGGCGGCGGGGTGGACGGATGGGGGCCCGAGGTGGCCACCACGGTGCGTTTCGGGGGAGTGGTGTCCGTGCTGACGCTGGCCGCGTCGCCGGTCTTCACGACGAACGTCGTCGCGACGGCGGCAACCAGCACACCCGCGGCAGTCAGGGACACCCGTTGCCACAGGGGCACGGTTGCGCGGCGTCCGGTGTCGTTCATCGTGATCAAGGCTAGGGACGGATCCGGGCGCTCTGGACACGCCGCGCGCGGCCGTTGCCATGCTGTTACCGCAGCTTGATGCCCTATTCGCTGTCCGCGAACGCCTGCCCGCGGCCGGGTTGGCCGGTGTCCACTAGCCTTCTGGGGTACAGCGCACACGAACGGAAGGGTCAAGCGTGGAGGTCAAGATCGGTGTCTCGGACAGCCCACGTGAGCTCGTCTTCAGCAGTTCGCAGACGCCCGCGGAGGTTGAAGACCTGGTGACGGCCGCGCTGTCGGGCAGTGGGCCCGACGTGCTGAGCCTGTCCGACGACAAGGGCCGCCGGATTCTCGTGCACGCGTCGAAGATCACCTACGTCGAGATCGGTGTCGCTGACACGCGACGGGTCGGCTTCGGGATCGCGGCAAGCCCCGCCGGGGCTTAGCTGCGGGCCAGCGGCACGTGTGACAGTCCGCCCCAGGCGAACTGCACCGTGCCGTCGACGGCGGCTTCCTTGGTGATCGGGCGATCGGAGTCCAGCCAGTAGCGGGAGCAGTCGACGCTCAGGGCCACCAGTCCGACCGCGATCATCCTGGCGCGGTGCGGGTCAAGGCCGGAGTCACGGCTGATGAGGTCGAACACCGCGTCGGTGCAGGCCTCGGTGGCCACCTTGACCTGTGCGGCGACCTGGGGCTCGGTGACGTAGTCGTTCTCGAAGATCAGCCGGTAGCCCTGGCCGTCGTGCTCGATGAAGTCGAAGAACGCCTGTACGGCGGCGCGCAGCCGTTGCCGGTTGTCGGTGGTGGTGCGCAGCGCCTGCCGCACGCCCGAGACCAGGTTGTCGACATGCAGCTGCAGGACGGCCAGGTACAGCTCAAGCTTGCTCGAAAAGTGTTGGTAGAGAACAGGTTTGCTGACACCGGCGCGGTCGGCGATCTCGTCCATACCTGCGGCGTGGTAGCCGCGGTCGACGAATACTTCGCTGGCTGCGGTCAGCAGCTGGCCGCGACGCTCGTCGCGCGGGAGCCGGCTGCCACGCCGCGCGGGGGTTCCGGCGGGACGGTCGCCAGTTGCAGCCCGGGCGGTCTTACGCTCGGCCGTGTTGGCGATTTCGCTCATGAGTCCTCAATCTGGTGTTCAGCCGACCCGGCGATGCCTCGCACGCCCGGCTCGTCGCACCGACAGTACTACCCGGGTGCAGTTACCCGCCCGTAGCCGTCTCGGGGTGGCGATACTGGCGCGCCGGAAGTCGGCCGACCATCGGTTGTGCCATCCTGGGTCGGTGACCTACGACCCGGGGCATCGCGGGGACGGTCGTGTACCGGTGCTGCGCAGCGAATGGCGTGAGCCGTTGCGTGCCCAGCGCGACCCGCTCGCCGGCGACTCCGGGCGGGCCAGATCCAACCGCGACCAGCGTCGACAGTGGCGCAAGCAGACCTGGCTGGGCCGGTTCGTGTCCACCTACGGCTGGCGGGCCTACGCCCTTCCGGTGCTCATCGCGTTGACCGGGGTCGTGCTTTATCAGACCATCACCGGTACGGCCGCCCCCGCGCTGGAAACCCATGACGCCGTGCAGGGGCCGCCGACCATCGGCTCCAGCGGCACCGCGATCATCGGCGCCCCGCCGCGCGGTCTGACGGCGTTCGACGCGAATCTGCCGACCGGCATCCTGCCCGAGGGCGGCGCCTTCACCGAGGCCGGCGCCAAGACGTGGCACATCGTGCCCGGCACCACACCCAAGGTCGGGCAGGGCACCGCCAAGGTCTTCACCTACACCGTCGAGGTGGAGGACGGTATCGACACCGCGTCGTTCGGTGGTGACGAGGGCTTCGCTCGCATGGTCACCGAGACGCTGTCCAACCCCAAGAGCTGGATCCACAATCCCCAGTTCGCCTTTCAGCGCATCGACGCCAGCACGCCCGAGGTCAAACCGGACTTCCGGGTGTCGCTGACCTCCCCGATGACCGTCCGCGAGGGCTGTGGCTACGAGATCCCGCTGGAGTCGTCCTGCTTCAACCCCGCCTACGGCCCGAACGCCGAGCCGCGGGTGTTCATCAACGAGGCGCGCTGGGTGCGCGGCGCCGTGCCGTTCCAGGGCGATGTCGGCTCCTACCGGCAGTACCTGGTCAACCACGAGGTCGGCCATGCGATCGGTTACCGCACCCACGAGCCGTGCGACGAGAACGGCGGGCTGGCGCCGATCATGATGCAGCAGACCTTCTCCACGGCCGACAACGATGCCGCGAAGTTTGATCCTGAGTCCGTCAAGGCCGACGGCAAGACGTGCCGGTTCAACCCGTGGCCGTATCCGATCGCCTGACGACGATGCGGGGCGAGGTACGAGCCCCGAGGAGGAGTCGGGCAATCAGATATCGCCTGAGCTAGTTACGGCCCCAGGCAGGGAAGCTTTGGCTCCTGTTTGCCGTTGATCGGACTACCTGCTGAGATGGGCGGGGAACGTCGAAACCCGAGGAGTATCCGGTGTCCTCACCGTTGCCGCCGCTGGTCGAGCCAGCTGCCGAGCTCACCCGCCAGGAAGTGGCCCGCTACAGCCGTCACCTGATCATCCCGGACCTCGGTGTCGTCGGGCAGAAGCGCCTGAAGAACGCCAAGGTGCTGGTGATCGGTGCCGGCGGGCTGGGCTCGCCGGCCCTGCTGTACCTGGCGGCCGCCGGCGTGGGCACGATCGGCGTCGTCGAGTTCGACGTCGTCGACGAATCCAACCTGCAGCGCCAGATCATCCACGGCCAGTCCGACATCGGCCGGTCCAAGGCCGAAAGCGCCCGCGACTCCATCCTGGAGATCAACCCGCTGGTCACCGTCAACCTGCATGAGCTCCGGCTGGAACCCGACAATGCCGTCGAGCTGTTCGAGCAGTACGACCTGATCGTCGACGGCACCGACAACTTCGCCACCCGCTACCTGGTCAACGACGCCGCGGTGCTGGCGCACAAGCCTTACGTGTGGGGTTCGATCTACCGTTTCGAGGGCCAGGTGTCGGTGTTCTGGGAGGACGCCCCCAACGGTCTGGGCCTGAACTACCGCGACCTGTACCCCGAGCCGCCGCCACCGGGGATGGTGCCGTCCTGCGCCGAGGGTGGCGTCCTGGGCATCCTGTGCGCGTCGATCGCCTCGGTGATGGGCACTGAGGCCATCAAGCTGATCACCGGCATCGGCGACCCGCTGCTGGGCCGCCTGATGGTCTACGACGCACTGGACATGACCTACCGGACGATCAAGATCCGCAAGGATCCCGAGACACCGAAGATCACCGAACTCATCGACTACGAGGCGTTCTGCGGTGTGCTGTCGGAGGATGCGGCCGACGCGGCGCGCGATTCGACGCTGACCCCGCAGGAGCTGCGCGAGCTGCTCGACTCGGACAAGAAGGTCGCCCTGATCGACGTCCGCGAGCCGGTGGAGTGGGAGATCAACCACATCGGGGGCGCCGAGCTCATCCCGAAGTCCGCTATCGAGTCGGGCGAGGGGCTGGCCAAGATTCCGCAGGACCGTATTCCGGTGTTGTACTGCAAAACCGGTGTCCGCTCGGCGGAGGCGCTGGCGGCGTTGAAGAAGGCCGGATTCTCCGACGCGCTGCACCTTCAGGGCGGCATCGTGGCGTGGGCCCGGCAACTCGAACCCGACATGGTCATGTACTGACGGCCTCCCGGCCTCGGCACGCTTTACCCTGACGGGATGACCGACGAACGTCCGCCTGACCACGTCCTGGCGGCTTTCGGTCTCAAGTACGTCGACCCCGAACCGCTCGGCGCCGGCTGGGAGGGTGGCTGGCGCTGCGGAGAGGTCGTGCTGTCGACGATCGCCGATCACGCCCGCGCCGCCTGGTCGGCCAAGGTCCGCGAGACGTTGTTCGTCGACGGTGTCCGGCTCGCCAGGCCGGTGCGCTCGACCGACGGCCGCTACGTGGTGGCGGGCTGGCGGGCGGACACCTTCGTCGCCGGGACACCCGAGCCCCGCCACGACGAGGTGGTCTCGGCGGGAGTGCGCCTGCATGAGGCCACTGCCAAGCTCGAACGTCCCCGCTTCCTGACCCAGGCCCCGGTGGCGCCGTGGAGTGACGTCGACGTGTTCGTCGCGGCCGACCGGGCGGCCTGGGAGGAACGTCCGCTGCAGTCGCTGCCGCCGGGGGCGACGGTGGCGCCCGGCTCGGCCGACGGCGAACGGTCGATCGAACTCATCAACCAGCTGGCCGGTCTGCGCAAGCCCACCAAGAGTCCCAGCCAACTCGTGCACGGTGATCTCTACGGCACCGTGTTGTTCGCCGGAACGGCGGCGCCAGGCGTCACCGACATCACCCCGTACTGGCGCCCGGCCCCGTGGGCGGCCGGTGTCGTCGTCGTCGACGCCCTGGCCTGGGGTGAGGCTGACGACGGACTCATCGAACGGTGGAGCGCGCTGCCCGAGTGGCCGCAGATGTTGTTGCGCGCGTTGATGTTCCGGCTGGCCGTACATGCGCTGCATCCCCGCTCGACGGCGGCGGCGTTCCCCGGTCTGGCGCGCACCGCGGCGCTGATCCGGCTGATCCTCTAGAAGGTGTGGCGGGTCTGCGCCAGGTCCACTCGGCCGTCGTCGGCCAATACCCCCTCGGCCCGCAGCAGCTCGAGCTGCCGTGTCGCCAGGTGCGGCGCCGGCCGGCCCGAGGCCGTGATGACCCGGTGCCAGGGCAGGTCCGAGGAGTCGGTGCGCATGATCCAGCCGACGATGCGCGGGCTGGAAAGCTCTGCGGCCGATGAGATATCGCCGTAGGTGGCGACACTGCCCGGTGGGATGGACGCCACCAGTCGGCGGACCAGTTCCACCTGCTCGTCGGTCACCGGTGCCATGGCTAACCCGACTCGAGCATGCCCCGGATGATCGCCGCGGTCTCGGCCGGCTTGGCCTGGGCGACCATGTGCTGGCAGTCCAGATCGACCAGCGTGAAGGCCGTGCCGAGGCGGCCCGACAGTGCGTCGATCAGCTCCGCGCTGACATAGGGGGGTTCGGTCCACGTCGCGCGCACCAGCGTCGTGCGGGTGCCCGGATGCGGCACGACGATCTCGCGGGCCAGCTCGCTCCAGTACGACATCATCGCGGGCACGCTGATCCGCCAGCCGTAACGGCCGTTGGGGAGCGCGATCAGATGCTCGTCGAGTTCGGCTTCGAGCTCGTCCACAGGGACGTCAGCCCATGAGCCGGTGAACTTTTCGGTGCGCGCCTCGTCCCGGTCGGTGTAGTCGGGGGAGGCCAGCATCGACTCGGCGATCTCGCTCATCCATGCGCCGTCGAGGCCGATCGCGGGATCGAGCAACACCAGCCCGGCCACCAGGTCGGGGCAGGCGGCGGCGAGGTGCAGGGCGACGGCCCCGCCGAACGAGTGCCCGACCACCACGACCGGACCGTCCGCCTGGTCCTCGACCAGGGTGGCCAGCGCGGCCACGTTCGCATCGATGGTCCACGGCGCCGAGCGCGGGGAGCGGCCGTGGCCGAGCAGATCGGGTGCGGCGACCGCGATGTCGGGCAGGTGCCGGTCGCTCAGCGTCTGCCAGCGCCTGCCGTGTCCGGTCAGCCCGTGGATGGCCAGCACCTGTACGGGTCCGGGCGGGCCGTAGCGGTGGTTGTACAGGTGGTCGCTCACAGGCTTCATGCTGCCATTGCCCGAACTTGTCGGAGCCCCGTGGTGTCATTCCGGCATGACCACCCCCGACCGCGTGAGCCCCGGTTCACTGGCCGACGTCACCGAGCCTGAGGCCCTGGTGCGGCCGGGGTTGCGTGGCACGTTCCGCATCGTCGGGGGGCCGGGCACCGGCAAGAGCAGTCTGCTGGTGGCGGCGGCTGCAGCCCACATCACCGCCGGGGCGGACCCGGAATCGGTTCTGCTGCTGACGGGTTCTGGGCGGCTGGCGGCCGCAGCGCGCAGTGCGGTGACCGCCGAGCTTCTCAAGGCGCGTTCGGCGCAACCGTGCCGCGCGGTGGTGCGCGAGCCCCTGGTGCGCTCGGTGCACAGCTACGCCTTCGCCGTGCTGCGCCAGGCGGCGGCACGCGCCGGTGACCCGCCGCCGCGGCTGGTCACCGGAGCCGAACAGGACGGCATCATCCGTGAGCTGCTGGCCGGTGACCTCGAGGACGGCGCGGCCTCGGTGTCGGTGTGGCCGGCGCAGCTGCTGCCCGCGTTGAGCACTGCCGGGTTCGCCACCGAGTTGCGCGATCTGCTGGCCCGCTGCGCCGAGCGCGGTGTCGATCCACTGCGGCTGCAGCGGCTGGGCCGGTTGTCGGGTCGCCCGGAATGGGCGGCGGCGGGCCGGTTCGCCCAGCAATACGAGCAGGTGATGCTGCTTCGGGCGGCGGTCGGCACCGCCGCACCGCAGGCCACCGTCCCGGCGCTGGGGGCGGCCGAACTTGTCGGCGCCGCCCTCGAGGCGCTCGGCAACGACGCCGAACTGCTGGCCGCCAGCCGTTCGCGGATCAGGCTGCTGCTGGTCGACGACGCCCAGAACCTCGACCCACAGGCGGCCCGGCTGGTGCGGGTGCTCGCCGCCGGAGCCGAGCTGACGCTGCTCGCCGGTGACCCCAACGAGGCGGTGTTCGGTTTCCGCGGTGCGGACCCGGAGCTGTTGACTGCCAACGACACTCCGGTCGTCGAACTCTCCCGGTCATACCGCTGCGCCCCCGCGCTGGCGCGTGCGATCAGCGGGGTCGCCGCCGGGCTTCCGGGCAGCGGGACGTGGCGGGCGCTCGGCGCCACCGGGGACGGCGGCACGGTGACGGTGCGGGTGGCGGCGTCCGCGCATGCCGAGGCGGCGTTGATCGCCGACCGGTTGCGGCGCGCGCATCTCGTGGACGGTGTGCCGTGGTCACAGCTGGCGGTGATTGTCCGATCCGCCTCGGCGGCGGCGTCGCTGAGCCGCGCCTTGGCCGGTGCGGGGGTTCCGGTGGCCGCGCCGTCGGTGGCAGGCCCGGTCGCGGAACAGACGGCGGCCAAGGCGCTGCTGACGGCGCTCACCGCCACCTGCCACGGGATTGACGGCGAGCAGGCACTGGCCTTGCTGACCGGTCCGATCGGCCGGGTCGACCCGGTATCGCTGCGGCAGCTGCGACGGGCATTGCGCCGCAACGCCAATGACCCGACTCGCGATTTCGGTGAGCTGCTGGCCGAGGCGCTCACCGGCGGATCATCGGATCTGCCCGCGACGCTGGCCCGCCCGGTCAACCGGGTGCGGGCCGTCCTGGCCGCAGCGGCCCGCGCCCACCGCGGCAACCGGGACCCGCGCTACACGCTGTGGCAGGCCTGGGAGCGCAGCGGGCTGGCGCGCCGCTGGTTGTCGGCGGCTGAGCGCGGCGGTACCGAAGGCGCTGCCGGTGAGCGGAATCTGGCCGCGGTCACGGCACTGTTCGACCTGGCCGACGACTACGTCTCGCGTACTACCGGCGCCTCGCTGCCCGGATTGCTCGACCATGTCGCGGCGCTGCAGCTCCCGCCGGTGCAGTCCGACGGCGCCGACTCGGCCCAGACGGTCGCGGTGCTCAGTCCGCACGCCGCCCTCGAGCGCGACTGGGAGCTGGTGGTGATCGCCGGGCTGCAGGACGGCTTGTGGCCCAACACCACTCCGCGCGGCGGGGTCCTGGGCACCCAACGGCTGCTCGACGTCCTCGACGGGTTGGGTGACGACGTCTCGGTGCGTGCCCCGCTGCTCGCCGAGGAGCGCCGGCTGCTCATCGCCGCGATGGGTAGGGCCCGGCGCGAACTCTTGGTCACCGCGGTCGACAGCGACGACGGCGACGACGCAGCGCTGCCGTCGCCGTTCGTCGCCGAGATCGGGCAGTGGGCCACCACCGACGCCACGATCACCACGGCCCCGCCGGTCGCGGCACCGCCCGTGCTCTCACCGGCGGCGGTGGTGGGCCGGCTGCGCGCCGTGGTCTGCGCCCCGCAGGGCGCCGTCGATGACGCGCAACGTGGCACCGCGGCAAGGCAATTGGCCCGGCTGGCCGCCGAAGGTGTGCCGGGCGCTGACCCTGCGCAGTGGTATGGCATGGCGACGGTGAGCACCGAGCAACCGCTGTGGTCCGGTGATGAGCACACCGTCACCTTGAGCCCGTCGACGTTGCAGGCCCTGACCGACTGCCCGTTGCGTTGGCTCACCGAGCGGCACGGCGGTGCGGCCCGGCGCCACTTGCGTTCCACCCTCGGCTCGATCGTGCACGCACTGGTCGCCGAGTCCGGTAAGAGCGGGGAACAACTCGTCGCCGAGCTGGAAAAAGTCTGGGCGGCAATACCATTCGACTCGGCATGGTATGCCGACAACGAACTCGACCGGCATCGCGCCATGCTGGAGGCGTTCGTGTCGTGGCGTTCGGCGACGCGCCACGAACTCACCGAGGCCGGCACCGAGGTAGAGGTCGACGGGCTGGTCGCTGAGCCGGACGGCGAGGGCCCTGGCGTCCGGGTGCGCGGGCGGGTCGACCGGCTCGAACGCGACGCGCAGGGCCGTCTGGTCATCGTCGACGTCAAGACCGGCAAGAGTCCGGTCACCAAGGACGACGCACAGCGCCACGCCCAGCTCGCCTTCTACCAACTCGCTGTCGCCGAGGGCGTGCTCGGTGACGGCGACCGTCCCGGCGGCGGCCGGCTGGTCTACATCGGAAAGCCAAGCGCTGCAGGGGCAACCGAACGTGAGCAGTCCGCACTCACCGAGGACACCCAGGCGCAGTGGCGCCAGACGGTCCAGGAGGCTGCCGCCGCGACCGCGGGACCGCAGTTTGTCGCCAGGGTGAACGACGGGTGCACGCACTGCCCGATGCGGCCCGGCTGCCCCGCCCACATCACACCCCGGACGGAACCCTGATGACCTATACCCCCGCGGAACTGGCTCAGGCCCTTGGTGTTCCGACCCCCACCGACGAGCAGGCCGCGGTCATCGCCGCTCCGCCCGGGCCGCTCGTGGTCATCGCCGGTGCCGGTGCGGGCAAGACCGAGACCATGGCTGCGCGCGTGGTGTGGCTGGTGGCCAACGGATTCGCCGAGCCGGGCCAGGTGCTGGGGCTGACCTTCACCCGCAAGGCGGCCGGTCAGCTGCTGCGCCGGGTCCGCTCGCGGCTGGCGCGCCTGGCCGGGCACGTCGGTGCCCCGGCCGCTGTCGGCGCACCGACGGTTAGCACCTACCACGCGTTCGCCGGCACGCTGCTACGCGAGTATGGCCTGCTGCTGCCGGTCGAGCCGGATGCCCGGCTGCTCAGCGAAACGGAGATGTGGCAGTTGGCCTATCAGGTGGTCAGCGCCTACCCCGGGCCGCTGGACACCGACAAGGACCCCGCAAAGGTCACCGCGATGGTGCTGCGTCTGGCCGGTGAACTGGCCGAGCACCTGGTCGACACCGAGGCGCTGCTGGACACCCACGTCGAGCTCGAACGTCTCGTTCACACCCTGCCCGCCGGCCGCTACCAGCGCGACCGCGGGCCCAGCCAGTTCCTGCTCGGGATGCTGGCCACCCAGACCGAACGCACGGCCCTGGTTCCCCTGATCGACGCCCTGCACCACCGGATGCGCGCCGAGAAGGTCATGGACTTCGGCTCGCAGATGTCATCGGCGGCGCGGCTGGCGGTCGGCTGCCCCCAGGTCGGTGCCGAGCTGCGCAGCCGGTATCGCGTGGTGCTGCTCGACGAGTACCAGGACACCGGCCACGCCCAGCGCATCGCGCTGTCGTCGTTGTTCGGTGGGGGAGCCGACGACGGGCTGGCGCTGACGGCGGTGGGGGACCCGATCCAGTCGATCTACGGCTGGCGTGGCGCGTCGGCGACCAACCTGCC
This sequence comes from Mycobacterium sp. DL592, assembly GCF_011694515.1. Taxonomy (NCBI): domain Bacteria; kingdom Bacillati; phylum Actinomycetota; class Actinomycetes; order Mycobacteriales; family Mycobacteriaceae; genus Mycobacterium; species Mycobacterium sp. DL592. The sequence continues at coordinate 3,725,846 of NZ_CP050192.1, read as the reverse complement.
GCGGTTCACCACCGATTTCCCCCGCTCGGACGGCTCCCCGGCGCCCACACTCGAACTGCGGACCAGCTGGCGTAACCCGCCCAGCACGCTGCACGTCGCCAACGCCGTGTCGGCCGAGGCGCGCCGCCGTTCGGTCGCGGTCCGGCCGCTGAAGTCGCGCCCGGGTGCCGAGCCGGGCACGGTCAGCTGCGCACTGCTCACCGATGTCGCCACCGAGCGGGGATGGGTGGCCGACCACATCGCCGCGCGCTACCGGCAGGCGAGCGCGGCCGGCGCCCCACCGCCCACGGCCGCCGTGCTCGTCCGCCGCAACGCCGACGCCGGCCCGATGGCCGAAGTCCTGACGGCGCGGGGGGTTCCGGTCGAGGTCGTCGGTTTGGCCGGGTTGCTGTCGATTCCGGAGGTCGCCGATGTGGTGGCGATGCTGCGACTGGTCGCCGATCCGGCGGCGGGCGGGGCCGCGATGCAGGTGCTGACCGGCGCGCGCTGGAGGCTGGGCGCGCACGACATCGCGGCACTGTGGCGCCGCGCGGTCACCCTCGACGGGCAGCGGCCCGCCGCGGTCAGCCCGGAACAGATCATCGCCGCGGCCGCCCCGGACGCCGACACCGCGAGCCTGGCCGACGCGCTGGCCGACCCCGGCCCGGCAGCGGCATACTCCGAGGACGGATACCGCCGGATCACCCGGCTGGCCGACGAATTATCCCGACTGCGAACACTTTTGGGCAACCCGGTGACCGATCTGGTAGCCGAGGTGCGCCGGACACTCGGCGTCGACGTCGAGGCCCGCGCAGCCCGTCCGGTCGCCGCCGGGTGGAGCGGCGCCGAACACCTGGACCGCTTCGCCGACGTCGTCGCCGACTACACCGCGCGCCCGGGCATCGGGGTGGACAGCCTGCTGGCCTACCTCGACGCCGCCGCAGTCGTCGAGAACGGGCTTGCCCCTGCCGAAGTCAGTGTGTCCGCCGACCGGGTTCAGATCCTGACCGTGCACGCCGCCAAGGGACTGGAATGGCAGGTGGTCGCCGTCCCGCATCTGTCCGCGCGGGTGTTCCCGTCGACGGCATCGAAGCGCACCTGGTTGTCCGACCCGTCGGACCTGCCGCCGCTGCTGCGCGGCGACCGCGCCGCCGCCGGCCTGCACGGCGTCCCGGTCCTGGACACCTCGACGGTCAGCGACCGTAAAGGGCTGTCCGACAGCATCATCGCCCACCGCGACCAGCTGGGGCAGCGCCGCATCGACGAGGAGCGCCGACTGCTGTATGTCGCGATCACCCGCGCCGAGGACACGCTGCTGCTATCGGGCCACCACTGGGGGCTCACCGAGTCCAAGCCGCGGGGACCGTCGGATTTCCTGGTCGAGATCAAAGACATCATCGACGCCTCCGTCGCGGCGGGCCAACCCTGCGGAGAGGTGGAGCACTGGGCCCCGACGCCCGCTGACGGCGAACGAAACCCACTGCAGGACAAGCCCCGTGAGGCACTGTGGCCGGCCGACCCGCTCGCGGGCGCCCGCCCTGACGTCGAGCGCGGCGCGGCGCTGGTGAGTGCGGCGATCTCGGGTGCGCTGCCCGACGGGGCCGACGACGATCCCGAGGGCTGGGCCGCAGATGTCGACGCACTGTTGGCCGAACGCTCCCGCGGCGCGGCGCCGGTAGCTCCGGCACTGCCCGGCCAGCTGTCGGTGAGCGCCCTGGTCGAACTCGACCGCGATCCGGCCGGCGCGGCCCGGCGGCTGGCGCGCCGGCTGCCGTCACGGCCGGATCCGCACGCCATGCTCGGCACCGCGTTCCACGAGTGGGTGCAGCGCTTCTACGGCGCCGAGCGGCTCTTTGACCTCGACGACCTGCCCGGTGCGGTCGACGACGGACCCGTCCAGGCCGCCGAACTGTCCGCGCTGCAGGACAAGTTCACCGCCTCGCCGTGGGCGCTGCGCACACCGGTCGATGTCGAGGTGCCGTTCGAGATGGCGATCGGTGACACCGTGGTGCGCGGCCGTATCGACGCGATCTTCCCCGACCCCGACGGGACCATGACCGTGGTCGACTGGAAGACCGGTGAGCCACCCGCCGACGGCCAGGCCCGCAGGCATGCGGCCGTCCAGCTCGCGGTGTACCGGCTGGCGTGGGCCGCCCTGAGCGGACAGCCCGAAACGTCAGTGCGCGCAGCGTTCTACTACGTGCGTACCGGACAGACCGTCATGCCCGAAAAACTGCCAGGTGCAACCGAATTGGTTGACCTGCTGGCGTCGGCTAGTAGCGCGGAGCGTTGCGCCTGATGGCCACTGCCTGGGTGATCATGGGCACCTGCAAGGGCAGCCGGGCCAGCGCGGCAATCTTCATCGGCAGCGGCTTGTCCCACCACAGCCGCACCATGTTGATGTTGGCCGGGAACACCGCCAGATACAGCGCGATCGCCGCCAGCGCACCGGCGCGTCGCGTGCGCGGAACCAGCAGCATGGCGCCGACGCCGACCTCGGCGACACCCGAGGCGTAGGTGTAGAACCGCGGGTCGCCCGGCAGTTCGGCGGGCACGATGGTGTCGAAAGGCTTGGGCGCCGCAAAGTGGCCCAGGCCGATCGCGATCAACATCGCGGCGGTGCGGTAGGCAGGCACCTGGCTCTTGGTGACTGCGGGTTCAGTTGTCGTCGTCGGCATGGGTACATAATGCTCATGTGGTGGTAGCCGGGCGCAAGATGATGGGGTCGCGTGGCCAAAGGTAGATTGCGGCGCAGGCTCGAAGCGATCGACGAGAACCTGGCCGCCAAACCCGACAGCGCACTCGTCGACTATCTGCGCATCCCGGAAAAGTTCGTCAGCCCCGGGCGCCGGATCGGGCGTCGGCTGCTCTACGCCTTCGCGGCGCTGTTCGCCGCGGTCATCATCGTCTACCTCGATCGCGACGGCTACCGCGACGTCCGCGAGGCGCCGCTGACCTTCCTGGACTGCATTTACTACGCCACGGTGTCACTGTCGACCACCGGCTACGGCGACATCACGCCCTACACGGAGACCGCGCGACTGATCAACGTCCTGGTCATCACCCCACTTCGGGTGGCATTCCTGATCGTGTTGGTCGGTACCACCGTGGAGACGCTGACCACGGCGTCGCGCCAGGCTCTCAAGATCCAGCGTTGGAGGAACAGCGTGCGTAACCACACCGTCGTCATCGGCTACGGCACCAAGGGCAGGACGGCGGTGGCCGCGATGATCGGTGACGGCGCCGCCCCGGCCGACATCGTCGTCGTCGACACCGACCAGGCCTCGCTGGACCGGGCCAGCGCCGCCGGTTTCGTGACGGTGCGCGGTGACGCCAACAAATCCGACGTGCTGCGCCTGGCCGGGGCCCAGCACGCGCATTCGATCATCGTGGCGACCAACAGCGACCCGACCGCGGTTCTGGTCACCCTGACCGCTCGTGAGCTCGCCCCTAAGGCCAAGATCATCGCCGCGGTGCGCGAGGCCGAAAACCAGCACCTGCTGCGCCAGTCCGGGGCGGACTCGGTGGTGGTGTCCTCGGAGACCGCCGGCCGACTGCTCGGCATCGCGACCAGTGCACCCAGCGTCGTGGAGATCATCGAAGACTTGCTGACCCCCGACGCCGGCTTCGCGATCGCTGAGCGGGAGGTCGAACCCAAGGAGGTCGGCGGCTCGCCGCGCCATCTGCCCGACATCGTGCTCGGCGTGGTTCGCGAGGGCAAGCTGCTGCGGGTCGACGACCCGAACGCCGACGCCCTGGAAAGCACCGACCGGCTGCTCTACGTGCGCAGCACCGGAGACTGAACCGGTGGCCTTCCGTCTGCGCAACATCCCCCTGCTGTCGCGCGTCGGCGCTGACCGCGCCGACGCCCTGCGCACCGATATCGATGCCGCGATCGCGGGGTGGGCCGATGCGCTGCTGCTGCGTGTCGACAATCGCAACCAGGTGCTGATCGCCCACGGCCAGGTCGTGCTCGGCGCGGCAACCGATCTCGGCGACAAGCCCCCTGCCGACGCGGTGTTCCTGGGCCGGCTCGAGGACGGCCGCCACGTGTGGGCGGTCCGGTCTGAGCTGCAGGCACCCGAGGACGTCGAGGCCACGGTGCTGGATCTGCGCCGCGCCGGGCGCGTCTTCGACGATGTCAGCGCCCAGTTGGTCTCCTGCGCCACCGCGCTGCTCAACTGGCATGACCAGGCGCGGTTCAGTGCGCTCGACGGTTCGCCGACGCGGCTGGCCAAGGGCGGCTGGTCGCGGGTGAACCTGCTGACCGGTCACGAGGAATTCCCGCGGATCGACCCGGCCATCATCGTTCTCGTGCACGACGGTCACGACCGTGCGGTGCTGGCCCGCCAGACGTTGTGGCCGCCGCGGTTGTTCTCGCTGATCGCCGGATTCGTGGAGGCCGGTGAGTCGTTCGAGTCGTGCGTGGTGCGTGAGGTGGCCGAGGAGATCGGCCTGTCCGTGACTGACGTGGAGTACCTGGGCAGCCAGCCCTGGCCGTTTCCGCGCTCGCTGATGGTGGGCTTCCACGCGATCGGCGACCCCGAGCAGGAGTTCACCTTCCACGACGGTGAGATCGCCGAAGCGGCGTGGTTCACCCGCGCCGAGGTCCGCGAGGCCCTCGATCAGGGGGACTGGAGCAGTGACTCACCGTCGCGGCTGCTGCTGCCCGGCTCGATCTCGATCGCCCGCGAGATCATCGAGTCCTGGGCTCACTTCTAACCAGCGCCCAAACCGACAAACGGGCGCGAAAGAGCGGGAAAGCTGCGCCATTTCGTCGATCTCGGCGCGACGGCTAGGACGCCAGTTTGGCCTGAACCTCTTTGAGGCTCGGGTTGGTCAGCGCGCTGCCATCGGCGAACTTCACCGTCGGCACGGTCTGGTTGCCGCCGTTGACCGACATGACGAACTTGGCGGCATCCGGATCGACCTCGATGTCGACTTCCGTGTAGGGGATTCCCGCTGATTTCAGCGCGGTCTTGAGGCGGCGGCAGTAGCCGCACCACCCTGTGGTGTACATCGTGAGCTGGGAATCGCTGGCACTCATAAGTGCATCAACCTAGCCGAGCCGCCCGCTATGCCCGCAACCGGCGCGGCGCTCACCGGGAAATGTCACCGTCCCCTGACAAGATGGACGCCATGCCGGTGACCACAGACCATCTGACCGGCCTTGACGAGGAACAGCGCGAAGCCGTGCTGGCCGCGCGTGGGCCGCTCTGCGTGCTGGCCGGCGCGGGTACCGGCAAGACCCGCACCATCACCCACCGCATCGGGCATCTGGTGGCCAACGGTCACGTCGCGGCCGGGCAGGTGCTGGCGGTGACGTTCACCTCCCGCGCGGCGGGGGAGATGCGGGCGCGGCTGCGGGCGATGGACGCTATAGCCGGTTCGGGCGCCTCGGTGGCGGCGGTGCAGGCGCTGACGTTTCACGCCGCGGCCCGTCGTCAGCTGCATTACTTCTGGCCGCGGGTCGTCGGCGATACCGGCTGGCAGCTGCTGGACTCCAAGTTCGCCGTCGTCGCCCAGGCCGCCAACCGATCCAAGCTTCAGGTCAGCACCGACGACGTCCGCGACCTTGCCGGTGAAATCGAGTGGGCCAAGGCCAGTTTGATCAGCCCGGAGGGTTATGTCGCCGAGGTCGCCCGCAACGGCCGTGACGTTCCACTCGACGCCGAGAAAGTCGCAGCGGTCTACGCCGCCTACGAGAAGCTCAAAGCCAACCGCGACGGCATCGCCCTGCTGGACTTCGACGACCTGCTGCTGCACACCGCAGGCGCCATCGAGAACGATCCGGCGGTCGCCGAGGAGTTCCGCGACCGTTACCGCTGTTTCGTGGTCGACGAGTACCAGGACGTCACCCCGTTGCAGCAGCGGGTGCTGTCGGCGTGGCTGGGCAATCGCGACGACCTGACCGTCGTCGGCGATGCCAACCAGACCATCTACTCGTTCACCGGGGCGTCCCCGCGCTACCTGCTCGAATTCTCCCGGCGCTTCCCCGAGGCCACCGTGGTGCGCCTGGAACGTGACTACCGCTCCACCCCGCAGGTGGTGTCGTTGGCCAACCGGGTGATCGCCGCCGCCCGCGGCCGGATGGCCGGCAGCAAGCTGCACCTGGTCGGCCAGCGCGACCCGGGCCCGTCGCCGACCTTCCACGAACATCCCGACGAGGTTGCCGAGGCCGCCGCGGTGGCGCGCTCCATCAAGACCCTTATCGAATCCGGAACTCCCGCAGCCGAAATCGCGGTGCTCTACCGCATCAACGCCCAGTCCGAGGTGTACGAGGAGGCGCTGACGGCGGCCGGCGTCCCGTACCAGGTGCGCGGCGGTGAGGGGTTCTTCAGCCGCCAGGAGATCCGGCAGTCGCTGGTGGCGTTGCAGCGCGCGGCCGACCGCGATCCCCAGGGTCCGGTCCCGGAGATCGTGCGTGCGGTTCTCGAGCCGCTGGGGCTGACCGACGAAGCCCCGCAGGGCACCAAAGCCCGCGAACGCTGGGAAGCGCTGACCGCGCTGGCCGCCCTCGTCGACGACGAAGTCGCCGCCCGCCCCCAGTTGGACCTGCCCGCGCTGATGTCGGAGTTGCGGCTGCGGGCCGACGCCCGCCACCCACCCACGGTGCAGGGCGTCACCCTGGCGTCGCTGCACGCCGCCAAGGGTTTGGAGTGGGACGCGGTGTATCTCGTCGGCCTGGCCGACGGCACCCTGCCGATCTCGCATGCGCTGGCGCACGGCCCCGACAGCGAGGCGGTCGAAGAGGAGCGGCGGCTACTTTACGTCGGAATCACCAGGGCGCGAACACATTTGCAACTCAGCTGGGCGCTGGCCCGCACCCCGGGGGGCCGGCAGGGCCGTCGTCCGTCGCGGTTCCTCAACGGCATCGCGCCGCAGACCCAAGCCGAACCCACCCCGAACAAGCCGCGCAGGCAGCGCGGCGCCACACCCCGCTGCCGGGTCTGCAATGCGGTGCTCAGTACGCCGCCGGCAATCATGTTGCGGCGCTGCGAAACCTGCTCGGTCGACATCGACGACGAGCTGCTCGGCCAGCTCAAGGACTGGCGATCACGCACGGCAAAGGAGCTGAAAGTCCCTGCCTACGTGGTGTTCACCGACAACACGCTGATCGCCATCGCGGAGTCACTACCGGCTGACGACGCAGCACTGGTCGCCATTCCCGGCATCGGGGCGCGCAAGCTCGAACAGTTCGGGCACGACGTGCTCGAGCTGGTGCGCGCCCGCCAATAGCTCAGGCCTTCAACAGTTTTGGTGGCTGCCAGGTGCCGTTGAGGGCGTCGGGCTTCGGCCAGTACAGCCGCATGAAGACGGTGAACGGTCCCGGCGGGGCGGGCAGCCAGTTGGCTTCCCGTTCCGGTCCCGGTGAGGCGTTCTGGATGTAGATCGTCAGGCTGCCGTCAGGGTTCTTGACCAGGTTGGGCAGCATCGGCGAGTTGATCAGATACCGGTTGATCGGGTTCTCCACCAGAAGGCTTTCCGGCATCTTGTACATCGTCACCGACCAGAACGCGTTGACCGGCGGCAGCTGGCCGGCCGGGAAGGTGAGCGTGTAGTTGTTGGCTCCGGTCAGCGGCTGCCCGTCGGCGTCGGTGCTGAAGTTGGGGTACATCGCCTCGGCCTTGGAGTTGCCGAAGATGCCGAGCACCGCACCGGCCATCCGGTAGAGGTAGTTGCCCTTCAGTTCGTCCTTGGTGCCGAACAGGTCGCCCGAGGTGACTTGCCCGGTGACCAGCTTGTCGGTCTTGAAGGTGTTGAACTCCGCCCAGGCGTCGGCGATGCCGTCGGTGATCGCCTTTTGCATGTCGGGGCTGAGTTTGTCGACGTTGAATGTGCCGTCGGAGCCGATGCCGATGGTGGCGAACCGGTCGCGCGCCTCTTTGTCCGACGGCAGCACCGGGGCGTGACGCAGTGCGAAGTTCATCAGCTCGAAGAACTTCGGGGAGGTCTTCTGCTCGTCGGGGCTCAGCGGCACCGGGAAGTCGACGGGCGGGGCAGCCGGTGGGGCCGGCTGGTTGAGGAAGGCCGACAGCGGCTGCGCGGTGTACCCGGCCTGGATGTTCTTGACGTTCTCCAGATCGTCCGGGCCGAACAGCTGGGTGCGGTAGATGGCCAGCGCGAAGTCGGTGTCGGCCTGGATGACCGCGGTGATGCCCTCGGGCTTCTCGCCCTTCCAGCCCGGCCCGGCCAGCAGGTACTTGCCGCCGCTGTTGCCGGTGGTGCGGCTGCCGACGTAGGCGAAGTTGTAGGTGTAGCCGTCGACAAACTGCACCGAGAAGTAGCGGTCCTGCTCGATCGGCGGGATGGTCAATACCAGCGGCTCGGTGCGCAGGTCGGCGCCGAGCATCGAGTACGGGGTGTCGGAGTTGGGCGTCTGAACCGCGGTGTCGGCCGGGGTGTAGACGCGGGCGATGCTGTGCACCTGGTTCCAGTCGCCCTTGTACTCCGGGCTGTGGGAGTCGACGAAGTAGGAGTACTGGATCCGGTAGCTGTCGACCATCGGGAAGCCGTAGATGTAGGCCTCTTTGGCGATGGCGCGGGCCTGCTCAGGAGTCACGGCACCCTCGGCCTTCGTCGAGGTGGGCGGTGACGAGCTCGCCGTCGTCGTGGGTTTGTTCGCGCCGGAACAGCCACCGGTCATGGCGATGAGCAGGACGGCTGCGAGAACGGCGCGCGACTTCACCGCACAAGGATGCGTTATGCGCATCCCTGTGCGGTGTATTTCGCAGCGGTCAGCTCAGCGCGGCGAGTGCGGCGTCGTAGTTCGGCTCCTGGCCGATCTCGGGCACCAGCTCGGTGTAGGTGACGGTGCCGTCGGCGCCGACGACCACGACGGCGCGGCCGAGCAGGCCTGCCATCGGCCCGTCGACGATGGTGACGCCGTAGTCCTCACCGAAGCTGCTGCGGAATGCCGACGCCGAGACGACGTTCTCGATGCCTTCGGCACCGCAGAACCGCTTGAGGGCGAACGGCAGGTCCTTGGAGACGTTGACCACTGGCACGCCGGTGGCGGCGGCGCGCTCGTTGAAGGTCCGCACGCTGGTGGCGCACACCGGGGTGTCGACCGACGGGAAGATGTTGAGCACCACGGCCTTGCCGCTGTACTGCCCGGTCTCGACGTTGCCGAGGTCGGTTCCGGTCAGGGTGAACTCGGGAGCGGCGGCGCCGACGGCGGGCAGCTCTCCAACGGTGTTGATCGGGTTTCCACGCAGGGTTATCTGTGCCATGACCATAAGTTTGTCAGCCTCGCCTAACCGCCTGATGCGCGGGTGACCTGATCGCAAAAGCCCTGGTCAAAAAATCGCTTGTGGCTAAATCGTCTAAGCTCTACCCTCGAAACAGCAACCTGCGTGTGCCAACACGACGCACTTGAGAGGAGGGTCCGACGATGAACATCTACACCGCTGACTTAGGCGTAGCCGGCATGACGCATCGTCTGTGGACCTCCCACGCTATTGCGGCGGCTCATGCCGCCGCTGCCCAGCGCAAGCGTCGCGCCAACGCCGCCCCGACCATCGCGTCCGTGGACAGGAGCTTCATCTAGGAAAGCTCCCAGACACAGCCACTGGCCACGGACCCGAAGTCAAAGGATCCGTGGCCATAGTTTTTCCCACACTTCCCTGGCCGGGATCCGAAGAAGAGATAGACGACCAGGAAGCAGGTGAACGGACATGTCGGCACTGACAGTCCGAAAGGAAAAACTGCCGGTGTTGCCGTGCCACGTCGGGGACCCCGACCTGTGGTTCGCTGAGAGCCCCGTGGAATTGGAGCGCGCCAAGGTGCTCTGCGGGGATTGCCCGATCCGGCGGCAGTGTCTTGCCGCAGCACTGGATCGCGGTGAGCCATGGGGTGTTTGGGGTGGCGAGATTGTCGAGCGGGGCACGATCGTGGCCCGCAAGCGTCCCCGCGGGCGTCCACGTAAGGACGTGATCGCGGCCTAGGCAGCCGTCGGCTGACCCGGACCCGCCGCTGTGCGGGTTCGGGTCAGTCGAAGCCGGGGACCAGCTGCTCGGTGAGCGACTTGGTCGGCACGTGCGCGTCGAGCTGGGCCGAGATGGCGGTGATCGAGGCGATTACCCGCAGCGGAATCGCAAGCTTGGCAGGCAGATCCATCGCCCGCGCGGTCTTGATCTGCTCGGCCGAAACCGACATGTTGGCGGCGGCCATCTTCTGCAGCCACTTGCGGGTGTAGTGGAAGACCTCGACTTCCATCGGCTCGACGTACTGGCGCAGCATGTCGTCGATCTCCTTGGCCGACACCTGTTCACCCTTCTGGATGAAGCCGACCTTCTCCATCGTGGGCAGCAGCTCGTCGTAGTTCTTGTCGCGCGCCAGGCGGATGATCTGTCCCAGTTCGATGGGAAGACCGTCGGGTAGCGGGGCCACCGCACCGAAGTCGATGACCGCCATCTTGCCGTCGTCGCGCAGCATGAAGTTGCCGGGGTGGGCGTCGCCGTGCATCATCCCGACCCGGGCCGGTGCGCCCAGGGTTAGCTCGAGAAGCCTTGTGCCACAAAGGTCTCGCTGATCGACGGTGCCCGAGCGGATGATCTGCGACATCGGCACACCCTCGACCCATTCGGTGATCATCACCTTCGGGGCACTGGCCACCACGTGCGGGATGATGAAGTGCGGGTCGTTGTGGTAGGCCTTGGCGAACGCCCGCTGGTTCTCGGCCTCGAGCCGGTAGTCCAACTCCATCTCGGTGCGTTCGATCAGTTCGTCGACCACACCCTGCACGTCGGCGCCGGGGGAGAGCTGCTTGAACACGCTGACCATGCGCTGCATGGTCTTGAGGTCCGCGCGCAGGGCCTCGTCGGCGCCCGGGTACTGGATCTTGACGGCCACGTCGCGGCCGTCGTGCCACACCGCCCGGTGCACCTGGCCGATGCTGGCCGACGCGATCTGCTCGTCGTCGAAGGAGCTGAACCGCTCGCGCCACTTGGTGCCGAGCTGCCCGTCGAGCACTCGGTGCACCTTGGCTGCCGGCAGCGGCGGTGCGTCTTTCTGAAGTTTGGTCAGCGCTTCGCGGTAGGGCTCCCCGAACTCCTCGGGAATGGCGGCCTCCATGACCGACAGCGCCTGGCCGACCTTCATCGCGCCGCCCTTGAGCTCGCCGAGGACGGTGAACAGCTGATTGGCGGCCTTCTCCATCAGCTCGGCGTTGACCTCGTCCTTGGACTTGCCGGTCAGCCGCTTTCCGAAGCCCAGCGCGGCCCGTCCCGCAAAGCCGACCGGGATGCTGGCCAACTTGGCGTTACGGGCGGCGCGGCCGCGCTTGATGTCTGCCACCCCACCATCATCCCCGACGGCGCCATGCTGGCAACCACCGATGTCAGCATTGGCAGCGCGGATGCCGTGACCAGCGACGAGCTGAGATCGTGTTCTTACGCACGTCGACTTCGATGGTGGTGTTGAGTGTGGCCGGTGGTTCGCCGGCGGCTTCGGTGCCGCGCACGGCGGTGATAATCCGCTGCAGTTGGGCCAGTGCCACAGCAACGGTGGCCAGCACAGTCGGGTGATCGGCGGTTCCGGTCACATCCCGCAACTGCGCGGCCAACGCGGGCCAGGCGGCGTCGCGGTCGGCGCGGTGCAGGTCGGCGCACGCCAGGCAGCTGGTGACGCCCGGGATCACCAGCGGGCCGATCAGGCCGGCCCCGTCGCGGACCCGAACCGGCAGGTGCGGCACCCCGACGGCGTGCAGGTCGCGCACCACGCGCGGGTCGGCGACCAGGTAGTCGGCGAGCACCACCATGTCCGCGCCGGCGGCCGAGACGACGGCGTTGGCGTGGCTGCTGTGCGCCACCCGCGCCCCTGAGCAGCGCAGCGCGTCGAGGAGAAGTTCCGACAGCGGCCCGCAGCCGTGCACCCGGATCGACAATGCGCGGGGCGCGGCCCGGCCGGTCCGGTGGCGCAGCACCCCGGCGCTCACCAGGGCGTCGAGCAGGTCATCGAGGGCGCCGGGGTCGTGCAGTCCGTGCCGGCCGGCCAGGTGTTGCAGCGCCGCCAGGTTCAGTGGCACCTGCAGGCCGCGCAGCAGGGCCGCCAGCTCGGCCGAACTCACCCCGTCGGGCGGGCGGACCAGAACCGCGCGCCGCGGATCCCAGCCCACCTGCACTGCGCCGTCGGGTCGCAGCAGTACCGGCATCGCCGGGTCTAGCGCATAGAGCCGGCCCATCCGGCGAGGATGGCACCCCAAGGGTGCCTGCCGGGATCAGCTATCCACAGGCCCGTCGTCGTCGTGGGCCTTCTGGTCTTCGGCCCGTCTGTCGGCCTCCTCGGCCTCCGTTGCCTTCTGGAATTCCTCGATCGCCGCGTCGATGTCGAGGTTCGCGGTGTCACCGCCGATGACGCGGTCGATGAACCCGGCAGGCTCGTCGAGGTCCTCGGCACGGGGCAGCAGATCCGGATGCTGCCACACCGCGTCGCGGGCGTCGATGCCGGCGGCCTGGGTGAGGCGCTCCCACAGTTCGGCGGCCTCACGCATCTTGCGGGGCCGCAGTTCCAGCCCGACCAGGGTGGCGAAGGTCTGCTCGGCGGGCCCGGCGGTGGCCCGGCGCCGGCGCAGCATCTCCGAGAGCGCCGCGGTGCCGGGGATGCGGTCGCCGAGGGCATCGCTCACCACGGTCTGCACCCAGCCCTCGACCAGGGCCAGCAGCGTCTCGAGGCGTTCCAGGGCCGCGGTCTGCTCAGGGGTGGCCTTCGGCTCGAACATGCCCTGGCTGAGCAGCTGCTCCATGGCGGCGGGGTCGGTCAGCGCGGCCGGGTTGAAACCCTGGGCCAGCTCCTCGATGCCGGTCATGTCGATCTTCATGCCCTTGGCGTAGGACTCGACTGCGTTGAGCAGCTGGCTCGACAGCCACGGCACATGGATGAACAAGCGGTGGTGGGCTGCCTCGCGGGCCGCCAGGAACGTCATGACCTCGCTGCGCGGCTGCTCAAGTCCTTCGGAGAGGGTCTCGATGGCCTCGGGCAGCAGTGCGGCCACACCCTTGGGGCCCAGCGGCAGGCCGATGTCGGTGGACGTCAGCACCTCACGGGACAGCTTGCCCAGCGCCTGGCCCAGCTGCGAGCCGAACGCCATACCGCCCATCTGGCTCATCATCGCCATCAGCGGGCCGGCGATCGCCTTGGCTTCCTCGGGCAGCGCTGACACCCATACCGACGAAATCTGTTCTGCCATCGGGTCGCACAGCCGCTTCCAGGTGTCCAGGGTGTTGTCCACCCAGTCGCTGGGCGTCCAGGCAACGGTCCGGGTGGCGCCGGCGGGCAATGCCGTGGCGCCGTCGAGCCAGGTGTCGGCGAGGTGGACGGCGTCGGCGATCGCCGAGGCGGTGCCCTCCTGGATCGGGGCGACGAACCCGATCGAGCTCGACGCCAACTGGCGGGCCAGGTCGTAGTTGATCGGGCCGCCGGATCCGCCGGTCATGGCGCCGCCTGCGCCGCTGAACATCTGGCCCAGGCGGGTGAAGATCTGGCCGAGGTCGGACGGGTTGAAGTCGCCGCCGCCGAACCCGAACGGGTCGTTGCCGGCGGAGTCGCGGTCCTTCTTCGGCTTGTCCCGGTCGGGGTCGTCGCCAGCGGAGAAGCCGAAGGGCAGGTCAGCCATACATCAACCGTACTCACCCGCCATGTTGAGTGGGTAACCGGCGATCACGCTGTCAGTGAACCGGCCCGTACTCTTGGCGGCGTGAACAGGCGGATTCTGACGCTGGTGGCTGCGCTCGTGCCGATCGTCGTCTTCGGCGTGCTGCTGGCGGTGGTGACGGTGCCCTACGTGTCGCTGGGGCCAGGCCCGACGTTCGACACCCTCGGTGAGGTCGACGGCAAGCCGGTGGTCGACATCGAGGGCACCACGACGCACCCGACGTCGGGGCATCTGAACATGACGACGGTGGCTCAGCGCGATGGCCTGACGCTCGGGCAGGCGCTGACGCTGTGGGTGTCCGGACGCGAACAGCTGGTGCCGCGTGATCTGGTGTTCCCACCGAACAAGTCCCGCGAGGACGTGGAGAAGTCGCAGAACGCCGACTTCAAGCAGTCGGAATTCAGCGCCGAGTATGCCGCCCTGGGGTACCTGAAGTACCCCGAGGCGGTGCGGGTCGAGAAGGTCAACGATCCCGGCCCGTCGGCGGGCAAGCTTCAGATCGGTGACGCCATCGACGCCGTCGACGGCACCAAGGTCGCCAACGTCGCAGAGTTCACGGCACTGCTCAAGGCCACCAAGCCCGGCCAGGAGATCGTCCTGGACTACCGCCGCAAGAACGCCCCACCGGGGTCGGCGAAGGTCACCCTGGGTAAGAACGAGGACCGCGACTACGGCTACCTGGGGGTGGCCGTGCTCGACGCACCATGGGCGCCGTTCAGCATCGACTTCAACCTGGCCAATATCGGCGGGCCGTCGGCGGGCCTGATGTTCAGCCTGGCCGTCGTCGACAAGCTGACCACCGGCGACATCAACGGCGCGAAGTTCGTCGCCGGTACCGGAACCATCAGCGAGGACGGCAAGGTGGGCCCGATCGGCGGCATCACCCACAAGATGATGGCCGCCCAAGAGGCCGGCGCGACGGTGTTTCTGGTGCCTGCCGAGAACTGCGACGAAGCCCGCTCGCTTCGCGACGACTCGATGGAGCTGGTAAAGGTCGACACCCTCAGCGGGGCGGTCGATTCGTTGCACACCCTGACCTCGGGCGGCCGTCCGCCCACCTGCTGAGGATCGCGGTAAACCGGTTGCTCCGCGGTGATGCGTAGAGTTGGGTCCGTACTTCTCCCGACAGCGGGTGACCGCTGCCCGAGACGAAACAGGAGCCTGACAGGTGAGTATGCGGCCCGCTGCCAGGATGCCGAAGCTGACTCGGCGTAGCCGGATCCTCATCGGTGTCGCCCTCGCGGTGGTCGTCCTGCTGCTGGTGGGTCCCCGCCTGATCGACACCTATGTGGATTGGTTGTGGTTCGGCGAGCTGGGCTACCGCTCGGTGTTCACCACCGTCCTGGTGACCCGGCTGGTGGTGTTCCTGGCGGCCGGCCTGCTCGTCGGCGCCATCGTGTTCGCCGGGCTGGCGCTGGCCTACCGGACCCGGCCGGTGTTCGTGCCGACCGTCGGCCCCAACGACCCGGTGGCGCGGTATCGCACCGCGGTGATGGCTCGGCTGAAGCTGTTCGGTATCGGCGCGCCCGCGGTGATCGGTCTGCTGGCCGGCATCGTGGCGCAGAGCTACTGGCCGCGGATTCAGCTGTTCCTGCACGGCGGCGACTTCGGGGTCACCGATCCGCAGTTCGGCAAGGACCTCGGGTTCTACGCCTTCGATCTGCCGTTCTACCGGCTGGTGCTGTCGTTCCTGTTCGCCGCGGTGTTCCTGGCGTTCCTGGCCAATCTGATCAGCCACTACATCTTCGGCGGCATCCGACTGGCCGGCCGCACCGGTGTGCTGAGCCGCCCGGCGCGTATCCAGCTGGTGGCGTTGGTGGGTGTGCTGGTGCTGCTCAAGGCCGTCGCCTACTGGTTCGACCGCTACGAGCTACTCAGCCACACCCGGGTGGGCAAGCCGTTCACCGGTGCGGGCTACACCGATATCAACGCGGTGCTGCCGGCCAAGCTGATCCTGATGGCGATCGCGTTGATCTGCGCGGCGGCGGTGTTCTCGGCGCTGTTCCTGCGCGACTTGCGTATTCCGGCGATCGGTCTGGTGCTGCTGCTGCTGAGCTCGCTGATCGTGGGCGCGGGCTGGCCGATGATCGTCGAGCAGATCAGCGTCAAACCCAATGCGGCGCAGAAGGAAAGCGAATACATCAGCCGCAGTATCACCGCGACCAGGCAGGCCTACGGGTTGACCAAGGATTCGGTCACCTACCGCGACTACAGCGGGAACGCGCCGGCCACCGCCCAGCAGGTGGCCTCGGATCGGGCCACCACGTCGAACATCCGGGTGCTGGATCCCACGATCATCAGCCCGGCGTTCACCCAGTTCCAGCAGGGCAAGAACTTCTACTACTTCCCCGATCAGCTCTCGATTGACCGCTATGTGGGTCCCGACGGTGGCTTGCGCGACTTCGTGGTCGCCGCACGGGAACTCAACCCCGACCGGTTGATCGACAACCAGCGCGACTGGATCAACCGGCACACCGTCTACACCCACGGCAACGGCTTCATCGCTTCCCCGGCCAACACCGTGCGCGGAATTGCCAACGACCCCAACCAGAATGGCGGGTACCCGGAATTCCTGGCCAGTGTTGTCGGGGCCAACGGCAGCGTGATCTCGCCGGGGCCGGCACCGCTGGACCAGCCGCGTATCTACTTCGGCCCGGTGATCGCCAACACCGCCAACGACTACGCGATCGTCGGCAAGAACGGCGCCGACCGCGAGTACGACTACGAGACCAACACCGAAACCAAGAACTACACCTACTCGGGCACCGGTGGTGTCCCGGTGGGCAACTGGCTGGCCCGTTCGGTGTTCGCAGCCAAGTTCGCCGAGCGGAACTTCTTGTTCTCCAACGTGATCGGGGAGAACAGCAAGATCCTGTTCAACCGTGATCCCGCCCAACGGGTGGAGGCGGTGGCGCCGTGGCTGACCACCGACTCGACGGTGTACCCGGCGATCGTCAACAAGCGGATGGTGTGGATCGTCGACGGCTACACCACGCTGGACAACTACCCGTACTCGGAGTTGACGTCGCTGTCCTCGGCGACCGCGGATTCCAACGAGGTGGCGCTGAACCGGCTGGCCCCGGATAAGCAGGTGTCCTACATCCGTAACTCGGTGAAGGCCACTGTCGATGCCTACGACGGCACCGTCACCCTGTACGCGCAGGACGAGTCCGACCCGGTTCTCAAGGCGTGGATGAGCGTCTTCCCCGGCACGATCAAACCGAAGAGCGACATCAGTCCGGATCTGGCGGCGCATCTGCGCTACCCCGAAGATCTGTTCAAGGTGCAGCGCATGCTGCTGGCCAAGTACCACGTCGACGACCCGGTGACGTTCTTCTCCACCTCGGATTTCTGGGACGTGCCGCTGGACCCGAACCCGACGGCCAGCAGTTACCAGCCGCCGTACTACATCGTGGCCAAAGACCTTGCCCGCAATGACAATTCGGCGTCGTTCCAGTTGACGAGCGCGATGAACCGGTTCCGCCGGGACTTCCTGGCCGCCTATATCAGCGCGAGTTCCGATCCCGACACCTACGGCAAGATCACGGTGCTGACCATTCCCGGTCAGGTCAACGGTCCGAAGCTGGCGTTCAACGCGATCAGTACCGACACCGCGGTCAGCCAGGACCTGGGTGTCATCGGCCGGGACAACCAGAACCGGATCCGGTGGGGCAACCTGCTCACGTTGCCGGTGGGGCAGGGCGGCCTGATCTATGTGGCACCGGTGTATGCCTCGCCGGGAGCCAGTGACGCGGCGTCGTCGTATCCACGGTTGATCCGGGTGGCGATGATGTACAACGACAAGGTCGGTTACGGGCCGACGGTCAGTACTGCGCTCGACGGGATCTTCGGGGCCGGTGCGGGCGCCACGGCGACGGGTCCGGCTCCGGCCACTGGCCCCGGCGTCGCCCCTGCGCCGGGCGCCAAGCCCGCTGACACGCCCGCAGGCGTACCGCCGCCGGGTGCGGCGCCGGAGGTGCCCACCCCGATCGCCGCGGTGCCTGCGGTGCCCGGTGGGCCGACGGCGCTCTCGCCGGCAAAGTCGGCTGCGCTCAAGGACATCGAAGCGGCGCTGACAGCGGTGCGCGATGCCCAGCAGGGCGGCAACTTCGCCGACTACGGCTCGGCGCTGCAGCGGCTCAACGATGCGATGAATGCGTACGACTCAGCCAAGTAGTCCCGGGTGCGGGAACTAGTCGTACTGGGTACCGCCAGCCAGGTGCCGACCCGGTATCGCAACCACAACGGCTACCTGCTGCGGTGGGACGGCGAGGGTTTCCTCTTCGATCCGGGGGAGGGCACCCAGCGGCAGATGCTGTTCGCCGGGGTGGCGCCCAGCAGCGTGACACGGTTGTGCCTCACGCACTTTCACGGCGATCACTGTCTGGGTGTGCCGGGAGTGCTGCAGCGCCTGTCACTGGATCGCACTGACCGTCCTGTTACCGCGCACTACCCGCACTCTGGGCAGGTGTACTTCGAGCGGCTTCGGCACGCCTCGGCGTTCCACGACGTCGTCGACGTCCACGAGGAACCAGTCCGCGGCCCCGGGCCCGTCGCGGTGGGTGCGTTCGGCGTCCTGGAAGCGCTGCCGCTGGACCATTCGATCGAGGTCTACGGCTACCGCCTCGTGGAGCCGGACGGACGACGGTTCCTTCCGGAAGCCCTGGCCGCCTTCGGAATTGACGGTCCTGCGGTCGGGGAGCTGGACCGGAGCGGGTCGGTCCGGGTGGGGGAGCGGGTCGTGTCGGCCGACGAGGTCAGTCAGGTCAGGCGGGGCCAGCGCTTCGCGTTCGTGATGGACACCCGGCTGTGCGACAACGTGTACGCCCTGGCTGACGGGGTCGACCTGCTGGTCATCGAAGCGACCTTTCTCGACGAAGATGAGTGCCTGGCAAGCGAATACGGCCATCTGACCGCCCGGCAGGCCGCTCGGGTGGCGCGCGAATGCGGGGTGCACAGGCTGGTGTTGACGCACTTCTCGCAGCGCTATCCCGATGCTGGCGAGCGGTATCGCGAGGAGGCCGCTCGCGAGTTCACCGGGGACACGGTGGTGGCCGAGGACCTCATGCGGGTGGCGGTGCCCAAGCGGCGTTAGCGCGCTGCCTGGCCGACGCGTAACGCGATGTCCTGCTTCTGCCCGACGTTGGTCACTAGGGCATTTGAGGCGGGTTGGCCTGGTAGGCCGTCGAATTCGATGCGTGCCAGCGCGGTGCCTTCGGTGAACAGCAGGACGGTCACCGACTTGGTGCCGTCCGGGGAGGTGCCCGACACCACGGTGCCCCCGCTGCCCACCGGGGAGGGCTGCGGTTGGCCGCCGGTCAGCGTTTTCGGCAGGTTCGCTTGTGCTTCCTGGAGCGCGGACGGTGCGGCGGCCGGATCGGGGAGTTCCGCGATGAGGATGTTGACGGCCTTCGTCTGGTCCTGGTTGACGAGCAGCACTTCGGCACCGGTCTTGGGGTCCTGATTCGGGCCCGTCGGCTGGGCGGTGTAGGTGTCCTCGGCCGAGGAGATGTCCCGGCCTTCGAGGAGCAGGCGCGAGTAGTCCTGAGGCTGCGCACGGGCCGTCGTCGGCGTGCTGGTGGCCTTAGTGGTGGTTGAGGGGGCCGCAGGTGCCGGAGCGGTGGCGGAGCTGGACGCGGTGCCCGGAACGCCGACCTGGTTGTCGCAGGCGGTCGCGCTCAGAGCCATCACGAGGGTCAATGCTGCGGTTACGGTACGGGGCGCTGAAATCTTGGTCATGTCTGTATTGAGACTGTCCGGTATCGCGGCAGGATTCAAACCGTGCAGATCAGGAGCCTCTGAGCACCCGATTTGGTTGCATTGGCTGCCGTTGGGTAACGTTGTGTTTACCCGTCGCGGGGTGGAGCAGCTCGGTAGCTCGCTGGGCTCATAACCCAGAGGTCGCAGGTTCGAATCCTGTCCCCGCTACTAATCGAAACGGCCCCCGGAGATTTCTCCGGGGGCCGTTTTCGTGGGTCATGGGAACGCTTTAGGGCATTCGCAAAGCTAGCTATCTTTCCGTAGGGCCAAAGGGGCAACACGCCCTAAACCGGCGCTTGGGGCCGTGCCCGACGTGTTGCTCAGGCGGTCAGTTCGACTGCGCCGTCGCCGAGCCGGTTGTCGCTGCAGCCCTCATGCCGGCTGGCGCCGACCGCGGCGCGCACGTCCTCAAGCGCGGTCGCCCGCCACCTGTCCGTCCGGCCTCCTCCGCACCTCAGCTGGCGCGTCTCCGGCTCACCGACATCCCTCCGGATTACGTCGCACGGGCGTCGCCTACGTCGGTAGTCGCGACCAGGCGGTGAGCAGTGGCGGCATCATCATGATCGCGTCGACGGCCGCCAACTCGTCGCGCCACGTCGGCAGCAGGGTTTCGACATCGGCCAGTTCGTCGGTGACCAGGCCAAGCCGGGTGGCGACCGGCAGCATCAGGCGCCAGACCTCGACCGCGTAGGCGAGGACGTCGGTGTCGTTCGCACCACCGACCGGTGCACCCGAGGTGAGCCGAGGTGCGGGTAGGCCCGCGCGTCGGAATAGGCTGTGCAGCTTGGTTCCGAAGGCGGGATCGAGGCCGACGGCCCGAAAACAGGCGACGATCCCGTCGGTCACGCCCGCGAACTCGGGCAGGGTCGGTATGGAGCGCGCGGCAGTGATGTCGTTCTCGCTGAATGCAATCAGACCGCCGGGACGTACCAGCGCGGCGAGTTGACGCAGCGTCGCGACCGGCTCGGGAAGATGCATCAAGATGAGCCGGCCGATGACCGCGTCGACCGGCTCGTCGAGGGTGAGCTCGGCGATGGTCGCGGTCTGAAAGCTGACCGTGGGCAGTTCACGTTCGGCGGCGCGGGCGCGCGCGAACTCGATGACGTCGCCGTCGGCATCGACGCCGAGCACGCTGCCGGTGGGACCGACGATGCGGGCAGCCAGGAAGGACACCTCCCCGGGTCCGCAGCCGACGTCGAGAACCCGCATACCCTCCCGCAACCCGGCCAATCGGAGTGCGTGCTCGGTGTGGTGGTTGTACAGCCGACCCTGCAGCAGCAGCCGTTGCAGCTCGACGTCGGCATGGCCCAGGACATAGGTGCTCGCGCCTGGAGTGGACATCACCGCGCCACCGCTTCTGCGAAGAGGCCTTCGTGGTCGGCGAGGAAATCGGTCAGCGACCGCGGGCGGCGTCCGGTGAACTGTTCGAAGGTGTCGCTGACGTGGTACAGCGCCTGGTATTCCGTTGGGCGAGTGCGAAGGTAGCGCCACAGGTGGCCGAGGTGCTCGACGGCGACGTCCGGAAGCCCGGCGGCAGACGCGACGCTGGCCCACTGTTCGTCGGTGGTCTCGACGTACTGCACCGGACGGCCGAGTGCGCCTGCGAAGGCGTCGGCGATCTCGCCGTTGGTGACGCTGCCCGCCATCAAGCGCAGCACCGTGCCGTTCGGCAGGGTGGGCCCGGTCAGCACTGCGGCGGCCACGCGCGCGACATCCTCTGCACCCACCATCGGGATCGCGGTCGTCGCCGGTCCCCATGGCACGGCGATGACCCCCCTCGCCAGGGTGGGCCCGACCAGGGCGCGCAGATTCTCGTAGAACACCGCGGCGTCGAGATGCACGGCGCCAATCAGCGCCCAGTCGAAGACTTGCTCGACGAGCCAGTGCCGGGTCTGGTGCGGTGTCGGGTGAGCGCCGTCGGGCTGCAGCCATTGAGAGAGATTCACGACCTGCTCGACGCCTGCGGAGCGGGCTGCTGCGGCGAACGTCGCGGCAGCCTGCAGCAGTCCGTCCTGGACGGGGTAGGCGAAGTAGGCGCGGTCGACGCCGTCCATGGCTGCGGTGACTGTGGGCAGATCGAGAAGGTCGCCTTGGACCACCTCGGCTCCCCACGCGCGCAACCGTTCCGAGCGGTCGTCGAGGTGGTGGACGAATGCGCGTACTGGTTCGCCGCGCTCGCGCAGTAGTCGGGTGACGTGTAAGCCCGTCGAGCCCTGGGTGCCGCCCGCGGCACCGGTGACGAGGATCGGAGCGTCGGTCATGAGATGTTTCCTTCGAGTCGATTGCGTTATGCAATCGACTCTGGCACAGTCAGTTGCATGACGCAATGGACACAACGAAATTTCTATGTGGGTCGCCGTCGCCGCCCACTCCCGCCCGAGTTAGGCGCTGGCGCTTCGGCCCGGGCCTGGCAGCAGCTCGACGTCCCCGGGGCCCAGGTTCGCGCCGCACTCGTCGCAGGTGAAGCCGGGGGTGAGCCGACCACCGCAACCGCGGTGCAGCGTCAACACCGGTGGGCCGTCGGGAGCGAAGTAGCGGTCTCCCCACATCAGCAACGACATCACCACCGGCCAGAGGTCGAGGCCTCGCTCGGTGAGCACGTACTCATACCGGTCCGGCCGGGACTGGTAGAGCCGGCGCTCCAGCACGCCGGCCTCGGTGAGCCGCGCCAGACGCTCACTAAGCACGTTGTGGGCGATGCCCAGCCGGGAGCGGAAGTCCTCGAACCGCCGCACTCCCTTCAGCGCATCCCGAACGATCAACAGCGTCCATCGCTCGCCGATCACCTCCAGACTGCGGGCGATCGAGCAGACCTGGCGCTCATAGGTGTTGGGCAGCATGCCATCCATACTAGATTGCTTCACGCAATTGAATGCGGGCCGGCGCTCGGGCATGGGGGTTGCGATGACGGCCACCACTGACCCCGATGGGCGGACTGCCTCGACTCCCGTTGCGCCGCATGCCGGCCCGGTCACGCTGATCAATTCGTTCGTCGTCACCGCCGACCGCGACGGGCCGTTCGAGGAAATTTGGCAACGTACCAGCAGCTACTTTCGGGCACAGCCGGGCTTCATCGGTCTGCGGCTGCACCGTGCGCTTTCGGGGGACGCCACGTACCGGTACGTCAACGTCGCGGTGTGGAACTCGGCCGCCGAATACCTGGCCGCGCACACCACTGCCGAGTGTCGCGCATTGTTCGCCGATCCGGCGTTGCGCGAATTCGCGTCCAGCCCTGCCCTATACGAGGTGATCGCGGAACATGATGCCTTCTAGGCCACCACGCACCGAACGCGGTGACCAACCCAACCGATCACCCGCGGACGATCTGTTGTGTACATCACTGCGCGCAATCTGGGCTACACCCGCCCCGTCATGGGGCGAGCACGCCAGGGGTACCTGCATAAATGGGACTTAACGGACCTAGCAAACTATTGAGACGACAGCTCATAACCCAGAGGTCGCAGGTTCGAATCCTGTCCCGCTACTAAACGAAACAGCCCTCGGAGATTTCTTTGGGGGTTGTTTTCGTGGGTAGAGTATCGCAGGACATCGGAATAGCTGCGGACCTACTTTAGGTCCGCGGTTTTTACGTTTGGGGCCTTTGGGAGCGCCGGTGGGTTGGTAGTCCCTGGTGGGGTCGATGGTGAAGTCGCGCCGTGGGTAGCGATTGCTCAGAATGGTTGCTTGAGGACTCGGGGTCGGCGCAGGCCAACTTATGCGAGGTTGCCTGCTCCCGCCCCACTGCACGAGGCGGCGAATAAATCGGCTGATGTTTAATTTTTTGGCGGGAAGGTCCCATGGCGCGCTACTGAGCGTGTGGGTCTTCGCTGTCGTGTGTTGGTGTATCGCCTGCTGGCGCTGATTCCGCATCCGACGAGGGCGTCTGAGGCTCCACCGGGTGCGGTTCCCTTGCAGGATTCTTCTGCACAAGTACGTTTAATGCTCGAGCGCGGGTAATTCTGGCCCTAAATCGCCAACCTTCGGTCTTGAACGGTGGGTCCACGTGCGGTTCATAAACCGCCTGTTGTTGTACGGTTTTTATACCTGTCCTGCCGCTGAACACTTTCTCAAAGATCGCCTTCGTCTGCCCAGCGGGATATACCTTGCTCTCGGGATTGCCGAACCTGTTGGCGAACAGGAACAACACCAACCCGCCGATCAGCATCACCCCTCCTCGGAGGAGTGTGTCCTTTTCAGCGGCGGGTAGCCATTGAACGTAGCGTCGTGCCACTTCCTCTCCCCAAAGCGCTAGGCCAATTAGTGTGATACCTGCCGAAACGGTTGCTAAGATCGACCCCTGGATCGCGATGACGGCTAACACTGGGTGCTGACCCATCAAGCACCTACCCGCGAGAAGTAGCATAAGTCCGATCGCGAATGCGCCTGCAAGGATATACAGTGGCCAGTAGTGCTGCTGGTGCGGGAGGAAATAGACGACTAACGCTCCACTGAGGCAGAATAGTAGGTATATACTCTTCCCTCCCGCGCTTTCCATACTATCGAGGGCATTCTATATATTTGCCGTTGTAGTCCCAGCAGTGTGGAGGATCGTGATGGCATCTGGTGATCATGTCATTGCTTGACCCGCGCGGACGCCTGTCGACTTCAGATGGCGCGCTGTTGGAATCCAGGTTGCATTTCGTATCAATACAAGCGAGGAGGATGGATGTCGTCAGGCCTATAAGTTCGAGAGATAGTGCAAGTTGGTTGTTGTTTACGTTTGCTCCGTCGCCGGAGTTTGCGAAATCCGACAGCCGGGCGCCGAGCACGCCGAGCGCCGGCAGGGCTTCGAGTACGATCCCGACAAGCTCGGGGTTTTCGACACTGACTGATAGGCCACCCTCGCCAATGAGCTGTCGCGCCTGAGCCGGCTCGGCACCTGTGGTCATGGTTTGGTCCTTCCGGAGTCTGGCGTACGGCTGAATGAAGCCGTAGACGCGCAGGTACGAGCGATCGCGAGGTAGTCGAACGGGCGGTATCTAGACCTTGGAGATTCCCCTGTTCGGGCATTTCACAGGACTCCGCACGAAATAAAGCTCTCTTTCGAGAACTGACAGGAGTTTCACAGCCCTGCGCTGCGTTGAATTTACTTCGCGTCAATCTAGATGGCGGTGAAGACGGCGGATGAGATCGATCTATTTACTTTCGCGAAGGATGTATCCATTCCAGTATCGGCAGAACTGAGCATGTCTCGTGTCGCTGGGAGATGGAACCCCCACGGCGACAGCTAAGGTCCCACACACGCGACTACTAGCTGATCTAAGTATTTAGAGCGGTCGAGTACTCATCCGCGGACTTGTTTAGGCGCGCTTCGACTACGGCATCTGCGGCCGATATGTGCCGTATTGATCCTCTCGCAAGAGGGGCTTTTCGCTGATGTCCGTAGCGCGTGGGTTCCGTCGTTCACCTCCGACCTAACTGGCGCCCCTCCGCACTTTGCTGGTATCCATAACCCAGCAGGTCTGGAGGGAGATGACATGTCGCTTCGGGTCAATATCGAACAGCTGGCCGCATCAGGAACCGCGGTGACCGGCCACGGCGAAGACGTAGCCACCACGCACGCGGCCGCAGCCAGCCGCATCGATGCCGCCCAGGCGGGCTGGCAGGGCGCTTCGGCCGCCGCGATGGCCCTCCTGTCGGAGCAGTGGGTGGCGACGACGACCGCACTCGTCACCCGGCTGGGCGACCACGCGCAGGCATTGCATGCCAGCGCCAACGGATTCGCCGACATGGAGCAGCGCAACAGCCAAGCCCTGCAACAGCCGGCGCACACCGCGAATGCCATCGCGAACCAGACCGCTATGTGAGCCGGTGTGACCCTGACCGTCCAAGACATCGAGCGCTGGAACGCCGGTGACGTGCGCGAGGTGTTCCACGCCGCCACCAGTCGCGCCCAAGCCGCCCAGGATGCCGCCGACGGTCTGGCAACGCTGCCGGCCTTCGAGACCTGGGGCGGGGAGGCGGCCGAGGCCGCCAAAGACGCGATCGGCCAAACCCGCAAGGATCTCGACGCCCACGGTCAGGAGGCGCTGGCCGTCGCCAACGCCGCCCGCAGCGCCGCCGACAACATCGAGCGCATCAAATCCGAGCTCACCACCCTCAAGGCGGACGCGGAATCCCTTGGGATGGAGATCGATCCGATTGCGGGCACGGTCCTGCCCGGGCCGAAGGTCCGCAATCCCATGGAAGCCGAACTCAAGCACGCCCAACTGCAGCCCCGGCTCGACGCGATTGTGGCGCAAGCCAATCTGGTCGACACGGCGCTGGCCAACGCCATCAACATGGCCGCCGGCGCGACGCCGATCCCGGCCTCCAGCCCACAGCCCGACCGCCCGCCACCGGATGACCCGAAGCAGTTCGCCGACTACTGGCAGAGCCTGTCCACGCAACAAAAGGACTACCTCTACAACCGCGACCACAACATCGGCAACCATCCGGGCATGCCGGCCGGTAACGACCTGTATCCGGGCGCCGACCACTACAACCGGCTCAACCTCGCCGACCAACTGCGCACCGCGCACGCCGCTCAGGCGCAGGCCGACGCACTCAAGGCACAGCACCCGCAGTGGGCCAGCGGACAGAACCCGCCCACCCCGCGCTCGGCAGGCAATTACGCCCGCGACCGCGAGCAGTATCAGGCCTGGAAGGCCCAGTACGACGACGCCCTGAACAGAGCCAGGTACCTACCCGACCTGCAACAAGTCGACAACGCAGTCGCCGGGCACCCCGAACGCAAGCTGATGTTGCTCGACACCGACAGCGGCCGCCAAGCCAGAGCCGCCATCGCGGTGGGGGACCCCGACAGCGCAGAGCACGTGTCCGTAACGGCCCCGGGACTCAACACCACCGTCCACGACGCGATCGGGGGGATGGCAGACGAAGCGTCCTACGCGCGCAACGAGGCCCAACAGCAACTCGACGCCGCGGGCCGCGGCAGCGAAGGCGTCGCCGCGATCGCCTGGATCGGCTACGACCCGCCGCAGGTCCCGGGCACCGACAACGTGGCCGCCTCGCTGCAGGGCGGCTGGGCGGTCAGCCACGACGACGTCGCCAAGGCGGGCGCCCACGATCTGTCCCGGTTCTACGACGGCATCACCGCCGCCCACCACGGCCCGCTCGACCTGACTGCCATCGGGCACTCCTACGGCTCACTCACCACCGGCCTTGCCCTCCAAGAACCCGGCGACCACGGTGTCGACAAGGCGTTGTTCTACGGGTCCCCGGGCATTGAGGCGACCACCCCCGCTCAGCTCGGCCTCACGCCAGGACACGTCTACACCATGGAGACACCCGATGACCCCATCCAGTGGGTGTACGACGGCCCGCCGATCGTCCATGGCGTGGCGCCCTTCCTGCCGCCGCCGTGGAACGCTCTCGCCGAATCCGGTCTTGTCACAGCTGATGTCACCGGCGCGGGCAACTTCGGGCCCAACCCCGCCACCAACCCGAACTTCACCCATCTGGAGACCGGTGCGGTGAGCGCCCTGGACGGGCGAGTGCTGCACGGTGCCAGCGGCCACAGCGACTACCCGCGCTGGGACGCCACCAGCAATCAGCTCTATACAACCGGCTACAACATCGCCGCGGTCATTGCCGGCACAACACCCATTCCGCAGAAGTGAGCACCCCACATATGACCCCGCCGCGACCATCTCGCCAGTCCCGCCGACTCGTCGCCCTCACCTGCGCGATGGCGATCACCCTAACGACCTCAGGATGTCACGTGAGCAATCCCTATAAGCCGACCGATCCCACGCAGGCCAGCCAGGCGGCGGCGTCCCTGACGTCCTTGCCGACCCTGGAAGACACGAAGGCCCAGCTCACTTCGGCGATTGAGCATGTCGGACAAAAAATCTCGGCCCTGGCCCCCGCCGTGACGTTCGCCTGGCGGCGCGAGGAGAGCCGCGTTGGCTGCCGTCCACCCTACGAGCAATCCGAGGGACAGGTGATCATGCTGCCCAGCTATGTCTCGGATGTGCCTGTGCCGGAACAGGACTGGAAGCAGGCCTACGACATCGCCGCGCAGGCCGCGCGGAGCCTGGGTGCCGACAGTGTCACCGTGTTCAAGGACGCGCCCGACGATCACGACGTGCAGTTCTCCAGCGACACCGGCACCATCGTGCGACTGGCCTCGCAGAAGGCTGCGGTGGTGTCGGGGCACACCGGGTGC
Organism: Mycobacterium sp. DL592; assembly: GCF_011694515.1. Taxonomy (NCBI): domain Bacteria; kingdom Bacillati; phylum Actinomycetota; class Actinomycetes; order Mycobacteriales; family Mycobacteriaceae; genus Mycobacterium; species Mycobacterium sp. DL592. The sequence goes on along the minus strand of NZ_CP050192.1, from coordinate 3,698,283 downwards.
CGGCTCCCGGCCGATAAGCACTGACATCTGGGCGGGGTGGACACTGGTGAAAACGGGTCCCAGATCCTTCTCCGGGGCGGGTTCGCTAGAGCGCTTGCTTTGGCGACACCCATGGATAGACGATGTCGGTGTACTCGTCCCGTGAAATGACGAGAGTGTCCGCCGGACTTGTGATATCGACGTACAAGTGTCCGGCTGTCTTGCCGCTGTTGCGCGGGTTGCTCAGCACGGCCAGATCATCGGCGATCTCTGCAGCCTTGGCCTCGTCCAGTCGCCAGATAATGTGTCCGGGGCTGAGCTCGATGCTCGCCGCGTCGTGCTCGATATAGAACTCCTGCTCGTTCCCGTCGTGCCGAAGCTGCGATGAGCGGTTAATGATAGCTTGGTTCAGAGCCGCTCCGAACGCCTCAAGCCCGTCACCGTCCACGGTCAAGAGCACGGCATCGTCGCCGAAGTGAAACTCGGGAAGGAAGTTGACTCGGACGATGCTCATGACTCTCCCAGGCTCGGATCACTCGTTCGTATCTCAGCTCGTGCAGGGGATAGGTGCGTTCGATCGATGCTGGCTAGTAGAGCACGCTGCAACCCGGTGCTCAGGGCGGCCAACTCGTCTTTGAGTACTGAAAGAGACCCGCCCACAACAAGAATTATCTGCTCGATGAGTGCGCTGCCTGCCGCGGTGTTCACGGCATAGTCGGTGTACTGGCTATGCAGAATATCGTCTCCAAGTGAAAGTAAGCCGGTCGCCTGGGCGGCGATGACGTTGTACTGCAGCGGAATATCGACGGGTTGGCTCCGTATTGCGTGAGCTCCGCTGTCGCGCAAGGAGCGAGCGACTTGTTCATGCACGAGTGAATCGGGAATCGCTCCGGCTACTCGATAGATATTGATAACTTCGCATGCGTCCCAGCGCGCTTCGTCGCGAATCCGGCGTCGCAGCATTCGCGTGACAACTCCGTCGGGACTGGTCTCTTTCCAGCGATCGGGCATGCGTAGCTCGGGCAGCCATAAGGACAAGTGTGCCGCTGGTACGAGATGGACTTCGCCGACATGTTCGGCCAGCATCTCGGCGAGAGAGGACACGGTGTCGGCATCAAAGGACAGGTTCATCGTGGTTGACTACTCATGACAGTGCCAGCGCTCCGAGTATCAGCAGTAGCAAGCCCCCGCCACCAACTACAGCCGTTTCGCCGCCGGCGGTCTGGAGGTCGCCTGCATTAGGCGCGGGGATGTGAAAATCTGGCAGAAGAGCCGGTCTTGGCGCGGGGGCAGGTGCCGGTGCAGTTTGAGGCATGGTCGCTCCAGGGAACGGTGCGAATAGTGGGTTTTGCGGGGGTCCTGCTACACCCGGCGTCGCAGGACTCAATAACCACGGTGGCAGACCCGAAATGATCGGCGGCGCTTCACCTATGCGGGGTGGGAGGCCATTGATCGGGATATTGTCCCACGGGGACTTTGGGTTGCCGTGTCCGTTGTAGTCCCAGTGGGGGTTGTGCCATTTGTCCCCGGGAAAATAGCGCCACTCACCCCCGTCTTTGTCCCATAGACTTTGACCACCCTTTCCAGCTTCGCTGGGGCGGCTGGCGGGTCCTGGTGTGAGCGGTCCTTCAACTGGCGGACGTACGCCCTCTGGGGGTAACCCTCGTGCCGGTGGCTGAGGCGATGGCTCGCCGCTTCGGTGGTCGTCGACCATTTGGATTGTGGGTTTCTTTTTGCCCGGTGTCGCGTCGCGATCATCGGAGAAGCCTGCACCACCCAGTCCGTCGGCTGCTGCCAGGATTCTGCCCGCAGCTTGTTGGTCAGCGGCAATGAGCTTGGCGACCGAGGTGCGGATGTCGGCTGCGAATACCTGTGCTTGCGCTTGCCGTGCAGCCAACATTGCAGGGCTGCCTGCGTTGCTGCTGCCGACTGAAAAGCCCTCCCCAACAGTGAAACCCGCTTGTTCAGCGCGGCGAACGGCGCCAAGTACTTCCTGTTGGGCCCAGCGGATCTTCTCAGCTCCTGACCGTGCGGCTGCCGAGGCGCAGTGCAGTTGGTCGGCTGCCCGGATGACTGTGAGTCGGTCGGTGTACGCGCGCTGATGCGCGGCGTCGGCCGCTTCTCCGAGCCATGGCGAACCACCGGGTTTGCCGATCGATTGCGAGAGCTGCGTGAACGTGTCTTCCCACGTCGTGGCGGTGTTTGTCCAGTGGACTGCGGCTTGGGTGAGGTGAGTGGTATCCCATCCGCTCACCGCTGAGAGAGTGGGGATAACACCGCTGTTAGGCCTCACAGGTTCACGGTGAGATTGCTCAGGCGAGACGAGGACGTGTCCTCGTTTGCGGAAAATGTGTCACTGCTGTCGACCAGCACGGTGGCCGTCGACTCCATGCGCGCAGAGAATGTCGCCGATGCCAACCCAAGATCGGCATGTACGGACGCGACTGCCGCGGCGGTTGCCTGGGATGGCGTTGCTAGCGTCCCCGGGTTGGAGGTTGCTGCCAGCTCAGCTGACCAGCTCTGGCACATCGTTGCCAGTGCGTGGAGTGCGATCGGGTCGACGTTCATTTCGCCCACGCTGGCAGTATAGAGCTGATATGACGGGGCTGGTATTCACGTCGAGAGGGCGAGGATCTTTGCGTTCATGTTCCATCAATCGGAGTTAGCCGGTAGGAGTTGTTTGTCGGCGCGCACCGTTCGCCGGCGTACTTCTCTTGAGGAAGTTGGCGATCGGCGACAACCGTAGATGGCTTCGAACGGCAACAGCCGTACGCCAGTGAATGCCCAGACGATGAGCGACGGGGCTCGCGCAACCCCGCGGCGATGACATTGGACGGCCTCGGAAGGTGATCAGGCGAAGCCGCCGTTAGCCATCCAGCTGCGATGTCTTATCGCTGCCTTACGGGCATGCTTGGCCAGTGTCCGGTCTGGCAGATGGCTGCCGAGAATGTCAAGCAGGCTAGCCACTTCGGGCGCTGGGTGGCGCCAGAAGAACTCCAGCATGTGTTCGGGATCGCCACTGCGAAGAAACTGTTCGCACAAGACGTCCGGTTGGTCGACCAGCTGGGCGAGGATATCGACCAGGATGGCGGGCGTGATGAAGCTGCCGACGGTGTCGCCGTCAGCCAGGCCGTGTTCAAGCAACCAGATGGCAGCATGCCCGGCTGCGTCGGTGTCAAGCAGCTGCCGCATGTACGGTTCGGCCACTTCGGTGTCGAACATCCCGAGCAGGCGTAACCCGACCAGCCGCTCGCGGCCGGTGTCGGCCTCAGCGATGAAGGCGGATATCAGGCCTGCGCGCTCGGCCACCGACAGTGCGGGCTTCCAGGAGGCCAGCGTCGTCGAGTGTTGTTCCTGCGGTTGAACATCCATCACATCGATCAGATCGGTGAGGTCTGCCTCGGACAGGTCGGGTGCGGTGCGCAGGACCATGCCGGCCGCGGGCAGATAGTCCGGTACGACGTAGCGGCCGAATGCGGTCATGGCGACCGTCCCGCCCCGCCACATTTCCCGGTTCCACTGGTTGAACGACGATTCGCGATCGGACCATTCGATGGCGCCCGTCATCGCCAGGACCTTCAGGATTCGGCTGACGTCATCCGCGAGCATCTCGCCTGACAGGTAGATATTGAGCAATTCGTCGTCGGCAGTTCCGAACTCCTCGAGGACTACGTGTCGGTTCAGGTCGACGATGTCGTCGAAGGGTGCCCTCGCCGTCGGTGCGATGAGGCCCGCCAGCCAGTGCACTACCCCGTCATCCAGCAACCCATGGACCGCGCCGAAGAACGAGCCTTGCACCCCCATCATCGACAGCGCTCCGTACTCGAGAACCGTGCGGAAAAGCATGGTGGCCTTCGTAATTGGAGTCTGTCGTGCCCACGCCTTCACCGGAACAAGCCGATTATTGTGGAAGCGGACTGCGCCCGACTCTTTCGCCACGGCGATCAGATACATCAATTGGCGCAGCGATGCCGTGGACTGCGTTCGGAATACCTTGTCACCGTAGGCGGGATCCACTTCGTCGCCGGTAGCCAGGAGATCGACCAATGCTCGGCCGTCAGCCAGCTTCAGGTTGCCCTTCGCCGTGAGGGATATGCCCTCCTGGCCGAGATAATCGCGGAGCGCCTCCACCTTCGCGTGCAGCTCCGCTTCGGCAGCCGTCGCCGCCACGTCGGATTCAGACGGCGGGACGTGAATGAATGGGAGCTCTAACAACTGGGGCGGGGAGTCGAAGAAGCGATCGGTTGCGGCCCTGCGCTCATCCAGGGGAAGAGCGTTGTGTTCGTCGACGCGGCGCTGCACGGCGGCGAGAAGTTCCTGCTCGGTCATCGACTCCGCGCCCTCGATACTGGCGAACAGGGACTTCGACATCCCGAAGTTATCCGGGTCGGCCATCTTTGCGGACATGGTGTCGGCGAGGCCCACCGCCATCCTCGCCAGTTTGCGGGCATTACGGGTCCCGCCGCGCAGACGTCCAGTCCAGCCCAGGAATAAGACGAAATCGGCCACTGACTCGCACATCTCCCACGACCGCTCCGCGGGCATATTCAGATGCCGCGGGCACCAGTCGAGCAGAAAAGCCCGGATGACCTCGTCTTGGATGCTCTCCACTGGCGCACCCGCCAGGAAAGTCAAGAACGTCTCCACCTGACCAACGTCGCCGCCAGCCCCTGACTCGGCGAGCCAGTCGGTGAATTCCTCCATCAACTCGGTCGTCACACCATCAGTGTGGCGCGCGGATCTGACAAGGGGCCCGGGACCTATCGAATCTCCGGCACCCGGTCATCCCCCGCCTCGATCTCGACGCCCCGGGAGGTGTCCTTGAGGTCGACACCGGAACGGCCGAGCTGACGGGCCCCGGCGACCAGGTTCGCCGCAATGCGGGCGGCGTCGCGGTACCCCAGACCGTCGGGTGGGTGAATGTTGGAGATGCAATTGCGTTCGGCGTCATTGCATCCCGGCCGCGGCCGGTGAGTGAGATAGATACCCAGACTGTCGGCGACGCTGAGGCCGGGCCGCTCGCCGATGATCACCAGCAGCGTCGTGTACCGACCCTGGGCGGCAATGTGGTCGCCGAGCGCGACCCGCGCCTGGGTCGCAATCACTGGCGCAGCAAGGCTGTACCGATCACCCAACTCGGTGACCAGCTCACGCAACAGCGCAGCCGCGTGATGCATCAGCGCCGTCGGCGACAACCCGTCGGCGAGCACGAAACCGATGTCGGCCGGAGCATCAGGAACCGACGACAGATCAGCGGGCAGCCGGCCGAGGTCGGGCCTGCGCAGGTACTCGCCGCGCGAGCGGGCCCGGCTGGTGACGATCGCCGGTGCCCCGATGCCGATGTCGGCGATCGAGGCGGCCAACCGGTCGGTGTCCAGCGGGATGTGCACCGCGTCGCGGGCCGCGGCGTGGGCGGCGGACAGCTCCAGGACATTGCGCGTCGGCAGCGCATTTCCGGCCCGCCCCAAGCCGATTCGCGCCTGCGTGCTTTGACGCAGGGTGTCCCAGAATTGCTGGTGTGCGATGTCGTCGGTGGTCATCGGGTCTCCGCTGAGGTCAGTTCCCGCAGGGGCGAGCTCGTCACGTCGAAGGGGGTGAGCCTGCCGCCGTCGTCGATCATGCCGATGGTGCGCAGCCACGTCTCGAACTCCGGAGCCGGCCGCAGACCCATGGTCTGGCGCGTCAGCAGCACGTCGTGGAACGACAGGCTCTGGTAGCCGAGCATGACGTCGTCGGCACCGGGAACGGTGATGACGAAGGCGACCCCGGCGGCCGCCAACAACGTCAGCAGGTTGTCCATGTCGTTCTGGTCGGCTTCGGCGTGGTTGGTGTAGCAGACGTCGACGCCCATCGGCAGGCCCAGCAGCTTGCCGCAGAAGTGGTCTTCGAGGCCGGCCCGGATGATCTGCCGCCCGTCGTAGAGGTACTCCGGGCCGATGAACCCGACGACGGTGTTCACCAGCAGCGGCTGCAGGTCGCGGGCGACCGCGTACGCACGCACCTCCAACGTCTGCTGGTCGACCGGTTTGCCGCCGGTGCCCAGATGGGCACCCGAACTCAGCGCGGATCCCTGCCCGGTTTCCAGGTACATCACGTTGTCGCCGACGGTGCCGCGGTTCAGTGACCGCGCGGCCGCGTTGCCCTCCCGCAGCAGGTCGATGCTCACCCCGAAGGCGGAGTTCGCGCCCTGCGTGCCCGCGATGGACTGGAACACCAAGTCGACGGGGGCGCCCTCCTCGATCAGTCCGATGGTCGTGGTGATGTGCGACAACACGCAGGACTGGGTGGGGATGTCGAACCGATCCCGGATCGAGTCGAGCAGATACAGCAGGTCGGCGGTGGCGTGCGGCGAGTCGGTCGCCGGGTTGATCCCGATGACGGCGTCGCCGCATCCCAGCAGCAACCCGTCGAGCACGGCGGCGGCCACCCCGCGGGGGTCGTCGGTCGGGTGATTCGGCTGCAGGCGGGTCGCCAGCGTGCCCCGCCCGCCGACGGTCGTGCGGAACGCGGTGCTGACCTCCATCGCTGCGGCCACCGCGATGAGGTCCTGGTTGCGCATGATCTTGCTGACCGCGGCGGCCATCTCCGGGGTGATACCGGCGCTGACGGCGGCGATGCGGGACGTGCCGTCGGCGTGAGAGGCGTTGTCCAGCAGCCAGTCCCGGAAGCCGCCGACGGTCAGGTGCGAGATCGGGGAGAAGGCCTGCCGGTCGTGGCTGTCGATGATCAGCCGGGTGACCTCGTCGGTCTCGTAGGGCACGACGGCTTCGTTGAGGAAGATGTCCAAGGGTAGGTCGGCCAGCACCCAGGCGGCGGCGGCCCGCTCGGCATCGGACTCGGCCGCGCACCCGGCCAACTCGTCACCCGAGCGCAGCGGTGTTGCCTTCGCCATGACATCGACCAGGCCGTCGAACGTGTACGTGACGCCGGAAAGCTGCTGGTGGTAGATGGTGGACTCCTCGTTCTGCGGGGGTGAGAGCCACCATGGATCTCTTTAAAGGTCGGTTCGCCAACCTTTAAAGTGTCGCCGATGTCGCCGATCTTGTCCACCGGAAGCGTGGACCATCCACTTGGGCACCCAGTGTCCTGTGAGATCCCCAAAGCCCCCCGCAAACTAAGCACCCTGAACTAGCCTTCGTCGGAGTCCAGTGGAGTAGTCAGGCGGGGCATGGCAGGCGTTGGTTGTAGGTATGACTCGGGGGCGTCTGCGCTCGAACACCATGCCGGTCAGCGCTGACCCCGGCGCGGGGACCGGACGCCTGCGGGTCGTCGACTACATCGCCGCGCACCTCGCCCACCGCGGTATCCAGCAACTCTTCGGCGTCGACGGCGCCAACATCGAGGACCTCTACGACGCCGTCCACGCCCACCCGCAGATGACCGCCGTCGTCGCCAAGCACGAGTTCTCCGCCGCGGCGATGGCCGACGCCTACAGCCGCACCGCGCCCACCCTCGGCGTCGTCATCGCCACCTCCGGCGGCGGCGCCCTGAACACCGTCGCCGGACTGGGGGAGTCACTGGCCAGTCGGGTCCCCGTGCTCGCGCTCATCGGCCAGTCCGCCACCGCCGACGACGGGCGCGGCCCGTTCCAGGACACCAGCGGCGTCAACGGCACCCTCGACGCCGCGGCCCTGTTCGCCGCGGTGTCGGTGTTCTGCCGGCGGGTCACCACCCCAGCCGACATCACCACCGCGCTGCCCGCGGCGCTGCACGCCGCCACCCGGCACCACGGACCAGCAGCCCTATTGCTGCCCAAGAACATTCAGCAATCCCTCATCGACGCGCCCGCTGACGACGACATCCCCGACGCGCCGCAGGAGCCCGCGGATCTGCGCCCGCTCATCGAGATGCTGGCCGCCACCGCAGGCCCGGTCACGATCGTCGCCGGTGACCAGGTAGGTCGCGACGACGCCCGCGCCGAACTGGCACAGCTGCAGAAGACCCTCGACGCCGCCGTCGCCACCGAGCCCGACGCCAAGGACGCCGCCCCCGCAGCACTTGGTGTGGCCGGCGTGATGGGCCATCCCGCGGTCCGCACCGCGATCGCTGGCAGCGCCGCCTGCCTGCTGGTCGGTAGCCGCATGCCCGGGGTGGCACGTAACGGCCTGGACGACGCGCTGGCCGCCATCCCGATCGGCTCCCTCGGCTCAGCCCCGCCGCACCTACCCGGCACCCACGTCCACACCGACGACCTCAAGTCGACCCTGGCCCAACTGGCCGCCGCGCTGCGCACCCGGCCGAGCACCCCACACCACACCGCACCCACCGAACTCACCCCGCCCGAACACACCGGACCCGGCGTGGCCTACCGCGACGCCATGGTCGAACTCGACGCCGCAATGCGCGACGACACCGACATCGCGGTCGACGCCGGCAATATCGGCGCCTCCGCCATCCACTGGCTGCCCGCGCGCCGAGGCGGGCGCTTTCTGGTGGCCCTGGGCATGGGCGGCATGGGCTACAGCTTCGGCGCGGGCATCGGCATGGCCTTCGCGCACCGGCGTCGCACCGTCGTGATCGCCGGCGACGGATCGTTCTACATGCACGGCATGGAGATTCACACCGCCATCCAGCATCAGCTGCCCGTGACGTTCGTCCTGTTCGACAACCAGGCGCACGCGATGTGCGTCACGCGCGAGCAACTGTTCTACGGCGGGCGATACAGCTACAACCGGTTCGGCCCCAGCCGCCTGGGCGCCGGGCTGGCCGCGATGTTCCCCGGCCTGCCCTGCACCGACGTCGCCGACGTCGCGGAGCTCGCGACGGCCCTCAAGGCCGCGCTGGCGGCCGATGGCCCATCGGTGGTGGCCGTCGAATGCTCCGCTGACGAAATACCGCCCTTCACAGCATTTTTGGCATCAACCGCGAAGGACAACCGATGACATTGCCCGCACTCGAAGACATCACCGAGCCGCTGCCCGGCCTGATGCGGATCGAGACCTCACCGCGGGAGAAGGCCACCCCGGTGCTCATGGAGATGATCCACGCGGTCTACCCCCACGACGAGGTATTCGGGGAGTACTGCACCGTCAACGATTACGTCGACTGCCCACCCGACGAACTGTTCGACTACCTCTCCGACACCCGCTCCCTGGAGGAGTGGACCTACAGCCTGCGCGGCTTCACCGAAACCGACGAGCCCGGGCTCTGGGTGGCCTACGACCGGCTGGGCAACGAGACCGAGATCTACACCCGCACCGCGGCCAACCGCGACGCCCGCACGGTCGACTACCACTGCGCGTGGGATCAGGGCAAGCACCTCTGGATGATCTATCTGATGCGAGTTGTCGACGCGCAGTTGGTGTTTGACAAGCCCGGCTCGGTGGTGCTGTGGACCAACTGCCACCATCCGTTCTACGACAAGAACCCCTACCCGGACACCGCGCCCCCGCAGCGGCCGGTGTGGGTCGGCGACTTCTGGGAGATGTTCGGCCCCGGTCACCTGCTGGAACTCAAAAACCTCAAGGCCATCGCCGAGTACCGCCATCACCACGGGCTGCCCGTCACCCCGGACTGGATGCGCACCCGATGACCGTCAGCCTCGTCGACATCGCCACCTATCTACCCGAAAAGCGGCTTCCCGCAGAATGGTTCACCCAGTTCAGCGGTGACGACGACCTGCGCGACAACCCGATGTTCCGCCCGCCCGACTTCCGCCATCACGCCGCCGGCGGCGAATCCAACGTCGACATGATCGAGCAGGCGGTCAAGACCCTCGTCGAACGGCACGGACCCCGGGTCCTCGACGAGGTCGACGTGCTGCTCACCCATTCCCAGCTGCCCGACCTGCCCATCCTGGGCGCCGGCGGCGAGCTGGCCCACCGGCTGGGCATCAACCCGGAGTGGATCATCGACGTCCACAACGGCGGCTGCGCGGCATTTGTGTTGATGCTCAAGCTCGCTCGCCAACTGCTCACTAGCGGCGCGGGGCGCACCGCGCTGATCGCCGTCGCCCAGAACGCCGGTGGCACGATCTTCGAGCAGGAGCAGGTCCGCAAGAAGGCGCAGGCGTCGGTGCCCGGTGACGGGGCCGCCGTCGGGCTGGTCACCCTCTCGGACACCTCGCCCGTGCTCGACATCGAATGCCGCTACTACGGCGAGAACGCCACCGACATGACGCTGGCCACCGACCCGCCGCGGCGGTGGTGGGAGGCGGGACCGGGGGAGGGCTTCGTCGGGTTCAACGAGGGCAAGATCATCAAGGTGCTGTCCCGCGGCAACCGGCAGGTGCCCCAGGTGGTCCGCGCAGTCTGCGACCGCATCGGGGTGACAACCGGCGACCTGGACATGCTCGTCACCAACCAGCCCAACCGGCTGCTGCTGCGCAACTGGAACGAGGCGCTGGGCATCGACCCCGAACACCACCGCGACACCTTCCACGAGTGCGGCAACCTGTTCGCCGTCGGCATCCCGGTCAACTTCGACGCCGCCATACGCGACGGGCAGGTGAAACCGGGCGACATCGTGATGATGGCCGGCTTCGCCCACGCGGGGGACTTCGCGGCGGCAGCCGCCGTGCGGTGGGGCGGACGGCCGACATGACGTTGCCCAACGGGCAGCCGGCGACCCTGGCTGCGGTCACCGACGACATCATCGGCCTGATCCACGCCGAGGTCGGCCCCGTCGACCTGACGGCGGACTCCGCGCTGCGCGACGCCGGCCTGGACTCCGCGCACCTGCTGTCCCTGGTGTTCCGGATCGAAGCCCGCTACGACATCGACCTCGACGCCGAGGACGGCGACGACCTGGACACCCTCGGCGACCTGGCCGCACTGGTGCTACGCCGCATCCAGGAGCGGCCATGATCGGCGCCCCTGCCGTCGAACCGAAGTTCACCACCCTCGACGCGATGCTTGACGCCGCCGCCCGCGGCGGTCAGTCGCTGACCTTCGTCGGCCGCGACGAGACCGACCACCCCGTCACGATGGCCGAGATCCGGCACCGCGCCCGAGCCGTCGCGGCGGGCCTGCGCAATCGTGGTGTAGCGCCCGGTGATCGGGTGGCCGTGGTGCTACCCACCGGCCCCGATTTCGTGACCTGCTTCTTCGGTGTGCTGCTGGCCGGCGCCATCGCGGTGCCGCTGTATCCGCCGGTGCGGCTGGGCAAGCTCGCCGAATACCACCAGCGCACCGCCGCGATGCTGCAGGCTGTACAGGCCGCGCTGGTGATCACCGACGACCGCATCAGCCCGGCGTTGCAGGAGCCGCTCACCCACGCCGCACCCCGGCTCGGATGCATCACCGCCGCCGAGCTCGACGGCGACAATCCACCTGAGGTCACCGCGCGCCCCGACGATATCGCGTTGATCCAATTCTCCTCGGGCACAACACATGACCCCAAACCGGTCGCACTGACCCACGCGAACCTGCTCTACAACCTGGCTGCCATCGCCGACTACTTCTCCCGCGCCGGGATGACCGACATCGTCGGGGTCACCTGGCTGCCGCTCTACCACGACATGGGGTTGATCGGAAACCTGTTGTCAGCGTTCTACCTTCCGTGCCCACTCGTGCTGCTGGCGCCCGATCTGTTCCTCGCGATCCCCTCGGCATGGCTGCGGGCCATCTCCAGGCACCGCGGAACCGTCACCGCCGCACCGAACTTCGCCTTCGGCCTGTGCCTGAAACGGATCCGCGACGACGAGCTCGACGGCGTCGACCTGAGTTCCTGGACGCTGTGTCTCAACGGCGCCGAGATGGTCAGCGCCGAGGTGGCCCGCCAGTTCGGTGAACGCTTCGGGGGCTGGGGATTTCACGACTCGGCCATGACGCCGGTCTACGGACTGGCTGAGGCCGCGCTGGCCGTTACCTTCAAACCGGCCGGCACCGAGCTGCGAACACTCGACGGCAGGGTGAGTGTCGGCCGCCCGCTGGCCGGTGTCGACGTCGAGATCCGCGACGCCGACTCGCGCCCCGTCCCACCCAGTGAGGCGGGACGCATCCTGGTGCGAGCGCCCAGCGTGATGGCCGGCTACTTCGGCCGACCCGACCTCACCGATGCCGCGCTGCACGATGGCTGGCTGGATTGCGGTGACCTCGGATTCATCGACGGCGGTGAGCTTTTCGTCACCGGCCGCAGCAAGGACACCATCATCATCCGCGGCGCCAACCACGCACCGCAGGACTTCGAAGCCGCCATCGACGGACTGGCCGGAGTGCGCACCGGATGCGCTGTCGCCGTCGGCTACGTGCCCGCTGGCTCCGGCGACGAAGCCCTGGCGCTGCTCGTCGAGACCACCCCGGCGGCAACCCCCGACCTCGCCCACGACATCGCCGCACACGTGCTGCAGCGCACCGGCATCGCCGTCAGCCACGTCGAACTCGTCGAGCCGGGAGCCCTGCCCCGGACGTCCAGCGGCAAACTGCGCAGACTCGACGCCCGCGACCACTGGCTGGCAGGCACCCTCCCGGCGGCCCCGGTATCCGGGAGGACACTCTGTTAGCCGCGATCACCCGGCTGGCCATCGACGCCCCGCGGCGCATGATCGTGGCGGCGATCCTCATCATGGTCGGCACCGCAGTCTTCGGAATCCCCGTCGCCGGAAGGCTGTCCGCGGGCGGGCTCACCGACCCCGGCGCGCAGTCCTCCCAGGCGACCAGAGTTCTCGCTGACACGTTCGGCCAGGGTGACATGCCGCTGCTGATCACGGTCAGTTCCGCCAACGGGATCACCGGAGGTGCCGCCCGAGAGGTGGGAACCCAGATCGTGCAGACGCTCTCGCGTTCACCCGTCGTGGCGACGGTGACCTCGCCGTGGACCGCGCCACCCCCGGCGGCGGCACCGCTGATCAGTAAGGACGGCACCATCGGCGTGATCGTCGCCGGCATCACCGGCGGTGAGAACGGCGCACCGAAGAACGCCGACGCCCTGATGAAACAGGTCGTCCACGACCGCGACGGGGTGAGGGTGCGGGCCGGCGGCGAGTCGGTACTCAAACTGCAGATCACCCAGCAGAGCGAACAAGACCTGAAAATCATGGAAGGCATTGCGATTCCGCTGAGCTTCCTGATTCTGGTGTGGGTGTTCGGCGGTCTGGTGGCCGCCGCACTGCCGGTTGCCGTCGGCGGCATCGCGATCCTCGGGGCGATGGCCGTGCTGCGGGTGATCAGCTTCGCCACCGACGTCTCGATCTTCTCGCTCAACCTGGCGGTGGCGATGGGGCTGGCGCTGGCCATCGACTACACGCTGCTGCTGCTGAGCCGCTACCGCGACGAGCGTGCCGCCGGCACCGACCGGGACGCCGCCCTGCACCGCACGATGACCGCGGCGGGGCGCACCGTGTTGTTCTCGGCGTTGACCGTCGCGCTGTCGATGGCGGCGATGGTGTTGTTCCCGATCTACGCGCTGAAGTCCTTCGCCTACGCCGGTGTCGCCGTGGTGGCGTTCGCCTCGATCGCCGCGGTGGTGGTGACCCCGGCCGCCATCGTGCTGCTCGGTGACCGCCTCGACGCGTTGTCGCTGCGGCGCCGGGTCCGGCAGGCAACCCCGGTGCAGGACAGCCGCTGGTATCGGGTGGCGATGTTCGCGATGCGCGCCGCGATACCGGTGGGGCTCGCGGTCGTCGTGCTGCTGGTCGCGCTCGGCACCCCGTTCACCGGGGTCAAATGGGGTGTTCCCGACGACCGGGTGCTGCCCACCACCAGTTCAGCGCATGTGGTCGGCGACCAGTTGCGCACCCGGTTCGCCGCCGACCTCGCCACGAACCTGACGGTGGTGGTCCCCGACGCCCGCGGCGTCACCCCGGCTCAGCTCGACCACTACGCCGCCGAGCTGTCGACAGTGCCGGAGGTGACGTCGGTGTCCGCCATCGGAGGCACTTTCGCGGCGGGAGCGCCGGCAGGTCCGCCGTCGACACCGACCGCCGTCGCAGGGGGCAAGGCGTTCCTGACCGTCACCAGCGCCGCCCCGCTGTACTCGCAGGCCTCCGCCACCCAACTCGACCGGCTGCAGGCGGTTCCCGGCCCCGACGGCCGGGCAGTGTTGTTCGGCGGCACCGCACAGGTCAACCGGGACACCGCCGCGGCCATCGCCTCCCGGCTGGGACTGGTGCTGGCCATCATCGCCGGCATCACCTTCGTCCTGCTGTTCCTGATGACCGGCAGTGTCGTGGTGCCGCTGAAAGCGTTGCTGCTCAACGTGTTGTCATTGACCGCCGCGTTCGGGGCGCTGGTGTGGATCTTCCAGGACGGCAACCTCGGCGCGCTGGGCACCACTGCCACCGGCACGTTGGCCATCAGCATCCCGGTGCTGTTGTTCTGCATCGCCTTCGGGCTGTCGATGGACTACGAGGTGTTCCTGGTCTCCCGTATCCGCGAGTACTGGTTGGCCAGCGCGAAGACCCCGGCCGACAACGACACCAGCGTGGCGCTGGGCTTGGCCCGCACCGCACGGGTGATCACCGCCGCCGCACTCATCATGGCGATCACCTTTGCGGCCCTGGCCGGGGCGCAGGTGTCGTTCCTGCGGATGCTCGGCGTCGGCCTGACGATCGCGATCCTCGCCGACGCCACCCTGGTGCGCACGCTGCTGGTTCCGGCGTTCATGCATCTGATGGGAAGGACGAACTGGTGGGCACCCAAACCCCTTGTCCGCCTTCATCAACGGGTCGGCATCCGCGAGACGGTGCCCAGTGGATCGAGCGGGGTCTTTGATGCGTAAACCTGTCCCACCCGCGGGGTTGGCCCGGGCCGTCGAGTGGACCCGCCACCATCTGCTGCGTGCGCATCAACGGCTGGTCCCGGCGCCGATGTCGATGATGGAACTCATCGTCTCCGGCTGGCCGGCGCAGGCGATCACCGCCGCCGCCGAACTCGGGATCGCCGACGCACTCGCCGACGGGCCGCTGCCGCTCGACGACCTCGCCGCGCGGCTCGGGGTGGACGCCGACGCACTGGGCCGGTTGCTGCGGGCGCTGATCGGCAGGGGCATCTTCCGGCGCCGCCGCGACGGCCGCTACGCGCTCAATGCGCTTGCCGCCACGCTGCGTTCGGACGCACCGATCTCGCTGCGCGGGGCGGCTCTGTTCCAGGGCTCCCAGGAGCAGCGGGAACGCTGGACACTGCTGGCCGAGTCGGTGCGCACCGGAGAGTCGATCGTCCCGGCGTTGCGCGGCAAGGACGGCTTCGACTACCTCGACGACATTCCCGAGCATGCCGAACTCTTCAATCAGACGATGACGGCCCTGGCGCAGATGACCCACGCGGTGGTGGTGGGCAGCTACAACTTCAGCGCCTACCGCACCATCGTGGACGTCGGTGGCGGCCAGGGTGCTCTGCTGGCCGCGGCTCTTGCCTCGGCGCCGGAGTCGCAGGGCATTCTCTTCGATCTCCCCCAGGTGGTGGCTGATGCCCCGAAGATCCTGCACGACAGCGGCATTGCGCAACGCGTACAGATCGTGGGCGGCTCATTCTTCGACAGCGTCCCCACCGGCGGCGATGCCTACCTGCTCAAGAACATCATCCACGACTGGCCCGACGACAAGGCGCTGCAGATCCTGCGCAACGTCCGCGCGGCCGCCGGGCCGGCCGCCACGGTGCTGCTGGTCGAGATGGTGCTCAGCGACGACGGCCGCGACGGCCCGCAGAACTGGGTGGATCTGGAGATGCTGATCAACCTCGGCTCTCGCGAACGCACCGAGGGCGAGTACCGGGAACTGCTGCGCAAGGCCGGATTCCGGATGACGCGCGTGGTGCCGACCGCCTCACCGCTGCACGTGGTGGAGGCCGTGGTCGACGGGGTGGCGCAGCCCTGATGGGTGTCGCCTCGGCGATCGGCCGTGCGATCTGGGCCGGGGTCGACCCCGACGGGATGTTCCGGCGCCATGCCGGCGACACCGAGCCGTTCGTGGTGCGATTCCCCGGTCTGGGCACGGTGCAGTTCTTCGCCACCGAGGACGCCGCCCGCGACATCCTCACCGCCCCGTCGGCGTCGTGCCGGGCCCCCCTGCCCAACCCGATCGAACCCGTCGTCGGCGAGAACTCACTGATCCTGCTGTCCGGTGAGCCCCATCGTCAGGCCCGCAGCGTGCTGACGCCGCCGTTTCGCGGCGAGGTCATGCGCGGCTACGCCGACCTGATCGCCGACGCCACCAGCCACGCGATCGCCGATGCACACCCCGGCGACGAGTTGCCTGTCGGCCAGTTGGCGCAAGCCATCACCATCGACGTCGTGATCCGGGTGGTGTTCGGCGTGACCGATCCCACCCGACGCGCCGAATACGCCGCCGTGACAACCGAACTGCTGCAGTCGGGCAGTGCACCGCTAATGCTGGTGCCGTGGCTGCGTCGCGAGATCGCCGGGCGCGGGCCATGGGCCCGGCTGGTGAACGCGCGCCGCCGACTCGACCGGCTGCTGACCGAGGAGATCAGCGAACGGCAGCGCGGCGACGAACACCGCGGCGACGTCATGGACCTGATCCTGCACGCCACCGACGACAACGGTCACGCCCTTCGCGACAATGCGCTGCACGACCAGTTGCGCACGATGCTCGCCGCCGGGCACGAGACCACGTCGACGTCCCTGGCGTGGGCGCTGTTTCACATCCACCGCGACGGGCAGGTGCACACGCGGGTCAACGAGGAACTGGCCACCGCGGCGACACCGGGACAGATCGCCGCGCTGCCATACCTTGGAGCGGTGATCGCAGAAACCCTGCGTATGCACCCTGCCGTGCCGATCGTCCTGCGCCGGCTCACCGGGCCACTCACGGTCGCCGGCGCCGACTGCTCTGTCGGCGAGATCGTCGGAATCGCCCTGCCCGCATTGCATTTCAATCCGAGTATCTGGGAACGGCCGGACGAGTTCGACCCCACCCGATTCCTCGACGGCAAGCCCTCACCGTTCCAGTACGCGCCGTTCGGCGGCGGCTTCCGCCGCTGCATCGGTGCGGCATTCGCCCAGACCGAGTTGGCCGTGGCGATCGGCACCCTGCTGAGGACCCTGGAGTTGCGTCAACCGGACCGGGAGCGCCGTCGCCGAGCCCCGCGCTCGGTGCCCCGCGGCATCGCCACCACCCCGAGCCGGGAGATCGTGTTGGAGGTGACCGCCCGCCGTCAGTGACGGTAGGTCGTCAGGAACTCACCGAACCGCACGATCGCGTCGTCGAGTTCGTCGGCGTGCGGCAGCATCGCGATCCGCACATGGTCGGGTGCGGGCCAGTTCAGCCCCGTGCCGGGAACCATGTGAATCTTCTCCTGCAGCAACAGATCCAGGACGAACTGTTCGTCGTCGCGGATCGGATACCTATCGAGGTCGATCTTCGGGAACGCATACAGCGCGCCCCTGGGCTTCACGCAGGAGACACCGGGAATCGCGTTGAGCGCCGCCCAGGCCCGATCGCGCTGCTCCCGAAGCCGGCCGCCGGGCAGGGTGAGATCGCCCAGCGGCTGCTTGCTGTCCAGTGCCAGCCGAATGGCATGCTGGGCAGGAACGTTGGCGCAGCGGCGTAATCCGGCGAGTACGGTCAGGCCCTCCAGGTAGCTTGCGGCGTGGTCGGTCGGTCCGGTGATCGCCACCCATCCCGCGCGGAACCCAGCGCACCGGTAGGACTTCGACAGACCGTTGAACGTCAGGCACAGCAGGTCCGGCGCCAGCGAGGCCGTCGTCGTATGGGTGGCCCCGTCATAGAGGATGCGGTCATACATCTCGTCGGAGAACACCACAAGATTGTGTTCCCGGGCGATGTCGAGAATGCCGGTCAGTACCTCTGGCGGGTACACCGCGCCGGTGGGGTTGTTCGGATTGATCAGCACGATCGCGCGGGTGCGGGAGGTCACCTTGGCCGCGATGTCGGCGATGTCGGGATACCAGTCCGAGGACTCGTCGCAGCGGTAGTACACGGCACGCCCACCGTTGAGTCGCACCGCCGCCGTCCACACCGGGAAGTCCGGCGCCGGGATGAGGACCTCGTCGCGGTACTCCAGCAGCGCGGTCATCGCCATCACGATCAATTCGGAGGCCCCGTTGCCTAGATACACGTGGTCGGCGTCGGCGCCGGGGACGTTGCGCGCCCGGTAGTACTCGGCCACGGCGGACCGCGCGGTCGGCAGCCCCTTGGGTGCGACGTAGCCCGCGGACGCGGCCAGGTTGTCGGCGATCTCGCGAACCAGCTCGGCGGGCGCCTCAAAGCCGAACGGGTGGGGGTCGCCGGTATCGAGTCGCACGACGGGGTGGCCCGCCGCTTCCAGCCGCGCCGCGTGCTCGGCGATCGGCCCCGCCATGTCGTAAGACAGGTTCGACAACCTGCTCGACTGTGCGAACTTCATCCGGATCCTCTCGCCCGCAAAAGTGTGGCAGAAAGCCCCGCCGGCGATGACGCGTATGACCGTCTCGGTAGCCGGTTCACAGGCGCGGGTGTCCGACGGGCTGTTCCCCGCCGGACCGGGGTGCGAAGATGTCCGCGCCGGTGATCGCGACGGGAGGTGAGACGACGGGTGACAGCTCTGCCGGATCGCGCCACGCTGGAAACCGCACTTGACGTCGCCGCCCGCGCCCCGTCGCTGCGCAACCTGCAGCCCTGGCGGTGGGAGGTCGACGGCCCGGCGGTGCACCTGTTCGCCGACTGGAGTCGCCGGGCCGGTGACTCCTCCTTCGATCGGCGCGACGTCCTGCTGGGCTGCGGCGCGGTGCTCGATCACTGCGTGGTGGCACTGTCGGCGGCGGGGTGGCAGCCGCGCGTGCACCGATTCCCCGACCGTGGCGACGACGACCACCTGGCGATCCTGGAGGTCGTCGAGCAGCCGCCGAGCGGTGGCCACCTGGAACTGGCGGCCGCCATCTCGCGGCGCCGCACCGACCGCAGGCCCTACCTTGAGGAGCATCTGGTGGCCGGCACCGTGGAGATGCTCTATATCCGCGCCGCCCGCCTCGGGGTTGAACTGGGTGTGGTCCCGAGATCGCGCTGGAGCCTGCTCGCCGACGGCGCCGTCGCGCTGCGATACCCACCGAACACCGCGGGCGAGCCCGCCGACGGTGCGGTGCTGCTGGTCGTCGGCACCCGCGACGACGACGATGCCATGCGGCTGCGCGCAGGCGAGGCGCTCAGCCACCTGACGCTGACCGCCACCGCGGCGGGCCTGGCGACCTGCCCGCTGACCGAGCCGCTCAACGACGTCCGAAGCTGCTTGGCACTGGCCTGCGAGGTGTTCGACGGGAATGCGCATCCGCAGGCCCTGATCCGGGTGGGGATCCCCGCACCGGACACCGACCCGCCACCGGCCACCGAGCGCCGGTCGGTGAATGAGATCACCACGTGGACAGGCACTTCGGCAGGCGAGTCCTAGCGCGTCAATTCGTTGGTTGAAACCGATGCCGATCGGGGTACGTGCACTACATGGCTATCAAGAAGATGTCTTTGATGTCCCTGTTCCTCGCCGGCGCCGCCGCCGCGGCGATCGCAGCGGCACCCGTGGCCGCCGCCGAGCCCGCCTGCGTCAACCCCGACGGCACCGCCTGCCCGACCGCGACGGCCGGTCCTGGCGGTGCCTCGGGCGCGATCCCGGGTGGTCCTGCCGGTGCGGCCGGTCCCGGCGGTGCCTCCGGCGTGGTCCCCGGCGGTCCCGGCGGCGCAGCCGGCCCGGGTGGGGCCAGCGGTTCGATACCCGGTGGACCTGCCGGCGTGGCCGGTCCTGGCGGCGCGAGCGGCTGTATTCCGTACGTGGGCTGCGCCTCGGTCGGTTAACGCCGGGCGGTTCCCCGCCACGGCCCGCTGTGGGTCTGGCACACTCGGCGCGACCGAATAGGGAGGCGCCGTGACCAACAGCGACATCAAAGCAGTGCCGTTGTTGTCAGGGCGTGACCGCATCATGCTCGCGGTCACCGCCGTCGCGGCCGGTGCCGCCGGGGCGCTGCACTTCGCCCACGGCAACGCGGTGGTCACCTTCATCGCCGCCGCGGTCGCGCTCGCGGCGCTGGCATCACTGGTCGGCCGGTCGGTGGAGGCGCTGGGAGACCGGCTGGGCCCCAAGGCAACCGGCCTTCTGCAGACTGCGCTGGGCAACCTGCCCGAGCTGTTCGTAATCCTGTTCGCCCTCAAGGCCGGGCTCTTCGACGTGGTGAAGGCCACCCTGGTCGGGTCGATCCTGGCCAACGTCCTACTGGTGCTGGGGGCGGCCTTCGTCGTCGGCGGGCTCAAGCACGGCAGTCAGCGTTTCGCCGCCGACGACTCACGCACCCTCGGGCTGATGTTCACCCTTGCGGTGTTCATCCTGGCGGTGCCCTCGCTGACCGCCGCGCTGCACACCCCCGCGGCCACCCACGAACGCACGGTGTCGGTGGTGGTGTCGGTGATCATGCTGGCGCTGTTCGCGCTGTCGCTGCCGGCCGCGCTGTCGCGCTCGTCCAAACAGAACCACGGTTCGCCCATCGCGGCCAACCCGGATTCCGCGGCGGCGGCGAGCAAGGCGGCCAAGCACGGCGAGTGGCCGCTTCTGATGGCGATCGGCATGCTCGCCGCCACCGGGATCGGCGCCGCGTTCGTCTCGGAGTGGTTCGTCGGAGCGCTTCAGCCCGCGATGGACGCCGCCGGGATCAACGAGGTGTTCGCCGGCCTGGTGATCGTGGCCATCGCGGGCAACGCCGTCGAAAACGTGGTCGGCATCCAGCTGGCGGCCAAGAACCAGATGGACTTCGCGGTCCAGGTGATCCTGCAGTCGCCGGTCCAGATCGCGCTCACCATCGCCCCGATCGTCGTGCTGGCCGCGGGTCTGCTCGGGCAGCCGGAGTTCAACCTGGTGCTCTCGCCACTGCTGCTGGCGTCCATGGTGATGTCGGCCCTCGTCGCGGTTTTGGTGACCTTCGACGGTGAGTCCAACTGGTTCGAGGGCGCCGCGCTGATCGCCCTGTACGGGGCCATCGCCACGTCGTTCTGGTGGGGTTAGGCGTTCGCTATTTTCGCGGTTGCGGCTGACTCGCCAGGGCTAAACTTCTGTCGAACGTGCTGCGTGGGGGGTGTCATGAATCGATCGTCAAACCCGGGTGCTGTCGTCATGGGGTGCGCTACGACATGTATCGCTGCGCTGACGTTGAGTCTCGTGGCGGCCCCGCCGAGTCACGCCGGCGCAACTGTTCGTACTCAACTCCACACGACGGTGCTTCTCGAATCCGTCGTCACCGACTTGCGCAACGGGGTCACGGTGCCGGCACCGGCACCGGCCTCGGCGCCACGGTCGGCACCCGCCGCAGCCAGGTCAGCGTCGGCCAGCACGACGGACGTTCTGTGCGGATGGGTTGGCGGTCTCGTTGCGTGCGTGGCGCTCTTTCCGCTCTTTCTGCTGGTGGTCGTTTCCCAGATGGTTCAGAGCTTCATTCAGTCTGTGCAGGCGTTTCTCGCCAAGCTCTTCCCGAGCGCCACCCCGACACCGGTCGCTGCCGTGCGGGC
This sequence comes from Mycobacterium sp. DL592, assembly GCF_011694515.1. Classification (NCBI taxonomy): domain Bacteria; kingdom Bacillati; phylum Actinomycetota; class Actinomycetes; order Mycobacteriales; family Mycobacteriaceae; genus Mycobacterium; species Mycobacterium sp. DL592. The sequence goes on along the minus strand of NZ_CP050192.1, from coordinate 3,676,928 downwards.
TTCGGTGGCTGACCACACGGCGCCAATCACGCAGGCCCCCAAGGCTTCCGTGGCCCCGGCCCGTCCGGCAGCGCACCGCTCCCCGCGTATCCGTCCGGCGGCCGGTCAGCCACTCGTATTGCCCGAGAGGGTTATTCGCGTGGTCACGCCGACCGCAAGGGCGAAAGCCGCGGCAAGTGCGTCCGCGTCGCGATCGGCAGACACCCGCACCGCCGGGGCAACAGGACGCTCAGCCCGAACCGCAACCAATTGATGCAGGTTGGGAGCGCCGACCGAGACTCTGCTGGCGAGCGCGGACCTGGTCGGGTGGGTCCCGCCGGAGACCCTGACTGCCGTGCTGGTGCCGGCAGCTCAGATGCGTGGCATCGTCTCCCGTTTCGGGCAGTCCACCCTGGGACTCGGCGAAGACCTGCCCGGCATCGACGCCGCCGAATCCGTTGTGCTGCTGATGGTTCCAGACGTGCACGGAAGTGGCCGGCCCCGGTTGTTGAGGGAACTGCGGGGGCGACGGGCGGTGGTCGGGCCGGCCCGCCCGTGGATGCACGTGCACGACTCGTATCGGCGAGTTCTGCAAGCCCGCGATGTCTTGGCGACCCCCGATGGCGACGACGTCGTCGACACCGAAGCACACCTCGTGGAGCTGGTGCTCGGTGCCGATCGCGAAGCCGCCGCGGACTTGCGGCGCACCGTGCTGGCCCCGTTGGCGCAATTGCGGCCCAACTCCGCCGAGCGCCTGGCCGAGACGTTGCGGTCGTGGCTGCTGCACCAGGGCCAGCGCGATGCCGTCGCGGCCGAACTCTTCGTGCACGCCCAGACCGTGCGCTACCGCATGACTCAACTCCGCGAGCTCTTCGGTGATCGTCTCAACGACCCTAGGTCCGTCTTGGAACTCATTGTGGCGCTCTCGATTCCACGCGAGGCGGAGCAGGCGGTAGCGCCTACCTGATCGAGACCAATTGGTCGGTGGAGTCCTTCGGCAGATCGCCGTCCGAGGTCGCGGTGATCGTCATATCGGCCAGGTTGATCGCACCCTTGTGGTTGTCGAGGAAGGCGGTGTCGGCGGCGTCACGTCCGGTGGCGATCCGTACCAATGTCTGCCGCGGCGCGAGGCAGGTCGCATCGACGACCCGCCACTGACCGTCGACGAACCCCTCGGCAACGGCGTGAAAGTCCATCGGGGACAGGCCCGGTGCGTAGACCGACACCAGCCGGGCCGGCACGTTGACCGCGCGCAGCAGTGCGACGACCAGGTGGGCATAGTCGCGGCACACGCCGTTGCCCGCCAACAGGGTGTCGGTGGCTCCGTCGATCGGGTCGCTGGAACCAGGCACATAATTCAGCCGGGTGCCCACCCACGACGACACCTTCTCCAACAGGGTTGTCGAGTCGGCTAAAGCACCGAATTCTGTTGCGGCGAAACCGTAGAACTTGTCGGCTTCGGCGTAGCGACTGGGCCGCAGGTACTTCGTCAGGTCATATTCGGAGACGGGCGCGGGATCGGTCTGGCCGACGACGGTCGCGGAGTAGTCGACCCGTAGATGGCCGACCGGGGCGTCGAACTTGTGGACGCGGTTGCCGTGCTCGCCGCTGATCTCCGATGCGGTGATCGCGGTGCCATCCAGAACGAACGACAGCGACTCGTCGACCTCGGCGCCCGGGTGCGGGGCGACCGCGATCTGAAACACCAGGGTGGTGGGTGCGGTGATGTCGATGTCGAGTTCGGCGCTGACATGGCGGCGCATCGCGGTGTCAGTGGTGGGGCGGGTAGCGCCAGGCGCGAGGACCGCAGTGTTTGTGGGCACGGGAGGCTCCTTCAGGGGTTGACTCGCGGAGTACCCGTTTTCTTGCACACGCAAGCCCCTGAGGCGCCGTTGGAGACTGCCGTCACATCGGCGTCAGTTGTCGCCGGCGGCCACCAGCGAGCGCAGCTTCACGCCCGGGTTGTCCTCGCAGAAGCCCTGCATCCGCCACTTCGTGGTGAACAGCGCCAGCATGACGCCGTCGGTGCGGGTCAGCACTTCCATCGACACCTGCTTCTGGGCGAATTCGGCGTCGTCAGGGTCGATGGCGCGGGCCACCGTGTACGGCAGCGACTCCAGCGAAATCGGTGCATTGAACTCGGTGGCCATCCGGTGGCTGGCCACTTCGAACTGCATGGGGCCGACGGCAGCCAGGACGGGGGCCTGATCGCCACGGCGGTCCGACCGCAGCACCTGGACGACGCCCTCTTGGTCGAGCTGCTCGATGCCCTTGCGGAACTGCTTGTGCTTGCTGGGGTCGGTGCCGCGGGCGACAGCGAAATGCTCGGGGGAGAAGCTCGGGATGGGCGGAAAGTGAACGGGCACATCGCGAAACAGGGTGTCGCCGGGACGTAGTGAGGCCGCGTTGGCCAGACCGATCACATCGCCGGGCCATGCGCTGTCCAGCGTCGAGCGCTGCTGGCCGAACACCGACTGGGCGTACTTGGTGACGAACGGCTTGCCGGAGGCGGCGTGGGTCAGCACGTCGCCGCGTTCGAACGTGCCCGAGCAGACCCGGGCATAGGCGATCCGGTCGCGGTGCGCCGAGTCCATCCCGGCCTGCACCTTGAAGACGAACGCGCTGAACGGCGAATCCACGCTGCGCAGGTTGCCGTCGACGTCGAGTTGCCCGCTGGGCGGGGGAGCCAGCCGCACCAAGGTGTCCAGCAGCTGATTGACCCCGAAGTTCAACGCCGCCGAGGTGAACAGCACCGGGGTTCCCGCGCCGGCGAGGAAGGCCTCCCGGTCGTAGTCACCGCCGTCGGCGCTGAGCAGCTCGCACTCCTCGACCGCGGTGTCCCAGTCGTCGCCCGCGGCGTCGTGGGCACGATCCGGCGGGATGTGCTCCTCGGGGGCGGCGGTGGCGCCGCCCGCGGTGCGGGTGAACCGGATGAAGTTGCCGGTGCGGCGATCCAGGACGCCTTTGAAATCACCGGCGATACCGACCGGCCACGTCAGCGGCATGGGCTTGAGACCGATGCGGTCGGAGATCTCGTCGAGCAGGTCCAGGGCGTACCGGCCCGGGCGGTCCCACTTGTTGATCACGGTGAGGATGGGGATTCCGCGGTGGCGGCAGACCTGAAAAAGCTTGAGCGTCTGCGGTTCCAGGCCCTTGGCCGCGTCGATCAGCATCACGGCGCAGTCGACGGCGGACAGCACCCGGTAGGTATCCTCGGAGAAGTCGGCGTGGCCGGGGGTGTCGAGCAGGTTGATGACGCAGTCCTGCCCGTCAGGGGAGGTGTAGGGGAACTGCAGCGCCGTCGAGGTGATGGAGATACCCCTGGCCTTCTCCATCTCCATCCAGTCCGACACGGTGGAGCGCCGTCCCGCCTTGCCGTGGATCGCGCCCGCCTCGGTGATCACCTTGGCGTGCAGCACGAGGGCTTCGGTCAGGGTCGATTTTCCGGCGTCCGGGTGGCTGATCACCGCGAAGGTTCGGCGTCGGCCGGCTTCGGCCGCCAGCCGGTTCGCCGCTGCCGTGCCCTTCGGGGACGTCCGTACTTCAAGGTCGTGATCACTCATTACGCCCCCGATCGTATTTGGCGGCGGCGGGAATCCGCTAATCCGGCCCGAGGCGGCCGGCGTCGACCACGGCGAGCACGGCGGCGCCCGCCTCATCAGAAGCCTCCAGGTCCACCTCGACCTCGAAGCCCCAGTCGTGGTCACCGGCCGGGTCGTCGAGGATTTGGCGCACCCGCCACGCCCCTGGCCTGCGGTCGAAGATCAGCATCGCGGGTCCGCGGGCGTCGGCCCCGGTGCCCACGTCGTCGTGTTCGTCGAAGTAGTCGTCGATCACGGCTTGCCACCGCGAGGCTGTCCACCCCGCTGCGGCATCCAGCTCGCCGAGGTCGTGGGCGCGGCGGCGGGCGAAGAGCTCCACCCGCCGGAACAGGGCATTGCGCACCATCGCAGTGAACGCGCGCTCGTTGCCGGTCAGCGGGCGCGGGCGGGCCGGCACCGCCACCGGGGCGTCATGGGGCTGGTCCGGGTTGGTCAGCTGCTCCCACTCGTCGAGCAGACTCGAATCGACCTGGCGCACCAACTCGCCGAGCCATTCCACGATGTCGGTGAGCTCCTCTGTGCGTGCCGCGGCGGGCACACCCGAGCGCAGCGCCTTGAACGCGTCGGAGAGGTAGCGCAGCACCGCACCTTCCGAGCGGGTCAGCCCGTAGACGCTGACGAACTCTCGAAAGGTGAACGCCCGCTCCCACATTTCGCGCACCACCGACTTCGGCGACAGCCGGCCGTCGGCGGCCCACGGGTTGCTGCGCAGATACACCTCGAAGGTGTGCTGCAGCAGTTCGTCGAGCGGCTTGGGGTAGGTCACGTCGTCGAGCAGTTCGATGCGCTCGTCGTACTCGATGCCCTCGGCCTTCATCGCGGCGACGGCTTCGCCCCTGGCCTTGTTCAGCTGTGCGGCCAGGATCTGCCGCGGGTCCTCCAGCGTCGCCTCGATCACCGAAACAACATCGCGCGCATAGGTTTCCGAGGCCGGGTCGAGAACCTCGATCGCCGCCAGCGCGAACGTCGACAACGGCTGATTGAGGGCGAAGTCGGGCGGCAGGTCCACGGTGAGCCGGTAGCGGCGCCCATCGGGCTCGGGCTCGGCGAGGCGTTCGAGGATGCCGGCCTGCAGCAGCGAGCGGGCGATGCCGACCGCCTCCCGGATGTGGGCGAGCTGACGCTTGCGCGGTTCGTGATTGTCGGTGAGCAGCCTGCGCATCGCGACGAACGGGTCACCGGGGCGGTCCACGACGTCGAGGATCATCGCCGTCGACACCCTCATACTGGAGGTCAGCGGCTCGGGAACCGCCTCGATGAGCCGCGTCATGGTGGACTCGCTCCAGGGAACCATGCCCTCAGGTACCTTGCGGCGGACCAGTTTCCGGCGCTTCTTCGGGTCGTCGGCGACCTTGGCGAACTGTTTGAGGTTCTCCACCTCATGGTCGGGCGCCTGAACGACGACGGTGCCCGCGGTGTCGTAGCCGGCGCGCCCGGCCCGCCCGGCGATCTGGTGGAACTCGCGCGCGTTGAGCAGACGGGTGCGGGTGCCGTCGTACTTCGACAGCGCCGAGAACACCACCGTCCGGATCGGCACGTTGATCCCGACGCCGAGAGTGTCGGTGCCGCAGATGACCTTGAGCAGGCCGGCCTGGGCGAGCTGTTCGACCAGCCGACGGTACTTGGGCAGCATGCCGGCGTGGTGCACGCCGATCCCGTGGCGCACCAGTCGCGACAGGGTGGTCCCGAACGCCGACGAAAAGCGAAAGGCGCCAATGAGATCGGCGATGGCCGCCTTGTCGTCCTTGCTGCTGACATTCACGCTCATCAGAGCTTGCGCCCGCTCCAGCGCGGAGGCCTGGGTGAAGTGGACGACATAGATCGGCGCCTGCTTGGTGTCGAGCAGGTCGCCGATGGTCTCGTGCATCGGCGTGGTGGCGTAGCTGAAGAACAGGGGGACCGGACGCTCGGCATCGGCGATCAGCGCCGTGGCCCGGCCGGTGCGGCGGGTGAGGTCGCCGCGCAGGAATGTGACGTCGCCCAGGGTGGCCGACATCAGCAGGAACTGCGCCTTCGGCAGTTCCAGCAGCGGCACCTGCCAGGCCCACCCGCGGTCGGGGTCGCCGTAGAAATGGAACTCGTCCATGATCACCAGGCCGATGTCGGCATCCGCACCTTCCCGCAGTGCGACGTTCGCCAGCACCTCCGCGGTGCACGTGATGATCGGCGCGCCGGCGTTGACCGCGGCGTCGCCGGTGAGCATGCCGACATTGGCGGCCCCGAAAATGCCGCACAGCGCGAAGAATTTCTCACTGACCAGCGCCTTGATCGGCGCGGTGTAGTAGCTGCGCCGGCCGGTGGCCAGCGCCGAATACAACGCGCCGGTCGCCACCAGCGACTTGCCCGAGCCGGTCGGCGTGGCCAGCACCACGTTGGCGCCGCTGATCAACTCGATCAACGCCTCGTCCTGCGCCGGATACAGGGTGATGCCACCGGCCTGCGCCCAGGCAGAGAACGACTCGAACAGCCCGTCGGGGTCGGCGCCCATCGCGCGCACGGCGGACAGGTCGCCCGGGTCGGCGAGCAGGGGAACGGTCATCGTAGGACCCAGCCTGCCTTATGACGGCTGACGGTGTTCAGTCCCAACCGTTTTCGCTGACGAACTCGGCCAGGGGCCGCCCGAACGCCCACTGGTCGAGCTCCAGTGCGGGCCGGTCGGGGAAGTCCGGGACCGGTCCCAGGCACAGGATCGCCACGGGTTCGGCGTCCTCCGGCATGCCCAGCAGCTCGGCGAGGCGGCGCGGGTCGAACAGCGACACCCACCCCATGCCGAGGCCCTCCGCGCGCGCGGCCAGCCACAGATTCTGGATGGCGCACGATACCGAGGCCAGGTCCATGTGCGGCATGGTGCGCCGCCCGAAGACATGTGCCTCGCGGCCCTCACCGAGGGCGACAACCAGCAGCTCGGCGCAGTCGAGGATGCCCTCGACCTTCAGCGCCAGGAACTCCTCGGATCGCTCGCCCAGCGCGGTCGCCGTCAGCCGGCGTTCGTCGTCGACCAGGGCGTGGATCTGGCGGCGCACCGCGTCGTCGGTGATCCGGATGAACCGCCACGGCTGCATCAGCCCCACGCTCGGGGCGGCGTGCGCGGCGGCCAGCAAACGAGCCAGGACGTCCTCGCCGACCGTCGACCCGGGAACGAATCGCCGCATGTCACGGCGCTCGGCGATCGCCCGGTAGACCGCACGTCGCTGCTCGGGGGCGAAGGCATGGTCGGTCACCGGGCCATCCTAGGGACAGGGCACGGTGCGATAACGACGCGGCCGAACCCGGGGCTCTCACAGCCCCGCAGCGGTTAGTCTTGTCGTCCGGTGTGGCAGCGTTGCCGCAGCAGGCGAGGAGTCACCATGTCAGCGTCACCAGTGGCCGTCCGCGGCCCGCAGCTGCCGCCCAGCCGGATCGTCAACGTCCGCGCCGCCGACGGGACCCGCCTGCACACCGAGGTCTTCGGCCCCGAGGACGGCTACCCGATCGTGCTGGCGCACGGCATCACCTGTGCCCTGCGGGTCTGGCATGAGCAGATCAACGACCTCTCCCGCGACTACCGCGTCATCGCCTACGACCACCGCGGTCACGGCCGCAGCGGCCTGCCGCACCGGTCGGCCTACAGCCTCGGCCATCTCGCCGGTGATCTCGACGCCGTCCTGGCCGCCACGCTGCGCCCGGGGGAGCGCGCCGTCATCGCCGGACACTCGATGGGCGGCATCGCCATCAGTTCCTGGTCCGACCGCCACCGCGACAGCGTCGCCGAGCGTGCCGATGCCGTCGCGCTGATCAACACCACCACCGGTGACCTGCTCGAGGAGATCAACCTGCTGCGGGTGCCCTCGTTGCTGGCCGGTGGCCGGTCGCTGGCGGCCCGACGGATGATCCAGACGTTCGGCGGCGCGCCGCTGCTGCGCGGGGCTCAGCCCGGCAGCCGCTGGTTCGTCACGTTGATGGCCGTCGGCGCCGAGGCCGACCCGTCGATCGCCGAGTTCATCCACGACCTGTTCGCCACCACCCCGCCCGGGGGCCGTGGCGCGTGGGCGCGGGTCCTGGTCGACGAGATGGGCCCCCGCCACATCGACCTGTCGGGTCTGACCGTGCCGACCCTGGTGATCGGGTCCACCAAAGACCGGCTGCTGCCGATGTGCCAGGCCCGCAAGATCGCCAAGGCCGCACCTAATCTGGTCGAACTCGTCGAGGTGCCCGGCGGTCACTGCGCGATCCTGGAACACCCCGAGACGGTCAACGGCCACCTGCGCGCACTGGTGCAGTCCGTGGTGGCCGAGCGGCGTATCAGTTCTTGAGTGCCGCGGTGACCTCGGCGGCGGCCCGCTGACCCGATCGCACCGCACCGTCGAGGAAGCCCGTCCACTCGTCGGCGGTCTCGGTGCCCGCCCAGTGCAGCGGCCCCACCGGCGTGCGCAACAGCGGACCGAACTGCGTCCACGAGCCCGGGGGCACCGCGGCAGTCGGGCCGCCGGGCGCGAAAGTCTCTGCGCCCCAACAGTGATCGAGATAGTCGATCGGGTTCTCGGCCTCCACCCCGAACAGCCCGGCGAAGCCTTTGACGGCCTTGTCGCGGCGCTGCTCGGGTGGCAGCGCGTCGAAGCCGCGTGAGTCGACGAAACCGAGCAGGACGCCCGGGCCGTCGCCACCGGGGCTGACGTCGAAGGTGATGAACACCGGGCCCTCGTCGGAGAGCGCCTGACCCGAATGCCCGGCAGTGCGCCAGAACGGGCGCGGATAGACGGCGTAGGCCTTGCTGAGCGCGCCCTGCGGCCAGCGCTGGGCCAGCTGCTGGTATTCGATCGGCGGCGCCGGGGCGATGTCGATATTCAGCCGGTGGGCCGGCGCGATGGCCAGGATGGCGCGGCGCGCCTCGACCACCCCGGCGCTGGAGGTGACGGCGACGGCGTCGTCGGACCACTCGATCCGCGACACCGCGGCCTGCAGGTGCACGCGATCACCGAGTTCGGCGGCCACCTTCGACGCGATCTGCTGGGTGCCGCCGGGAAAGTGGTCCTGCTGGGCGCCGCCGGCGACGTCGAGCATGCGGTTGATACCGCCCGCGGCCTTGATGTAGCGCACCGCGTGCAGCATGGACACCTCGTCGGGCTCGGCACCCCAGGTCACCCGCGCCATGATGGCCATCAGGTCGTAGGAGGAGCGGGTCGCGCCCGCCGAGTGCAGCCAGTCGCCCAGCGACAGATTGTCCAGGTGCTTGGCCTTGCGCGCCGTCCACGGCGTTGTGATGTCGACGCCGCGGGCCAGGCGTTCGACCTGCCACTGGATGCGGCCGATGTCGAGCAGGCTCACCAGCGACAGCCGCGGAATGGTGCCGCGGTAGGAGCGCACCCGGCCGCGCCAGCGGATCACGTTCGTCCCCGTGGAGTACGTCGGCGCCGTCGGGCAGCCCAGTTCGGCGGCCAGTTTCAGCACGGCGTCCTGAGTGGGGCCGACGAAGGTGCCGCCGAGGTCGACGGGGACACCGGCCAAAGTTGTCGTGCTGGAGCGGCCGCCCACCCGGTCGCGGCCCTCGAGCACCACCACGTCCAAGCCGGTGCGCGTCAGTTCACGCGCTGCGGTCAGGCCTGCGAACCCCGCCCCGATCACCACTACGTCGTAGCCCATGGTCCCAGTCTCGCCGCTCCCTTGCGCCCAAACCAACGTTTGGGCGGGAAAGCACGAGTGAGGTCGTGCAAAACGTCGATCTCGAGGGGACTGTCAGCCGGCCAGTTCGTCGACGATCTCGGCGAGTGTCTCGATGGCGATGGGGCCCGGCTGGTAGAGGCAGACGGTATCGCCGACGCCGTCGACGCGGTCTCGGATGTGCGCGGCGATCTGCTTGGGCGTGCCGCAGGCGGCGATGGTGTGCAGGATCTCGTCACTGATGAGACCGGCCATATCCTGCCACTTGCCCTGTTTGGACATCGCATTCAGCTCGGGCTGAAGATCGCCCCAGCCGTGGATGTCCAGCACCGGTCGATACGCCGGGGTGGACCCGTAGAACGCCAGCAGACGCCGCGTGGCGTCGTGATCCTCGCCGGCCGACAGGATGATCTCGGGTACCACCGCGAACGACGACCCCGCGCGTCCGGCGGCCGCCAAACCGTCCTGTACCGCCGGCATCGTCGACTCGCGCAGGAACTTCGCCGAGCCGAACGGCATCACCAGCAGCCCGTCGGCGACCTCTGCGGTGGCGCGGGTCAGCCGCGGACCCAGCGCGCCGACGTAAATCGGCGGCGGCCCAAAGGGATTCGGCCCGGGGTTGAACATCGGCGTCATCAGCGTGTGCCGGTAGTACTCGCCGCGGAAGTCCAGGCGCTCGCCGGTCTCCCAGGTGGTGAAGATCGCCCGCAACGCCCGGACGAGCTCGCTCATCCGGGCGACCGGCTTGTCGAACGCCACACCGTAGTGCTTCTCGATCTGAGCCCGCACCTGGGTGCCCAGCCCGAGGATGAACCGGCCGTCGGCGAGCAACTGGTGATCGTAAGCCTGGTGGGCCAACTGGATCGGGTTGCGCGGGAAGGCGATTGCCACGTTCGTCATCAGGTCCAGGCCGCCGACAGTGGACGCCAGCGTCAGCGGCGCGAACACGTCGTGGGGTCCTTCGAAGGTGAAGACGCCGCTGGCGCCGGCCTCACGCAGTGCCCGCGCACGATCGGTCGCATCGTTGAGCCCGAACAGGGCGGTCATGACTTTCACGGTGTAGTCACCTGACGTTGTGGCGTACGAGCGGGACAGCCCTACGGAGCGACGGTGAGCCAGTCGGCGAAGCCCGACGGATCGTGGCGGCCCAGCGCGCCGTGCTCGAACAGGCCCCAGCCCTCCGAGGACTTGCCGCCGTCGTGGCAGACGGCGCGGCCGACGTGATCGATGACGCCGAAGGCGGCGCGGCCGATGACCGCCGGGTCGGTCATGTCATAGGTGAGGCGCTCAGTGAACTTCTCGCCCTTCCACACGCCGTGGATCCAGTCCGAGTCGCCGCCGTAGCCGCCACCGACGTGGATCGGTACGGGCAGCTTGGACTCGACGTCAAAACGCAGCGGGGCGCCGTTGGCGTCGGTGGCCTCGATGGTTGCGCCCGTGGGGATTCGGGTGCCGGAGCGGTAGTGGATCTTCACTCGCGGCCAGCCCAGCTGCTCCACCCGGCCGTCGCGCCAGATGCGCGTGCAGTCGTTGAGCGAGCGGAAGCCGTCGGGTGCCTCCTGGATGATCACCACGATGCCGAAGTCCTCGAACGCCATCGGCACGTACAGCCACCACATGCCTTCGAACGGCGGGTCGGCCGGCCGGCCGGCGGGCTCTGCCTCACCGATGGGGCGGATACCCCAGGAGCGGTCGCGGCTGCCGATCCAGACTGACGGGTCGACGGTGATCTCCTCGCCGTCGATCACCAGATGTCCTGCCCACGAACCCACTTGGGCGAACCGCTGCGCATCCAGCGTCACCCGGTTGCCCTGGCGCATGATATGCGGCTGCTCCTGCACGACCGGGTACAGGCCCTCCCAGGTGAGGTCGGCGGCGATGCCCTCGGTCTCGTCGAGCACGATCCGCAGCTTCTCCAGCGGCTTGTGCACCTCGACCCGGTAGCCCAGCACGTGCTGGTTGAGCCGGTCCTGGTCGATGGCATCCGACAGGTGCACCGCGGTCTGGGTGTCGCCGCGGCGTACCAGGAAGAAGGCGTCCTTGACCCCGAGGTTGGGGTAGTAGCCGAGACCAGTGATCAGGAAGATGTCCCCGGAGCGGTCGTGGGCGTTGAAGTAGGACCGGTCGTAGAAATTGCGGTCCGAGGAGCCCGGCCACGCAATCGGTTGGGGGACTTGGTGAACCGGGAATTCGTCCATGGGTCCGAGCATGAGACTTAGTCCTCCTTGTTATCCCGGGTCGCTTCGCTCCTGCCCTCCGGGAACTCGATGAGACGGCGCAGCAGGCTTGCGTGGTAGAACATCGACTCGACGTCCTCGGGCTTCTCGATCTCGCCGAAGTGCACGCGCCGCGCACCGGTGCGCATGAACACGCAGCACCAGATCACTCCAGAGTAGACGTAGAACCACCTCAGGTCGCCGAGTTCGGCGCCCGTCAGCTTCTGGTAGGTGGCGCGCACGTCTTCCTCGCGCATCACCTCCGGCAGGCCGGGCATCCCGGCGAGGCCGGACAGTTCCTGGAAGACGTTGTGCGCAAAGATGATCCAGGCCACATCCAGTTCGCGTGGGCCCAGGGTGGCCATCTCCCAGTCCAGCACAGCAACCGGGCGGAAGTCCTCGTAGAGCACGTTGCCAATGCGTGAGTCGCCCCACGCCAGCACCGTCTCTCCGGCGGCGATGTCAGCCGGGAAGTTGTCTTCCAGCCACTTCAGGCCCTTCTCCACCAGCGGTGAGCGGCCGATGTCGGGTACCGCGAACTCGTACCACTCGGTGAGCCAGTTGAGCTGACGGCGCAGTGGAGTGTCGCCGGCCGGCACGGCCTCGGTGAGGAACCCGAAAGTCTTGTCCGCGTTGGGGATCGAGTGCAGCTTGGCCAGCACCTCGATCGTCGCGTCCTGGAGGGCGCGCTGCTGCTCGGGGGCGGCATCGGCGAACCAGTTGCCGCCGAACGTGTAGGGCATGACGTCCGGCGGGACGATGCCCGACACGTGGTCCATTAGGAAGAACGGGCTGCCGAGCACCTCGCCCTTGGTGTCGATCCAGCGCACCTTCGGCACCGGGACGTCGGTCAGTTCCTCGACGAGGCGGATGACGTCGAACTGGTGGTCCATCCGGTAGGTGATGAACACCGGTACGTCTTCCTCGGTGGGGGCCACCCGGGCGACCCACTTCTCCTCGATCTCCTTGCCGTCCTGCACCCAGCGGCCGGTCAGGATGATCGTCTCCGAGGACATTCCGTTGGAGTCGATGCCGCTTTCGACGGTCACCTCCGGCTTCACGCCGCCCGGCAGGACGGTGGACAGCCAGTTCGAGATCAGCGCAGGCACCGTGGTGACGTCGCGTCCGGAGCGCTGCAGATGGTCGACGTCTGTTTCGACGTTCGGGTTGTTGGTCACCGTTGTCCTCCGACCCAATTTCGATACGGTAAGTAGCGTTATAAAAGCAGACGCGTTGGCAGATGACAAGGGTGGTGGGACGGCGTGCTGTCAGTCGCCGGAATCCCGGCGCTGCCGACGGCCCCCGCAGTCCTGGGCCGGCCAGGTGGCGTCCGGCGGCATCGTCTCGAGGATGCGTTGTGAGATGGCGGTGAGCTGGCGGATCTGGTTCGCCGACAACCGATCGACCACGTACTCGCGGACTGCCGCAACGTGTCCCGGAGCTGTTGCGACCACCTTGGCCATGCCCTCGTCGGTCAGGGTGCAGATGGTGTAGCGCCCGTCGTCGGGATCGGGTCCGCGGCGCACCCAGCCACGCTTTTCCAGCCGGGCGACGGCCTGGGACAGCCGGGACAGGGATGCCTGAACCGCCTGTGCGATCGCGCTCATGCGCAATTCCCGCTCCGGTGTCTCGGACAGCCTTGCCATGATCACGAACTCGAAGTGACTGATCCCGGCGTCGCGCTGCAGTTGCCCGTCGAGCACCGCGGGCAATCGCATGACGACGTTGGCGAAGGTGAACCACGCCTGCTGTTCGGTGTCGTCGAGCCACCTCGGCTCGTCCCGGAATGCCATGACGTCAGCCTAACTTGACTTGAACATTGAAGTCATGCGGCCTATCGTTCACTTCACTGTTGAAGTCAATCGGAGGCAATCATGAATCTTGCACTGTGGATCGTCGCGGGCGTACTGGCGGTGATGTTCGCCGGAGCGGGCGTGTTCAAGCTCGTCTCGACCCCGGAGAAGCTCGTGGAATCCGGCATGGGGTGGGCCGCCGACTTCAGTGCGCCCACTGTGAAGCTCATCGGCTTGCTCGAACTGCTCGGCGCGATCGGCCTGGTCGTGCCCGCACTGGTGCACATCGCGCCCGTACTCGTCCCGCTGGCCGCACTCGGCCTGGCGGCGACCATGATCGGTGCGGCGGTGGTGCACGCCCGCCGCAAGGAAACGCCGATGATCGCGGTCAACGTCGTGCTGCTGGCGCTGGCGCTGTTCGTCGCCTGGGGCCGCTTCGGGCCGTACGCGTTCGCCTGAGGGGCCGTACCCGGACGCCGATTACGATACGCTCAGTAGCGTTATGAGCGCTGATCCGTCGTCGGTGGACAAGGCCGGGGCCGCGGGCCGTCCCCGCGATCCGCGCATCGACGCCGCCATCCTGCGCGCCACCGCGGAGCTGTTGGTCGAGATCGGTTACGCCAATCTCACTCTGGCCGCCGTTGCCGAACGAGCAGGCACGACCAAGACCGCACTGTACCGGCGGTGGTCGAGCAAGGCCGAACTGGTGCACGAAGCCGCGTTCCCCACCGCACCGACCGCGCTGGAGACCCCGGCCGGTGACGTCCCCGGGGACGTGCGGGCCATGTTGGCCGCGACCCGCGACGTGTTCACCAGCCCGGTGGTGCGGGCCGCGCTGCCCGGCCTGATCGCCGACATGGGTGCCGACCCGCAGCTCAATGCGCGGGTGATGGCGCGCTTCACCGGACTGTTCGCCCTGGTGCGTGACCGTCTGGTCGAAGCGGTGCACTGCCGGGAGGTGCACCCCGATGTGGAGCCCGACCGGCTCATCGAACTCATCGGTGGTGCAACGATGTTGCGGTTGCTGCTGACGCCCGAGGGTGATCTCGACGACGACTGGGTGGACCAGACGACGGCGATCCTGGTGCACGGCGTGGCGCTGTGAACGACGAGAGGACGACGCGATGACGGGACGGCTGGCGGGACGCGCCGCGATTGTCACCGGAGCCAGCCGCGGCCTGGGCAGGGCCACTGCGCTGGCCCTGGCCGCCGAGGGCGCCGCGGTGGCGGTGGTGGCGAGAACCCAGCAGCAGTGGGACGAACGACTGCCCGGCACCATCGGGGAGACGGTCGACGCCATCGAGGCCGCCGGCGGTACCGCGGTGGCAATCCAGGCGGATCTGCTTGAGCGCGAGGACATTCCGCGCCTGGTCTCCGAGGCGCGGGCCGCGCTCGGCCCGATCACCGTCCTGGTCAACAACGCCGCCTTCACCGCCCCCGGCCGTCCGCCGAAGGCGGACGCGGCCCCGAAGCAGCCCAAGCGCGCCGGCGCGGCTAAGTCCGGCAACGCCGACTGGCCCGGCTTCCTGTCGATCCCGCTCGGCGCGTACCGGCGGCATTTCGAGATCGGGGTGTTCGCGTCCTACGAGCTGATGCAGCTGGTCTGCCCGGACATGTTCGACGCCGGGTTCGGCTCGATCATCAACGTCACCTCGGTGGCATCCCGCGTACCGGGCGACGGGCCGTACCAGAACTTCGCCGGCGGCGTGCTGCCGGGATACGGCGGTTCCAAGGCGGCGCTGGAGCACCTCACCTGGTGTGCCGCATTCGATTTGCAGCGGCACAACATCGCCGTCAACGCACTGGCACCGTCGCGGCCGATCCCCACCCCGGGATTGTCGTACTACCGCAACGAATTCGACAGCGTGTCACCCGATGACGAGTTCGCCCGTGCCGCAGTCGAACTCGCGCTGGTCGACCCCAATGTGGTGACGGGCCGGACCATCGGCCACTTCGAGGTCCTCGACGGCAGCTTCAGCCCGTTCACCAACATTCGCGGCGCCATCGGCTAGTTGTCCGGCGGGGCTTTGGGTTCGTAGGGGTGGTACCACTTCCAGTCGGCGCGTTCGCCGAGGGGTCCCGGACACGGTGGGACGTCGGGTGGTTGGTGGTGGGGTGGTCGTGCCAGTGTTTGGTTGGTGAGGGGGTCGCCGTCGCTGTCGAGGATGGTGAGGTGGTCGGCGGGTGGCGACGACGTCGACGATGCGGCCGTCGATGGCGTTGCGCTGCCCGGCCAACTCGGCCAACTCCTCGAAGAGCACCTCAAGGCGCTTCTTTGGAGTGGCTATCGCAGCCGACGAAGACATGACCCCATCATCGCAGGGGCCACCGACAAGTTTCGGTCTCAGCCGAAGCTGATCTGGCGTTTGTTGCGGTCGGCCACCTCGCGCTGGCGGGCGGCAAGCTCGGCGGTGTCGACGTGGGAGTTGGCCGCGACCGCGCGCTCGGCCTTCAGCGCGGGGTCGGTGATCGCCGCCGTGCCGCTGCGATAGATCTCCTTCAGGCCTGACATCACCGGCCCGGGAACCTCGGCGATCTGCCCGGCCAACTCCAGTGCGCGGTCCAGAAGCTGTTCGTGGGCAACGACTTCGGTGACCAGACCGATCCTCTCGGCGCGCGCCGCGTCGACCACCTCACCGGTCATTGACAGCCGCCGGGCCATCCCGGAGCCGACCAGCCGAGGCAGCCGTGCGGTCATTCCGCCGCCGGGCAGGATGCCGACCCGGGCGTGGGTATCGGCGAACACCGCTCTCTCCGAAGCGATCAGGAAGTCACACGCGAGCGCGATCTCCAACCCGCCGGTGAACGTCGCCCCGTTGATCGCCCCGATCACCGGCTTGCCCAACTCGACCAGACGGTTCATGCAGTTCATCTTGTCGAAGCGGGAGAAGTAGTCCATCCCGAGGTTTTGGGCCTGCTTGAGATCCACCCCCGCACAGAACGCCGGGTCGGTGCCGGTGAGCACCACCGCGCGGACCGAGTCGTCGGCGTCGGCGTCGCCCAGGGCGGCATACAGATTCTCGAACAGCTCGGTGCTCAGCGCGTTGCGCACCTCGGGACGGTTCATCGTCAGGACCCGGACCGCGCCGAGGTCGTCGCTCAGAAGGATCATCAAGTCAAGAATCTAGCGGCATTGTTCGCCAGGTTCAGAAGCGGCTGCGGCAGCGCGCCGAGCGCGAAGGTGATGGCCGCCGTCAGGGTGATGGTCGCGACGCTCAGCGAGCTCGGGGTGATGACCTCGGGGGCATCGTCAGGTGGGTCGGTGAAGAACATCAACACGATCACCCGCACGTAGAAGTAGGCGGCGATCGCCGAGGCGACCACGCCGACCACCACCAGCGGGATGGCCCCGCCCTGGCCGGCCGCCTTGAACACCGCGAACTTGCTGACGAATCCGCTGGTGAGCGGGATACCGGCGAATGCCAGCAGGAACAGCGAAAAGACCACGCCGACAATCGGATACCGCCGCCCGAGGCCGGCCCATCGGGCCATCGAGGTCTCCTCGGCACCGTTGGCGTCGCGCACCACGCTGACCACCGCGAAGGCGCCCAGCGTGGAGAACGCGTAGGCGAACAGATAGAACAGCGTGGCCGAGAGCCCGGGCCGATTCCCGGCGATCACGCCGGTCATGATGAACCCGGCGTGCGCCACCGCCGAATAGGCCAGCATCCGCTTTACGTCGGTCTGGGTGACCGCGGTGATCGTGCCGACGACCATCGTCAAGATGGCCACCACCCACAACACCGGCCGCCAGCCGTGGTGCAGGGCAGGCAGCGCGACGTAGAACACCCGCAGCATCGCGCCGAACGCGGCGACCTTGGTGGCGGCGGCCATGAACCCGGTGATCGGGGTAGGGGCACCCTGGTAGACGTCGGGCACCCACGAATGGAACGGCACCGCACCGACTTTGAACAGCAGGCCGACGGTGACCAGGCCGGTACCGACGAGAGCCAGCGTGGTGTCGCCGTTACTGGTGGCGATGGCCTGCTGGATGCCGGTCAGGCTCATCGTGCCGGCGAACCCGTAGAGCATCGCGACGCCGAACAGGAAGAACGCCGACGAGAACGCCCCGAGCAGAAAGTATTTCAGCGCGGCTTCCTGCGACAGCAGCCTGCGGCGGCGGGCCAGCCCGCACATCAGGTACAGCGGCAGCGAGAAAACCTCCAGCGCGATGAACATCGTCAGGAAGTCACCGGCCGCCGGAAACAGCATCATCCCGCCGATGGCGAACATCGTCAGCGGAAAGACCTCGGTCTGGATCAGACCGGCCTTGGTGGCCACCTTCTCGGCCACGCTGCCCGGTACCGTCGACGCGTCCGCGGTGAAGGCATCCAAACCCACTACACCGTCGAGTGATTCCGCTGGAGCGCGCCGCTCGGCGATCAGCAGCACACTGAGAATTCCGATCAGCACAATGGTGCCCTGCAGGAACAGCGCGGGCCGGTCGATGTCGACGGCACCGGCCACCGCCGACTGCCCGAGCCCGTCGCCGAGATCACGGGCCAGCTTGGCGACCGCGAGCAGCGCGGCCACCAGACCGGCCAGGCTCAACGCGACCTGCGTCCGGTAGCGGGGCTTTCGCGGCAGGAACGCTTCGACGAGTACGCCCGCCACCGCCACACCGAAGACGATCAACATCGGTGCCAGCTGGCTGTATGCGATGCTGGGCGCCGTCATGGCCGTGCTCCTTCCGCTGGGGATGAGCCCTCGCGCGAAGACAATTCGGCTGTGGGAGCCGGGTCCGACTGGTGGATCGACGTCAGGGTCGCCGTGACGGCCGGATTGATCACATCCAGCGCGATTTTCGGGTACACCCCGAGCGCGATCAGCAAGGCGATCAGTGGGGCCACCACCACCAGTTCGCGGCGGCCCAGATCGCGCACGTCCTCGTTGCCCTCGGTGACCGGACCGGTCATCATCCGCTGGTACATCCACAGCACGTAGAGCGCCGAGAGCACCAGCGCGATGGTGGCGCAGACCGCGAACGCCGGATACCGCGTGAATGTGCCGATGAGAACGAGGAATTCACTGATGAACGGCGCCAGACCGGGCAGCGACAGGGTTGCCAGACCGGAGATCAGGAACGTCCCGGCCAGCACCGGCGCCACCTTCTGCACCCCGCCGTAGGCGGCGATGACGCGAGTACCGCGCCGGCTCACCAGGAATCCGGCGATCAGGAACAGCGCGGCCGTCGAGATGCCGTGGTTGACCATGTACAGCGTGGAGCCGGCCTGGCCCTGGCTGGTCATCACGAAGATGCCCAGGATGATGAAGCCGAAGTGGCTGATCGAGGTGTAGGCGATCAGTCGCATGACATCGGTCTGGCCGATGGCCAGGATCGCGCCGTAGACGATCCCGATTACGGCCAGCGCGATGATCACCGGCCGGAAATACGTTGCGGAGTCGGGAAACAGCGGCAGGCAGTACCGCAGCATGCCGAAGGTGCCGACTTTGTCCATCACCGCCATCATCAACACCGCCGAGGCGGGGGTGGCCTGCACGGCCGCATCGGGCAACCAGCGGTGGAACGGCCACAGCGGGGCCTTGACCGCGAAGGCGAACATGAAGCCGAGGAACAGCAGGTTGGCCACCCCGGGCTGCAGGATGAACTTGCCGGTGGACACCGCGTCGGCGATGGCCCGGAAGTCGAACGTACCGGAGTCGAAGGCCTTGCTGTTGGCGGTGACCACGTACAAGCCGATGACGGCGGCCAGCATGACCAGACCGCCGAATAAGTTGTACAGCAGGAACTTCACCGCGGCCTTCGACCGGTTCTCGTTGCCGAAGCCGCCGATGAGGAAGTACATCGGGATCAGCATCGCCTCGAAGAACACGTAGAACAGCAGGATGTCGAGGGAGGCCAGCGACATCAGGACCATGCCCTCGACCGCCAGGGTCAGCGCGATGTAGCTGTGCGTCCCGCGGCCCGAGAGCCCCGGCCGGTCGTCGGCGTCGTTCCAGCCGGCGATCATCAGCAGCGGCACCAGGACCGCGGTGAGGACGACCAGAACCAGGGCGATGCCATCCAATCCGAGGATGTAGCCGGTGCCGAACGACGGGATCCATGGATGGTTCTCGACGAACTGGAACTGCTCACCGCCCGGCTGGAACCGCGCGGCCAGCACCAGCGACAGTACGAACACTGCCAGCGCGACGAAAAGCCCGGCGTACTTGGCGAATTGGCGTAGTGAGGCGGGCAGCACGATGATCACCGCCGCGCCGGCGACGGGGATGGCCCACAGCAGTGTCAGCCACGGGATGGTCGTCATCGCCTCACCCCCATGTCCTGATCAGAACCGCGGCCACCACGAGTGCGGCCCCGGCCAGCATCGACAGCGCATAGGAGCGGGCGAAGCCGGTCTGCACCTGCCCGAGGCGCTGAGACGCCCGGCCTACCAGGGCCGCCAGTCCGTTGGCGGCGCCGTCGACGCCCTTGTCGTCGAACACCACCAGCGCCTTGGTCAGTTCCTGACCGCCACGCATGAACGTCGCCTCGTTGAGCGCGTCGCCGTAGAGGTCGCGGCGTGCGGCGACCGTCAGCGCCGAGACGTCCTCCGGTGCGGTCTGGGGAACGTTGTGCATCGCGTACTGCCGGTAGGCGACGGCCACGCCGATCGCGACGACACCCAGTGCGGTGGTGGTCATGACCCATGCCGGGACGGTGTGTGCGGCCTCGTGGCTGCCGACGACCGGTTCCAGCCAGTTCTGCAGGGTGTGGCCCACAGCCAGTAGCGCGCCCGCGCCGACCGAGCCGACGGCCAGCACGATCATCGGCCACGTCATCACGTGCGGGGATTCGTGCGGATGGGTGTCGGGCTTCCAACGCCTCTGTCCGAAGAACGTCAGCAGCATGACGCGGGTCATGTAGAAGGCGGTGATGCCGGCGCCGAGCAGGGCGGCACCACCGAGCAGCCAGCCCTTGAGTCCGCCTGAGTTGAAGGCGGTTTCGATGATGGCGTCCTTGGAGAAGAAGCCGGCGAAGGGCGGCACGCCGATGATCGCCAGATAACCGAGCCCGAACGTCACGAAGGTGACCGGCAGCAGCGACCGCAGGCCGCCGTAGCGGCGCATGTCGGTCTCGTCGTCCATCGCGTGCATCACCGACCCGGCGCCGAGGAACAGGCCGGCCTTGAAGAAGCCGTGGGTGAGCAGGTGCATGATGGCCACCGCGTAGCCCGCCGGCCCGAGGCCCGCGGCGAGCACCATGTAGCCGATCTGCGACATCGTCGAGGCGGCCAGCGCCTTCTTGATGTCATCCTTGGCGCAGCCGATGATCGCGCCGAACAGCAATGTCACCGCGCCGACGATGACGACCGCCGTCTGGGCGGCCGGTGCGGCATTGAACACCGGACCCGAGCGCACGATGAGGTAAACCCCGGCGGTCACCATCGTCGCGGCGTGGATCAGGGCCGAGACCGGGGTGGGGCCCTCCATGGCGTCACCGAGCCAGGACTGCAGCGGCACCTGGGCACTCTTGCCGCAGGCGCCGAGCAGCAACAGCAGGCCGACGGCGGTCAGCGCACCGTTGGTCATGCCCGGCACCGCGGCGAACACCGTGCTGAAGGTGACTGACCCGACCGAGGCGAACAACACCATCAACGCGATCGCCAGCCCCATGTCGCCGACCCGGTTGACCACGAATGCCTTCTTGGCCGCGGCGGCGGCGCTGGGCTTGTGCGACCAGAACCCGATCAGCAGGTAGGACGCCAAACCCACGCCCTCCCAGCCCATGTAGAGGCCGAGGTAGTTGTCGGCGAGCACGAGCAGCAGCATCGCGGCGACGAACAGGTTGAGGTAGGCGAAGAATCGACGGCGGGCGGGATCGTGCGCCATGTAGCCGACCGAGTAGATGTGGATCAGCGCACCGACCCCGGTGATCAGCAGCACGAAGCACACCGACAGCGCGTCGAGCTGTAGGCCGAAGTCGACCTTCAGCACCCCGACCGGCACCCAGGAGAACAACACCTCGTGCACGCTGCGTTCCTCGGCGGGCAGGCCGAGCAAGTGGGTGAACAGTACTGTGCCACAGGCGAAGGCGCCGATCACCGTCGCACAGCCCAGCAGATGGCCCCACGCGTTGGTGGCCTTTCCGCCGAGCAGCAAGACGACGGCTCCGGCCAGGGGCAGCGCAATGGTCAGGATGAGAAGGGTCTCCATCGCGGTGCCGTTCAATGCCGTAACAGGTGGGCGTCGTCGACGTTGGCGCTGCGTCGGGTCCGGAAGATCGTCATGATGATCGCAAGGCCGACCACCACCTCGCAGGCCGCCACCACCATGGTGAAGAACGCGACCACCTGACCGTCGAGGTGGCCGTGCATGCGGGAGAACGTGACGAACGCCAGGTTGCAGGCGTTGAGCATCAGCTCTACGCACATGAACATGATGATGGCGTTGCGTCGCAACAACACTCCCGAGGCGCCGATGGTGAACAGCAGCACCGACAGGTAGAGGTAGTTGGCCGGGTTCACTGGTCGCCGTCCCTGCGCTCGGGTACCGGCACGGATTGGCGCCGGGTGATGGTCGACACCGAGGAGTCCTCGTCGGACCCGTCGGGCAGCCAGGCGAAGGTGTCGACGGCGTTGTGCCGGGCGAAGACACCGGGTGCCGGTAGCGGGGTGGCCCGTTGCCCGCTGCGGAAGCGCTCAACGACCATCTCGCGCTGCGACTTGCGCCGCTCGAAGCGTTCCCGGTGAGCCAGCACCATCGCGCCGAGTGCGGCGGTGATCAGCAGCGCGCTGGTGAGCTCGAAGGCCCACAGGTCGCGGGTGAAGATCAGGGTCGCCAGGCCTTCGACGTTTCCGCCCGCGTTGGCCTGCGTCAGGCCGGTGAAGCCCGTCGTGGTCACCGACCCGATGCCGGCGATCAGTAGGCTTCCGAAGCCGAGGCCGGCCACGATCGTCGCGACACGTTGTCCCCGAATAGTTTCCACCAGGGACTCCGAGGAGTCGACACCGATGAGCATCAACACGAACAGGAACAGCATCATCACCGCGCCGGTGTAGACCACCACCTGCACGACGCCGAGGAACAGTGCATCCTGGGCCACGTAGATCATGGCCAGCGCGATCATGGTGGAGGCCAGGAAGATGGCGGCGTAGACGGCTTTGGGGGCGGCTACGACGCCGATGGCGCCTGCGACGGCGATCGCGCCCAGGATCCAGAACGCGACCGCCTCCGATGTCGAGGTGCGGGTGAGTGTTTCGGCTGCAAGCAACGTGATCACTTGGTCGCCTCCTTCGATCCCGACCTGATCCCCGGGTCGCTTCGCTCCTGCCCGCCGGTCACACGCCCCAGGTAGTAGTCGTCATCCGTCGTGCCCGGCTCCATCGGGTGCGGCGGTGCCTGCATACCCGGCTGCAGCGGCGCCAGCAGTTTGTCCTTGCCGTAGATCAGATCACCGCGGTTGTCGTCGGCGAGCTCGTAGATGTTGGTCATCGTCAACGCCCGGGTCGGGCAGGCCTCGATGCACAGCCCGCAGCCGATGCACCGCAGATAGTTGATCTGATACACCCGGCCGTAGCGCTCACCGGGGGAGAAGCGTTCGGCCTCGGTGTTGTCGGCGCCCTCGACGTAGATCGCGTCGGCCGGGCAGGCCCACGCGCACAGCTCGCAGCCTATGCACTTCTCCAGCCCGTCAGGGTAGCGGTTGAGTTGGTGGCGGCCGTGATAGCGCGGCGCCACCGGGCCCGGCTTCTCGGGGTACCCCTCGGTGATCGGGCGCTTGAACATCGAACCGAACGTGACGCCGAAACCCTTGACGGAATCGAGGAACTTAGGCATCGGCTTTCTCCTTGGCTGTCGTCGCGCCGATGCCCGGCATGCCGGGCAGTGGAGGTATCGGGAACGCGCCCGCATCCGGCGGCGGCGCCGGGGGCACGCCGCTGTGACGGTCAGCCCGCCTGCGCCGCAACGCCGTGACCGCCAGCAGGACCGCGAGCAGTGCTGCGGCGGCGATCAATCCGGGGATGACACCGGTGACCCCGGTGGCGTGCAGAACAGCGACGATCATGATCCACACCAGTGACACCGGGATCAGCAGCTTCCAGCCCAGCGCCATGAACTGGTCGTAGCGCATGCGGGGCAGGGTGGCCCGCAGCCACATGAACACGAACAGGAACGTCCACACCTTGGCCACGAACCAGATCAGCGGCAGCCAGCCGGTGTTGGCCCCGGGAATCAGGCTCAGCGGCCACGGAGCGTGCCAGCCGCCGAGGAACAGCGTGGTCGCCAGCGCCGAGACCGTGGTCATGTTGACGTACTCGGCGAGCATGAACATGGCGAACTTCAACGAGCTGTACTCGGTGTGGAAGCCGCCGACCAATTCGCCCTCGGCCTCGGGTAGGTCGAACGGGGCGCGGTTGGTCTCGCCGACCATCGCGGTGACGTACACCGCGAATGACGGCAGCAACAGGAAGACGTACCACGTCTTCTCCTGGGCGGCAACGATTCCCGACGTGGACATGGTGCCGGAGTAGACGAACACCGCCGCGAACGACAGTGCCATCGCGATCTCGTAGGAGACTACCTGGGCGCTGGAACGCAGGCCGCCCAGCAGCGGGTAGGTCGATCCCGAGGCCCACCCGGCCAACACGATTCCGTACACGCCGATCGAGGTGACGGCCAGGATGAACAGCACTGCCACCGGAAGGTCGGTCAACTGGAGGGGAGTCCGGTGGCCGAACACCGACACCACCGGTCCCATCGGGATGACGGCGAACGCCGTGATCGCCGGTATCACCGAAATGATCGGTGCCAGAAGGTAAATCGGCTTGTCCACCCCGGTGGGCGTCAGCCCCTCCTTCAGGGCCAGCTTGATCCCGTCGGCCAGCGACTGCAGCAGGCCGAAGGGGCCGACCCGGTTCGGGCCGTAGCGCATCTGCATGCGGCCCAGGATCTTGCGTTCGGCGAGGATCGCGACCAGCACGGTCAGCAGCAGGAACACGAAGATCGCCAGCGCCTTGATCACGATGAGCCACCACGGGTCGTGGCCGAACACCGTCATGTCCGGATAGCTCATGGCGCCTCCCGCTCGATCTGCACCACAGCGCCGGTGGTGACGGCGAGCGTGTCGTGGACGGCACTACCGGGCGAGCGCAGCGGCAACCACACCACGCCGTCAGGCATCTCGGTGATCACCAGCGGCAGGATGATCGCGCCGCGCCCGCTGGACACACTGACCAGCTGCCCCTCGGCGGCGCCGATACCGGCCGCGGTGGCCGGCGACAACCGCACCACCGCGGGCCGCGCTGTTCCCGCCAGATACGGCTCCCCGTCCTGTAAGCGGCCGTCGTCCAACAACATTCGCCAGCCGGCCAGCACGGCTTCGCCACTGTCCAGCGACGGTGCCCGTCCCGGCGCCACGTCGGGGGACGGCGCCCGGGCCCCGTCCCAGCCGCCCAGTCCGGCCAGTTCGGCGCGGGCCTGCTCGGCGGTGCGGAACCCGAGGTCGGCGCCGAGTTCGTCGGCCATCGTCTGCAGCACCCGCAGATCGGAGAAGGCGTTGGACGGGAGCGCCGATTCGAATGGCCGGCTGCGGCCCTCCCAGTTGGTGAACGAACCCGCCTTCTCGGCCACCGGCGCCACCGGGAACACGACGTCGGCGAGCGCCGTCACCGCCGACTCGCGCAACTCCAGGCTCACCACGAACCCGGCGGCCTCGATGGCCGCCAGTGCGGCGTGCGGGTCGGGCAGGTCGGCGGGGTCGATGCCGCCGACGAGTAGCGCGTCGAGTTCACTGTCGGCGGCCGCGGCGAGGATGCCGGTGGTGTCACGGCCGGCCTCGGCGGTCAACTCGTCGACATGCCAAGCGGCGCTGAGCTGTTCGCGGGCCGCCGCGTCGGCGACGGGCCGCCCGCCGGGCAGCAGGTTGGGCAGGCAGCCGGCGTCCAGCGCGCCGCGTTCCCCGGCGCGGCGCGGAATCCAGGCCAGCCGCGCCCGGGTCCGCTGCGCCAACCGTGCCGCCGCCGACAGCGCACCGGGACTGGTGGCCAGCCGCTCACCGAGCAGGATCACCGCGCCCGGCTCGGCCAGCAGCGCCTCGTCGAGGCGGTCGAGTGCCGCAGCCTCCCCGCCCGGCGCGGTCGCCACGAGGTGCGCGGCCAACTTCTGCGATCCGCGCGAGGCCAGCGGCGCGACCGCCACCACCTTGAGCCCCCGTTTGCGGACCGCCTTACGCAACCGCAGGAACACGATCGGCGACTCTTCCTCCGGCTCGAACCCGGCGAGCACGACCACCGGCGCAGCTTCCAGGTCGGCGTAGCTGACGGGCCTGCGTCCCGCCACGTGGGCGGCCAGGAACTGCGCCTCCTCAGCAGAGTGCGCGCGGCTGCGCATGTCGATATCGTTGGTGCGCAGTACCATTCGGGTGAACTTGGAGTAGGCGTAAGCCTCCTCGGCGGTCACCCGGCCGCCGACCAGAACGCCGGTTCGTCCTGCTGTCAGCCCGGCGACGGCCGTCGCGATGGCCTCCGACCACGAGGCGGGCCGGAGCCCGCCGTCGTCGTCGCGAACCAGGGGAGTGGTGATCCGGTCGCCGACGGTCGCGTAGGTGAAGGCCCAGCGGCCCTTGTCGCAGTTCCACTCCTCGTTGACCTCGGGGTCGTCGCCGGCCAGCCGGCGCAGCACGACGCCGCGGCGGTGATCGGTGCGCTGGGCGCAGCCCGACGCGCAGTGCTCGCAGGCGCTGGGACTGGACACCAGATCGAATGGGCGGGCCCGGAACCGGTAGGCGGTTCCGGTCAGCGCGCCGACCGGGCAGATCTGGACGGTGTTGCCACTGAAGTACGAGTCGAACGGCTCACCGGTGGCGATCCCGACCTGTTGCAGGGCACCGCGTTCGAGCAGCTCGATGAACGGATCCCCGGCGATCTGATTGGAGAACCGGGTGCAGCGCGCACACAGCACACACCGCTCGCGGTCGAGCAGAACCTGGCTGGACAGGTTGATCGGCTTGGGAAAGGTGCGTTTGATGTCAGCGAACCGGGTCTCCACCCGCCCGTTGGACATCGCCTGGTTCTGCAGTGGGCACTCACCGCCCTTGTCGCAGACCGGGCAGTCCAGCGGGTGGTTGATCAGCAGCAGCTCCATCACCCCGTGCTGGGCCTTGTCGGCGGCCGCCGAGGTGTACTGGGTGCGCACCACCATGCCCTCGGTGACGGTGATGGTGCAGCTCGCCATCGGCTTACGCTGACCCTCCACCTCGACCAGGCACTGCCGGCAGGCGCCGACCGGATCGAGCAGCGGGTGGTCACAGAACCGGGGAATCTGCACGCCCATCAGCTCGGCGGCACGAATCACCAACGTGCCCTTGGGAACCGCCAGCTCGACGTCGTCGATCACGAGATTGACCATCTCGACCGGCGGTGCGTCGTGGGTACTGGTGTCAGAAGTCTGTGTCACGCTCCCACCCCTTCCGCCGTCACTTCGCGAGCAGGCGCAAAATCGCATAAATCGACCGCGGTGAGTGCGATTTTGGGCCTGTTCGCCGCGAACTGCGTCACGCTCCCACCCCTTCCGGTGCGGCCAGCATCGAGGCGTACGGGTCGAACGGGCAGCTGCCGTCCAGGTGCGACTCGTACTCCTCGCGGAAGTACTTGATCGAGGAGATGATGGGGGAGGCCGCGCCGTCACCCAACGCGCAGAACGACTTTCCAAAAATGGTGTCGGAGATGTCGAGCAGCTTGTCGATATCCTCGGCGGTTCCCCGGCCGGTCTCCAGGCGCTCGTAGATCTGGCTGAGCCAGTAGGTGCCCTCCCGGCACGGCGTGCACTTACCGCACGACTCGTGGGCATAGAACTGCGTCCACCGGCGCGCCGCGCGCACCACACAGGTCGTCTCGTCGAAGATCTGCAGCGCCTTGGTGCCCAGCATCGACCCGACCGAGGCCATACCCTCGTAATCCAGTGGCACGTCGAGGTGTTCGGCGGTCAGCAGGGGAGTCGACGAACCACCCGGGGTCCAGAACTTCAACTCGTGCCCGGCGCGGACACCGCCCGCATAGTCGAGCAGCTCGCGCAGCGTGATACCCAGCGGCGCCTCGTACTGGCCTGGGCGAGTGACATGTCCGGACAGCGAGTACAGCGTGAAGCCGGGTGACTTCTCCGTCCCCATCGACTTGAACCAGTCGACCCCGCGCTGCAGGATCGGCGGGACGCTGGCGATCGACTCGACATTGTTGACGACGGTGGGGCAGGCGTAAAGGCCGGCGACCGCGGGGAACGGCGGACGCAGCCGGGGCTGACCGCGACGGCCCTCCAGCGAGTCCAGCAGCGCCGTTTCCTCACCACAAATGTAGGCGCCGGCGCCGGCGTGCACGATCAGGTCGAGGTCGAATCCCGAGCCCAGGATGTCGGTGCCGAGGTAGCCGGCCGCATAGGCCTCGGCGACGGCGTTCTGCAGGCGGCGCAGCACCGGCACTACCTCACCGCGCACGTAGATGAACGCATGCCGGGCGCGGATCGCATACGCCGCGATGATCGCCCCCTCCACCAGGAAGTGCGGAGTGGTGAACAGCAGCGGAATGTCTTTGCAGGTACCGGGTTCGGACTCGTCGGCGTTGATCACCAGGTACTTCGGCTTGGCGCCGGCGCCGGTGGCCTCCTGAGGGATGAACGACCACTTCGTCCCGGTCGGAAAACCCGCACCGCCGCGCCCGCGCAGCCCGGATTCCTTGACGGTCGTGATGACGTCGTCGGGTTTCATGCCCAGCGCGGTGCGCAGCGCCTGGTAGCCGTCATGGCGAAGGTAGGTGTCCAGGGTCCACGGTTCGGGTTCGTCCCAGAACCGGCTCAGCACCGGCGTGAGAGTCATTGGGCGCCGTCCTCACCCAACGCCCGGGCCACCCGCAGGCCGGCCAGCGAGGCATCACCGGGCAGGCTGGTGTCGACGACATCGGGGCCGACGCCGGCAAGCGTGCGGGCGGTCTGACGGAACGTGCACAGCGGGGCACCGCGGGTGGGGGTGACGGCCTGGCCGTCGCGCAGGGTCTGCACGAGTTCGCGGGCACTCGAGGGGGTCTGGTTGTCGAAGAATTCCCAGTTGACCATCACCACCGGGGCGTAGTCGCAGGCGGCGTTGCACTCGATGTGCTCGAGCGTGATCCGCCCGTCGGCGGTGGTCTGGCCCGGGTGGACCGCCAGCTCGGTTTCGAGAGCCTCGAGGATGGCGTCCCCACCCATGATCGCGCACAGCGTGTTGGTGCATACGCCGACCAGATACTCGCCGGTCGGTGTGCGCCGGTACATCGAATAGAACGTCGCCACCGCCGTCACCTCGGCATCGGTCAGCCCTAACTGATTGGCGCAGAACGCGATCCCGGCCTTCGTCAGGTAGCCGTCCTCGGCCTGCACCAGATGCAGCAGCGGCAGCAGCGCTGAGCGTGGCTGCGGGTAGCGTCCGACAATGGTCGCCGCGTCGGCGGCCAGGCGTTCCACCACGTCGGCCGGGTAGGCGTCCCGCCCACCGACCGGCGGCCCCGGTTCATCGGGCCGCGGACCTAACGTGAGTTCAATTGTCATCGGGCTCTCACCTATCCACGCCACCCATCACCGGATCGATCGAGGCGACCGACGCGATCACGTCGGCGACCATGCCGCCCTCGCACATCGCCGCCACCGCTTGCAGATTCGTGAACGACGGATCCCGGTAGTGCACCCGGTAGGGGCGGGTGCCGCCGTCGGACACCATGTGCACGCCGAGT
This sequence comes from Mycobacterium sp. DL592, assembly GCF_011694515.1. NCBI lineage: Bacteria > Bacillati > Actinomycetota > Actinomycetes > Mycobacteriales > Mycobacteriaceae > Mycobacterium > Mycobacterium sp. DL592. The sequence goes on along the minus strand of NZ_CP050192.1, from coordinate 3,648,003 downwards.
TCGCCGCGGGGCGACTCGACCGGGATGTAGACCTGACCCGCCGGCACCCGGAAGCCCTCCGTGACGAGCTTGAAGTGGTGAATCAGCCCCTCCATCGAGGTGCCCATGATCTTGGCGATGTGCTCCGGGGAGTTCCCCAGCCCGTCGGGGCCGAGCTTGAGGTCGGCCGGCCACGCGAGCTTCTTGTCGGTGATCATCACCGGGCCCGGCTCGAGCCGCTCCAGGCACTGGCGCACGATCTTCACCGACTCGTACATCTCCTTGACCCGGATCAGATACCGCCCGTAGCAGTCCGCAGTGGTGTCGGTGATGACGTCGAAGTCGTAAGTCTCGTAACCGCAATACGGTTGGCTCTTACGCAGATCGTGCGGCAGGCCGGTGGAGCGCAGCACCGGCCCGGTGATGCCCAAGGCCATGCAGCCGGTCAGATCCAGATAGCCGATGCCCTGGGTGCGGGCCTTCCAGATGTAGCTCTCGGTCAACAGGTTGCCGAGTTCGTCGAGGTGCCCGGGCAGCACACGCAGTAGTTCCTCGAGCCGCGCCGGGCCGTCCTCGGGCAGATCGGCGGCCACCCCGCCGGGGCGGATGTAGGCGTTGTTCATCCGCAGCCCGGTGACGGCCTCGAAGAACGACAGGATCAGGTCGCGGTCGCGGAAGCCGAAGAACATCGGTGACATCGCACCCAGTTCCATCCCGCCGGTGGCCAGCGCCACCAGGTGCGAGGAGATCCGGTTCAGCTCCATCAGCATCACCCGGATCACCGAGGCCCGCTCCGGGATATCGTCGGTGATCCCCAGAAGTCGTTCCACACCAAGGCAATACGCGGTCTCGTTGAAGAACGGCGACAGGTAGTCCATCCGGGTCACGAACGTCACGCCCTGCGTCCAGTTGCGGTACTCGAGGTTCTTCTCGATTCCGGTGTGCAGATAGCCGATGCCGCAACGGGCTTCGGTGACCGTCTCGCCCTCGATCTCCAGGATCAGCCGCAGCACACCGTGGGTCGAGGGGTGCTGGGGACCCATGTTGACCACGATCCGTTCGCCGACCTCACCCTGGCGGGCGGCGGCCACCAACTCGTCCCAGTCCTGTCCACCCAGGACGACCACGCCATCCTCGTCGTCGATATGTGTGCTCATCAGTGATACGACCTGCGCTCGTCCGGTGGGGGGATCTGGGCGCCGTGATACTCCACCGGTATTCCGCCCAGCGGGTAGTCCTTCCGCTGCGGGTGGCCCGCCCAGTCGTCGGGCATCTCGATGCGGGTCAGCCCGGGATGGCCGTCGAAGATGATGCCGAAGAAGTCGTAGGTCTCCCGCTCGTGCCAGTCGCAGGTCGGATACACCGAAAACAACGACGGGATATGGGGATCGGCGTCCGGGCAGGCCACCTCCAGCTGGACCCGCCGGTTGTGGGTGATCGACAACAGCGGGTAGAACGCGCGCAGTTCCCGGCCCGAATCGTCGGGGTAGTGCACCCCCGAGACCCCGCAAGACAATTCGAAGCGCAGCGCCTCGTCGTCGCGCAACGCCGACGCCACCGCGGGCAGGTGGTCGCGGGCGATGTCGAGGGTCAGCTGGTCGCGGAACACCACCACCCGTTGGACGGCGGCGGCGAACAATTCGGCTCCCAGGACCTCGGCGAGCCGGTCGACGAGCTCGTCGAAGTAGCCGCCGTAGGGGCGCGGTGTGCTGCCGGGCAGGGCGACCTCGCGCACCAGGCGGCCGTAACCGGAGGTGTCGCCGCTGCCGTTGATACCGAACATGCCCCGGCGCACGCCGATGACTTCACCGGGCCCGCTGGGCCCGATCCTCTCGTCGCCCTCGCTCACCGCAGCAGGCCCTTGAGTTCGATGGTGGGCTTGGCCGACAGGGCAGCCTGCTCGGCGGCCGCCACCACCTCGTCGCGGTGCACGCCCAGCGGCATCTCGGCGATCTTGGCGTGCAGCGTCAGGATCGCGTGTAGCAGCATCTCCGGCCGCGGCGGGCAGCCCGGCAGGTAGATGTCGACCGGCACGATGTGGTCGACGCCCTGCACCACCGCGTAGTTGTTGAACATTCCGCCGCTGGAGGCGCATACGCCCATCGCCAGGACCCATTTGGGTTCGGCCATCTGGTCGTAGACCTGCCGCAGGACCGGACCCATCTTCTGGCTCACCCGGCCCGCGACGATCATCAGGTCGGCCTGCCGCGGGGTAGCCGAGAAGCGTTCCATCCCGAACCGGGCGATGTCGAAGCGCGGCCCGGCCGTCGCCATCATCTCGATGGCGCAGCACGCCAGCCCGAACGTCGCCGGCCACAGCGACCCTTTCCGGACGAACCCGGCGACCTTCTCGACTGTGGACAGCAGGATGCCGCCCGGCAGCTGCTCTTCTAGTCCCATTCCAGACCGCCTCGCCGCCACACGTACCCGTAGGCCACGAACACCGTGGCCATGAAGATCAGCATCTCCACCAGCGCGAAAGTGCCGAGTTGGTCGAACGCGACCGCCCACGGGTAGAGGAAGACGATCTCGATGTCGAAGACGATGAACAACATCGCGGTCAGGTAGTACTTGATGGGAAAGCGCTGGCCGATCGCCCCGCCGGCGACCGGCTCGATACCGCACTCATAGGCCTCGAGCTTGGCTCGGTTGTACCGCCGCGGGCCGATAACCAGGGCGATGACCACAGACACCACCGCAAAACCCGCCGCAATGGCTGCCAGCACCAAGATGGGTGTGTAGAGACTCATACCGCGATGCCACTCCTCGCTTGGGCTTGTCGATGTGAGCTATGACACAGCCTAGCGATCTTGTGACGTGGGCCGACGGGTTTTCGTTAGAGTCGCTCCAAGAACTGGGCGCTGCCCGCCTCGAAATGAGAGGGCAAGAGCGACAGTCTAATTGGCGTTTGGCTACTGAACCGGCGCGCGCAACAGCCCCACCACGGCCTCGCCCAGCCGGATCGGGTCGATCGGGTGCGGTACCGCAGCCTCGGCCCGCGACCAGTTGGCCAGCCAGGCATCGTCGGGCCGGCCGGTCAGCACCAGCACCGGCGGGCAGTCGTCGATCTCGTCCTTGAGCTGCTTGGCGATGCCCAGGCCGCCGACCGGGGCGGACTCGCCGTCGAGGATCACCAAGTCGAATCCGCCGCGGTCCATCAGCTGGATCACCATGGGCCCGGTGGCGACGTCGGTGTAGGTCAGCTCCGGCAGTTCCGGATGCACCCGCTTGCCCAGCGCCAGCCGAACCTGCTCGCGGGTACGCGCATTGCTGCTGTACACCAGGATGTGGATGGGCTGCGCGCCGGAGCCAGACACGCCGCCGATGCTACTGCGAAAATCCCTGCCCGGTCTGCGGTTTAGCGGTCACCCTTTGGTGAAGACGAGATCGGCCGACAGCGTGGTGGTGGTCGGCAGCATGCCCAGCGGGTTGCCGCCGACACCGAAGCGCCTCCGGTCGACGGCGGTTCGCGTCGACACCCGCACAGTGTCGTCGCCGAGTCGCTCGATGGTGGCGGGCAGCGTCAGGGTTTCGGTCGTACCCCGCACCGTGAGGTCGGCGCGCAGGTCGGCGCTGCGCTCACCGGTGGGCTCGGCCGCGGTGACGACGACGGTGATGTCGGGATGCGCGCCGGCAGCGAAGAAGTCGTCCGCACGCAGATGCTCGTCACGTTTGCCGATCCCCGTTTTCAGCGACGCCACCCGGATGACGATCCGGCCGGACACCGCGCCGTTCGCGCCAATCTCACCGTGCCCGCTCACGTCGGTGAATTCGCCGTTCACCGGCACCAGGCCCCACAGGGTCTTGTTGGTGAACCGCACGGCGGACCTCGTGGGCGCCAGCGTCCACGTCCCGGGGCTCTCGATCAGCCCTTGTAGCACCGTCATGTGGTCTCCTCGCAGCTCAGCGCAACAGCGGGTCCAGTTCGGCGGGATCGAGGTATTCGTCGATGCGCCGGATCAGGCCGTCCTCGGTCAACTTCACCACCAGACACACCCGCAGCGCCACACTTTCACCGCTCCGGGTGCTGGCGTGCAGGATGTGCTGCTGGACGAAGCCGGTATCGAAGGCCTCGCGGTCGAGGACTTCGTAGCGCCGCGCGGTGGTGGCGCCGACGAACCACTCGATGACGCCCAGGGCCCGCGGCTTGTCGCGTTCGCGTCCACCGCCCTGGCGCCACACGACCACGTCGTCGGACCACAATGCGGTCAGGGTGGGGATGTCACCGTTCTCGATGGCGGCGAACAACCGGTCGGCGACGTCGAGGATCTCGGTTCGGGTCATGGCGCTCCTGTGTCGGGCCTGTCATAGCCGGGATGGGCGATGTTCAGGCGATGACGCACCAGAGCCCGCAGACACGGCACGACGTCCTCGGCGCGGTCGTCGAGGTCGCCGGCGCGGATCGCGGCCGCCAATGCGTCCTCGTCGGGGTAGCCGAGCGCGGCCAGGGCCGACAATGGCTCGGCTGCGCTGCGGTCGAGTAGTTCGCGTTCGACCGTGCGCAGCACATTGACCGCAACCAGCGCATGGAAATTGACTGACCCGCTGGTGTTTGCGCGGACGTCGCCTTCGAGGAACTCTGCCACGGCCGCGACGAGTTCGGCCGCGGTCGGCCGCCCGTTGAGCCCGCTCATGACACACCCTCCAGCAGATCGAGCACATCCCACTCGGTCTCGCAGACCCGCCTGCCGATCGCGGCCAGTTCCACCGAGCGGCTCTGGCCCGACAGGTGACGTTCGGCCTGGAATCGGCAGATCACCCCCCAGCGCAGCGTCGCCAGCACCAGCCACCAGCGCAGCGCCTCCCGGTCGATGGGCGCGCCGCCGGCCTGCTGGTAGGCCGAGACGAACTCGTCGATACTTCCCAGGCCGCCTGCCGCGCGGCTCGCGGGTGCGCCGAATCGCCAGGCTCGGATGCAGAACCAGGCCAGATCCTCGTAGATCTCGCCGATGTGCACCAGCTCCCAGTCCAGCACCGCGGCCAGATTCGAGCCGTCCACGATGAGGTTGCCCATCCGGAAGTCGCCGTGCACCAGAACCGAGGCGGAGCGCGGTGGCCGGTTGGCGGCCAGCCACCGGAAGGCCCACTCGAATGTGGCTGTGGTGTCGCCCATTTCGTCGAGGCGCTGATGCCATTCGCCGAGCTGCTCCTGCTCGGCGAGATCGGGTGCGTCGATGCGGGCGCGGTGAATGGCGGCCAGGGCTGCCGCGCATTGCCGCAACAAGCTTGCGCGGCCGTCGTCGTCGAGGATGCGCTGGATACGCCGGACTATCGTCTCGCCGGCGATCTCGTCGCAGATCAGAAACGGATTGCCCAGTGCTGCAGCCGAATTGGACGCGGCGATGATGGTGGGCACCGGTGCCCCGGTCTCGGCGGCCGCGGCCTGCACCGCCGCCTCGAGTTCCATGCCGGCGTGGACGTCGTCGGGTGGGCCGGTGCGCAGGATCAGCGCGCGCCGCGCCGATCCGGTCAGGGCCTCGAAGGCCCACGTGGTGCGGCTGGCCCCGCCGGTCAGCGCCCGCAGGTTCGCCACCTCAGTGGTGTCGCCGAGTAGTGGGCGCAGCACTGCGGTGAGGTCGGCGGCGAGTTGTTCGGCTGCCACGTCAGCGGGCCGGCTTTCCGAACTTGAACATCCGCTGGGCCACCCGGCGGATCTGAATCTCCTCGGCGCCCTCGGTGATCCGGTAGCGGCGGTGGTGCCGGTAGATGTGCTCGAACGGTTCATGGCGGCTGTAGCCGACGCCGCCGTGCACCTGCATGGCCCGGTCGGCGGCCTCGCACACCAGCCGGTTGGCCCGGTAGTTGGCCATCGACACCTTGTCGGAGACCTCGAGATGGTGATTGCGGTCCAGCTCCCACGCGGCGTAATACACCAGCAGCCGCACCATCTGCGCCTCGGTCTGCAGCTCCACCAGCGGCCACTGGATGGCCTGGTTCACCGACAGCGGCTTGCCGAAGGTGACACGCTGCCCGGCGTACTCCACCGCCCGGTCGATGCAGTACTGCGCGGCACCCAGGCTGCTCGCGGCCTGACGAATCCTGTTCTCGTGCAGGAACGTCTGGGCCACTTCCAGCCCGTGGTCGAGCTGGCCGAGCACCGCGTCGGCGGGCACCCGCACGTCATGCAGTTCCACCTCGGCGTGGTCGCTGGGCATGTTGAAGGTCCACCAGTAGTAGGGCACCTCGAATCCCTTGGTGTCGCAGGGGACCAGGAACGCGGTGATGCCGCGGGCCTGGCCCGGCTCGCCGGAGGTGCGGGCGAACACCAGATCGTGGGTGGCGCGGTGCACACCGGTGTTCCAGCGTTTGGTGCCGTTGATCACCCAGTCCTGGCCGTCGCGTTCGGCACGCGTCTCCAGCCAGGTGGCATCGGAACCGTGGTCGGGTTCGGTCAGCCCGAACGCCATCGACCGCTTGCCGGTCAGCATGGCTTCGATCCAGTCCTTCTTCTGATCGTCGGTGCCGAACCGATCCATCATGATGACCTGGGGGAAGTTGCCGACAATGGACGACTCGTCCTGGAGGTCGTTGTGCAGCCCGAGACCCTTGTGGGCCAAGTGTTCCCGGATGACGGCCATATCGAGGTTGCTGCCGTCTCGGCCACCGAACTTCGAGGGCAGGCCGTAGCGCAGCCAGCCGGCCGCATCGGCGCGGCGGCGCATCTCGTCGAGCAGATCTTCCCATTCCCGCCGCGGGATACCGCCGTTGTCGACGTCGGTCCTGGCGAACTCGCGGCGCCGGTCGAAGTACTGCATGTGCTCACGTTCGAGCGGTTTGATCTCGGCCTCGATGAAAGCGTCCATCTCGGCGAGAAGTGGTGGAAGGTGTTCGGGCAGCGTGAAATCCACGATGATCTCCTTGCTTTCTTCTAGAAGCCGTACAGGGTCTTCTTCCAAATGGTGGACAGGGTGGTGATGGCCTCGGCATCGGCGAGTCGGACCCCGAGGCCGGTGGTGTCGGGACGCAGGCACACCGTGGTGAACTGTTCGAAGAGCAGCGCGATCGCCAGCCCGGTGTGCTCGGCGTTGATCCCACCGGCGTGGCCCTGCTCCTGGGCGCGCAGCACCGACGCGGCGATGATGTCGATGCCGAAGCGGCGGAACTGGTTCTGCAACGCGGCGAAGCGTGGCTGGGTGGCGGCGAGTTGGTCCACGGCCACCATGATGCCGATGTTGGCCTTGAACATCTCCCAGTACGCGCTCACCACCGTGTGAAAGAAGCCGTCGTCCTGGGGTGACTCGGGCAGGTGCACCCGTAGCCCGGACGGCAGCACCACGTCACGCAGGAACTCCTCGGCAAGGGCGGCCAGCAAGTCCTCTTTGTCGGCGAAGTAGCGGTAGAACGCCGCAGGCGACTTGCCAGCCGCGGAGGTGATGTCCGACAGGGTGGTGCCGTGGAAGCCTCGCTCGGCGAACAGTTTTCGGGAGGCGTCTTCGATGGCCTGCTGGGTCTGGCGCCCTTTTGTGCTCAGCGTTCGCGGGGGCGACGGGTTCCTCGTCGGCCCTGTCACCGCAGGCTCGCGCGCCATTTGTCCAGAATTCGGCGTTCGCGCTTGGTCGGCCGGCCGGCACCGCGGTCGCGGGCGGCCACCGGCACGGCCGACGCCGGTGGCGGCGGGGGGGTGCGGTCGAGATAACACGTCACGGCGTCCGCCGCCCCGACCCGTTTCTGAATGACTCGCTGCACGATGACGGTCCGGGTAGTGCTGCCGATCAGGGCACGCACCTCGTCGCCGGGGGACACCATGGTCGACGGCTTGGCCAGCCGGTCGTTGATGCGGACATGTCCGCCCCGGCACGCGGCGGCGGCGTCGGGCCGGGTCTTGGCCAGCCGCACTGACCACAGCCAGCGGTCCACCCGGGTCGAGTCCATCCTCAGTCGAGGATCCGGTCACCGGCGCGCAGCAGTGCGCTGGGCAACTCGTGTCCGACGACGGATTGTGCGACGCGGGCGGCGTCGATGGCCGCGGCCAGGTCGACACCGGTGTCGATCCTGCTGTCACGCAACAGGTAGGCGAGGTCTTCGGTGGCGATATTGCCGCTGGCGCCGGGGGCGAACGGGCAGCCGCCCAGGCCGCCGACCGAGGAGTCCAGCCGGCTGACCCCGGCGGCGACCGCGGCGTACGCGCTGGCCAGCCCGGCACCGCGGGTGTTGTGGAAATGCGCGCCCAACGGCAGTTCGCCGATGCGTGGCCGCACCTGGTTCACCAGGGCCGTCACCCGCCCGGGTGTGGTGGTACCGATGGTGTCGGCGATCGCCAGCCGGTCCGCCCCGGAATCGCAAGCGGCGTCGACGATGTCGAGCACCCGCTGCGGCGGGGTCGGCCCGTCGAACGGACAGTCCCACGCGGTCGCGATGATCACCTCGACACTGACCCCCGAGTCGTGGGCGATCGCCACGATGTCGGCGATCTGGGCGGTGGCCTCCGCGCTGGTGCGTCCGACATTGGCCCGGCTGTGCCCGTCAGCCGCCGACACAACGTATTCCACGGACCGCAGGCCTGCGGCGACGGCCCGCGTGGCGCCGTTGGCACTGGCCACCAGGGCCGAGAACTCGATGTCGGGATAGTCACCCAGGTGGGCCGCCAGCTCAGGGGCATCGGCCAGTGCGGGCACCTTCGACGGCGAGACGAACGCGGTGGCTTCGACCTCGCGAACGCCGGTGGCTGCGATCGCGGCCAACAGTTCGAGTTTGGCGCTCAACGGAATCGGCGCCTCGATCTGCAGTCCGTCGCGCAGCGCGACTTCGCGGATCGTGACGTGTGAGGGCAGCGCGGTCACAGCACCCCCTGGAATTCCAGGTCGGCGATATCGGCGGCTTTGAGTCCCAGTAGGTCGCCGTACACCTCGCTGTTGTGCTGGCCGGGCCGGGCGGGTCCGGCGTTGCGCACACTGCCGGGGGTCTCCGACAACACCGGGATGATGCCCGGGCCCAGCACGTTTCGGCCGATGCCCTCGTCGTAGTGCTCGACCAGCATGCCGCGGGCCCGCAGTTGCGGATCGCGCACCACCTCGGCGACGGTGTTGATCGGTCCGCTGATCACACCGGCTTCGCTAAGGGTGTCGATGATGTCGTGCGGCTGACGCTGGGCGGCCCAGTCGCCGATGATCTTGTCCAGTTCGTCCTGATTGCGTCCGCGCGCGACGTGGTCGACGAACCGGTCGTCGGTGGCCAGCTCGGGTTGTCCCATGGCCGCACACAACCGGCGGAAGACGGTGTCCTGATTGGCGGCGATCACCACCCAGCTGCCGTCGGCGCTGCGGTAGATGTTCGACGGCGCAATACCTTCCAGCCGGGTGCCCGACGGCCCGCGCACGATCCCGCCGACGTCGTAGTCCGGGATGGTGGACTCCTGGATGGCCAGGCAGGCCTCGGTGAGGGCGGTGTCGACGACCTGGCCTTCGCCGGTGACGGTGCGCCGGTAGAGCGCGGCCAGTGCGCCCTGCGTGGCGAACATCCCGGCGAGGCTGTCGCCCAGCGACAGGGCCAGGCGCGGCGGGGGGCCGCCGGGGAAGCCGTTCATGTGGCGCAGGCCGCTGGCGGCCTCGGCCACCGACGCGTACCCGGCCTTGTTGGCGTCCGGCCCGGTCTGCCCGTAGCCGGAGACCCGAACCAGGATGATGCCCTTATTGTGTTGGCGCAGAACGTCATAGCCCAGCTCCCACTTCTCCAGGGTGCCGGGGCGGAAGTTCTCGACGATGATGTCGGAGCGCTCGACGAGCTTGAGGAACAGCTCGCGACCGCGGGGCTTGCGCAGATTGAGGGTGACCGATTTCTTGTTGCGCGCGTGCACCGTCCAGAAGAAGTGGTGGCCGTCGACTTCAGCCTGGCCCCAGGTGCGCACCGGATCGGGGGAGCCCGGCGGTTCGATCTTGATGACGTCGGCACCCATGTCGCCGAGCAGCCGCCCGGCGAACGGTCCTGAGATCAGCGTGCCGACCTCGATGACGCGAATGCCGTCGAGTGCGCCGGTGGGTGGCGCGGTGTTTCGGCTCTTGCTCCTGCGCTCAGGTTCCATCTAGTCCGCCTTCGCGAAATCGTGTCGCACCAACCAGTCGGTCACCACGCCGACCGCCCTGGCCAGCGTCTCACGCTGGTCGGGACCGGAGTAGTAGTGGTTGGCACCTTCGATCTCGTGCATCTCCTTGTCCGGATGGCCGATCGCCTCGAACAGCCGCCGGGTGTGGCTGGGCGTGCACGCGTCGTCGGCGAGGTTGCCGATCACCAGGGCGGGCACCGTGATGTCCGCGCCGCACTGCACGCCGTCGCCGTTGGCGTCGTCGTAGCTCCACTGCGACAGCCAGCTGCGTAGCGAACAGAACCGGGCCAGGCCGATCGGGCTCATGTTGACCACGGCGGGATCGCCCAGATAGCAGGTGCCGGGGGTGCGATCGTTGGGGTCAACGGCGGGGTCGAGCCACCGCGGGTCGGCCATGGTGCCATGCACCACGAACGCATATTCGTCGTCGGGCCGGCCGGCGGCCTTGAGCTCGGCCAGTTTGTCCTTGACCCATGTGGTGATACGCCGGTTGCGGTCGATCTGCGCCTGGCGGTAGCGGGCGAGGAACTCGGCGCTGTAGGGCGGCTGGTTGGGGTTGGCGGGGTTGTAGAGGTCGAGTTCGGGATCGCGCTTGGTGGGGTCGGACTCGTCGAGGATCGAGGCGTCGAGCCACTCGGTCAGCGTGCCGTGGCGGCTGATGTGTGCGGCCAGCAGCATGATGCCGTCGGCCGGGATGAGGCCCAGGGTGGTCAGGTCGGGGCCATCACCGGATGGGCTGGCGGTGATGGTCGGGTTCTGCGCCTGCTGCTGGTAGAACATCGACAGCGAGCCGCCGCCGCTCCAGCCGGCCAGCACCACCTTCGAGTAGCCGAGCCGGTTCTTGGCGTCCTTGACCGCCTCGCCGAGATCCTGGACCACCTTCTCCATCAGCAACGCGGAGTCGGTGCCGCGGAAGCGGCTGTTGCAGTAGATGACGTGGTGGCCGGCGCGGGCCAACGCGTTGATCATCGGCAGGTAGGCGCCGCCGCCGATCGGGTGCATGAACACCAAGACGGTATCGGACGGGGTCGCCGGCTTGAGTAGATAGCTTTCCAGCACCACCAGTTCGGCGACTCCGCCGTAGACGTCCCGGACGCCCGAATCATTCTGGTAGGCAATGAGATACGGGATGCGCTCGTAGGCCCGCTTGACCGGTGTGACCATCAGTGTTGCCCCAGATCATTGGCAAGAACTTCCGGAGACGGCGTCAGCCGCTGCCGGGTGTCGATCGCGATCACCTGCCAGTCGACGCTGGTGTAGTCGTCGAACTTGCGCCGGGCACGTTCGCGGGCCTTCTCCGGCGCACCGTGATGCACGCCCTGGGGTGCATGACTGATCAGTCCCGGCGGCATCGGGATTCCGTACAGAGAGCCGCCGTGGAAGAACGCGATCTCGTCGAAATCGACATTGCGGTGATACCAGGGGGTGCGCTCGGTGCCGGGGACGGTCTCGGCCGGTTTGGGCAGGAAGTTGCAGACGTAGACGCCGGTGGCCTGCATGAAGAGGTGAACGGTCGGCGGCAGATGGACGCTGTCGGAGGTGATGACGTTGTAATCGGAGATATTGAAGGTGAACGCGTAGTTGTCCCCGCGCCAGCCTTCGACGTCGATCGGATTGTGCGGATAGATCAGTGTCGTGGTCTCGACGCCGTCGACGGGACGGTGGTAGAGCCGCACCTCGTATACCTCCCGGCCGTCGTCCTCGATGGCTTCCGGTTCGGGAATGACGGCCTGGGACGGGTCGAACGGCCAGTGCCTGCCCAGTGGGCCTGCCGGGGGCACCCGAAACTCGTCGGTGGCCTCGATGATCAGCCAGGTGCTCTCTGAGCTCTTCCCCGAGTCGCGACGCTCCAGCCCACCGGCGCCAGGCAGTTGCCGCCACGTACATGCCTTCGGGATATAGATCCAGTCACCGGTGCGGTAGGAGAGCGGCCCGAACTCGGTTTCCAGGCGCCCGGAGCCCTGGTGGACGAAGCACAGCAGGTCACCGTCGATATAGCGGACGTGGAACGGCATGGCTTCGCTGCGCCGGCTCAGCGAAATCCGGCAGTCGGCGTTGGAGAACAACAGCAGCGGTGCGCCGGTCGCCTCGGTGGCGTCGGCCGGTTTGAGCTCGCTTGCCAGGACATCCACCGGTCGTAGCGGACCTGTGGCGCGAAATTCGGTGGGATCGTTGCGCCGATATATGTTGGCCGTCCGCCCGGTGAACCCACCCCGGCCCAGCTCGTCGTCCTTGAGGCCGTCGAGGTCAGCGTGAACCCGGCGCGGAGTCTTGCCTTTACGCAGGTGGGTGAACGATTCCATGGAATCTCCCGAGGTAGGCGGGGGGGTGTGGGCAGTGAGAAAACTAAAAGTGACTTTAGTTTTTGTTTGATGTGCTGACAAGAGCCGAAACGCGAATGCGCCACGCCGCGGACTTTCACACCCTCGCGACAACGTGTTTTACTCATTCCTGCAGTCCCAACAAGCGGGGTCATAGAAAGCTGGGGTGGATTGGTGAAATCCCTGTTCGACAAGGTGCGCGGTCTCCCGCGTCGATTCGCGATCGCGGCCGTCCTGACGGCGGCGCTTCCGGGCCTGATCGGCCTGGTGGGCGGTTCGGCAACGGCAGGGGCGTTCTCGCGCCCCGGTCTGCCGGTGGAGTACCTGGATGTGCCGTCGGCCGGTATGGGCCACACCATCCGCATTCAGTTCCAGAGCGGTGGCCCGAACTCCCCTGCTGTCTATCTGCTCGACGGCCTTCGCGCTCAGGACGACTACAACGGCTGGGACATCAACACCCAGGCCTTCGAGTGGTACTACCAGTCGGGTCTGTCGATCGTCATGCCCGTCGGTGGGCAGTCCAGCTTCTACGCTGACTGGTACTCGCCGGCCTGCGGCAAGACCGGTTGCCAGACCTATAAGTGGGAGACCTTCCTGACCCAGGAGCTGCCCCAGTGGCTGGCGGCCAACCGTCAGGTCAAGGCCACCGGCAGCGCTGCCGTCGGTCTGTCGATGGCCGGCTCGGCTTCGCTGATCCTGTCGGTCTACCACCCCCAGCAGTTCGTCTATGCCGCGTCGCTGTCGGGCTTCCTGAACCCGTCCGAGGGCTCGTGGCCGTTCCTGATCAACATCTCGATGGGTGATGCCGGCGGCTTCAAGGCCAACGACATGTGGGGACCCACCCAGGATCCGAACAGTGGCTGGTTGCGCAACGACCCGATGGTCCAGATCCCCAAGATCGTCGCCAACGGCACCCGCATCTGGATCTACTGCGGCAACGGCAAGCCCAACGAGCTCGGTGGCGGCGACGTGCCCGCCACGTTCCTGGAGGGCCTGACCATCCGGACCAACATCACCTTCCGCGACAACTACCTCGCGGCCGGTGGTACCAACGGCGTGTTCAACTTCCCGGACAACGGCACGCACAACTGGGCGTACTGGGGCCGTGAACTGCAGGCCATGAAGCCGGATCTGCAGCGCGTTCTCGGCGCCGCCTGAGACACAACTAGTCGGAAGCGGGCCGTCGGCATCTGCCGGCGGCCCGCTTCTGTATGTCGGGCACCGTTGTGAAGCCGAGCGCGCACCCCTAACATGGACAAGTGTCCAGACAACTGTCGGATGAAGTTGCGCAGACCGTACACCGGGTGACCTGCCCGCTGTGCGAGGCCATGTGCGGACTCCGTGTCAGCGTCCGCGACGGGGAGGTCACCGACATCCGCGGCAATCCCGACGACGTCTTCTCCGCTGGACACATCTGCCCGAAGGGCACCGCCCTGGGCCACCTGCATACCGATCCCGACCGGCTGCGCACGCCGATGGTCAAGCAGCCCAACGGAACCCACGTCGCCGTCTCCTGGGACGAGGCGTTCGCCGAATCGGAACGCGTCCTCCGGCCGATTCTCGACACCGACGGCGCCCGGGCGGTGTCGGTCTACGTCGGCAACCCGGTGGCACACAATCTCTCGCTGGCCACCTACATCGGGGCATTGGTCGGGATGGGTGCCGCAGCGGGCATGGGCGCGTACTACTCGCCGGGCACCGTCGACCAATGGCCGCTCAACGTCGTCGGAACACTGCTGTTCGGCGGCATGTGGAATGCGCCGATCCCCGACCTCGAACGCACCGACCACCTCGTCGTGATCGGCGCCAATCCGGCTGCCTCCCAAGGGTCGATGCTCTCTGCCCCCAACGTCGTCGGCCACCTGGCGGCGATCCGCCGCCGGGGCGGTTCGGTGGTCGTGCTCGACCCTCGGCGCACCGAAACCGCCCAACGTGCCTCCGAGTGGGTGCCGATCCGCCCAGGCACCGACGCGCTGGTGTTGTTCGCGATCCTGCGCACCCTGGCCGCCGACGGGTTGCTGCGCGAGCATCCGCATCTGCACGGCAAGGTGCACGGTCTCGACGAGGTAATCGCGCTCGCCGAGCCGTTCACCCCGGAAGCGGTCGCCGGGCCCAGTGGCGTACCCGCTGCGGTCATTCGCAGGCTCGCCCAGGAGCTTGCCGCGGCGTCGAATCCCGTGCTGTACAGCCGGATCGGGGCGTGCACCCAGGAGTTCGGCACGCTGGCCACTTGGCTGGTGTTCGTCCTCAACACCGCACTCGGCGCCGTCGACCGGCTCGGGGGAGCGGTCTTCCCGGTGCCCGCGGTGTACTCGCCGATGTTCATGAAGCCGCCCGACCAGACCGGAGCGCGCTGGGAGTTCGGCAGGTTCGCTTCGCGGGTGCGCGGTGTCGGTGAAGTGTTGGGGCAGTACCCGGTGAGCTGCCTGGCCGAGGAGATCACGACGCCGGGCGATGGCCGCATCCGAGGGCTGATCACGGTCGCAGGCAACCCGGCCGTCTCGGCCCCGGCCGCCGGCCGCATCGACGAAGCGCTGGGATCCCTGGACGCGCTTGTCTGCGTGGACAATTGGCTTAACGAGACCACCCGCCACGCGCACGTCATCTTCCCGGGTCTGTCTCCGCTGGAACGCCCGCACGCCGACGACCTGTACTGGATGTACGCGCTGTCGTCGTGCCTGAAGTGGTCCGAGCCGGTGTTCGCCACCGAACCCGCGAGGCCGGCGGAGTGGGAGGTGCTGCTGCGGCTGGCCGGCGCACTGCTGGGCACGCCGGTGCCCGAGGTCGACGTGGCGGCGATGGATGAGCTCTATACCGGGGGATTGGTTGCGACCCTGTGCACGCAGCCCGGCACACCGTTGACGGGCCGTGACCCCAACGAGGTGATGGCAATCCTGAAAGGGCAAGGACCGGAACGGATTTACGACCTCTACGTGCGCAGCGGACCGTGGGGTGACGGCCTGGGAACCAACCCTGGCGGCCTGACCCTGGACGTGCTGCGCTCTCACCCCGACGGTCTGCGTCTCGGTGAACTCGAGGCCGGCCGGCTGGACGCCGCAGTGAGCACACCGTCGGGCGCCGTCGAACTGGTGCATGATCTCTTCGTCGACGACGTACCCCGGCTGCGTGCCCGACTCGACCGGGCCGACGAGACCCTGGTGCTGACCAGCCGGCGGCATCTGCGATCCAACAACTCCTGGCTACATAATGTGCCGTCACTGATGCGGGGGCGCGAGCGGTGCACGCTGCTGATCCATCCGGACGACGCGGGTCGGATCGGGCTGAGCGACGGTGACCCTGCCGAAGTCAGCACCTCGGAGGGCAAAGTCTCGGTACCTGTCGAGGTCAGCGACGAGATGATGCCCGGCGTGGTGTCCCTGCCGCACGGATGGGGTCACGCCCAGCCGGGCAGCCGCCTGAGCGTGGCCAACGCCCATCCCGGCGTGAACTCGAACCTGCTCAATCCGCCGGACCTCCTCGACGTCCCGAGCAACACCCAGGTCGTCAACGGTGTGCCGTGTGAGGTGCGGGCTCTCGGCTGAGCCAGAGCAGCGGCCTACGCTGGTTGTCATGCCACGCTTTCCGCTCGCGGGTTTCGATGTTCACCGGGTCGGGTTCGGCGCCATGCAGCTGCCAGGACCCGGAGTCTTCGGTCCGCCCAAAGACCGCGACCAGGCGCTGGCGGTGCTGCGCCGCGCGGTCGACTCCGGCGTCGACCACATCGACACCGCGCAGTTCTACGGACCAGACGTCGCCAACGAACTGATCCGCGAAGCGCTACACCCGTACCCGGACAACCTGGCCCTGGTCAGCAAGGTGGGGGCGCGCCGCGACGAAGTCGGTGACTGGCTGCCCGACGCCGAGCCGCACCGGCTGCGCGCCGGGATCGAGGACAACCTGCGCAGCCTGGGCGTCGACCACCTTGCCGCGGTCAACCTGCGGGTCCTCGGTGAGGACGAACCCAGCCAGCTGTTCACCGATCAGATCGGCGCTATGATGCAGGCCCGCGACGACGGGCTGATCGGCGGGATCGGGCCGAGCAACGTCAGCTACGAACAGCTGCTACACGCACTGGAGATCACCGAGATCGCTTGTGTGCAAAACCCGTTCAACCTCGTCGACCGCTCGTCACAGTCCGTGCTCGACGAGTGCATCGCACGCGATATCGCGTTCGTGCCGTTCTTCCCGCTCGGCTCGGCGTTCCATGAGGTCAATCCGGTGCTGAGCCACCCGCTCGTGACGGAAGCCGCACACCGGCTTGGCTACACCCCGGCCCAGATCGCCCTGGCCTGGACGTTGAGCGTCGCCGACAACGTCCTGCTGATCCCGGGCACCTCGTCACTGAGCCACCTCGAGGAGAACCTCGCCGTGGCCGACATCGAGCTCGATGACCAGACCCGGCACGAGCTCAACGCGGTCGTCTGACTACTTCAGCTCGGTGGACGACATCCCGAGCAGCCTGCGGGCCACCACCAACTGCTGGATCTGCTGGGTGCCCTCGAAGATGTCCAGAATCTTCGAGTCGCGGGCCCACTTCTCCAGCAGTGTCTGCTCGGAATAGCCTGCAGTGCCTGCCAATTCGACGGCCTTGAGGGTGATGTCGCTGGCCACCCGGGCGGCCTTGGCCTTGCCCATCGACGCTTCTTTGGAGTTCGGGATCGAGTTGTCGGCCTGCCACGCCGAACGCACGGTCAGCAGGTAGCCCGCCTCCCAGTCGGCCTCCATCCGCAGGAACTCCGCAGCCGGAGCGCTCTGGGCGTGCGCGGGCTTGTCGTAGGAGATCTCCACACCCGCCTCGGTCAGCAGGGTGCGCAGTTCCTCCAGTGCGGCGCGCGCCACGCCGACCGCCATCGCCGCCACGATCGGGCGGGTGTTGTCGAAGGTCTCCATCACCCCGGCGAAGCCCTTCTCGACCTGGATCTCCGGGCTGCCGAGCAGGTTGTCCTTGGGGATGCGGACGTTCTCGAAGCGGATCGCGGCGGTGTCGGAGGCCTTGATGCCGAGCTTGTGCTCGAGGCGCTCGACGGTGACGCCGGGGTACTCCCGCGGCACGATGAACGACTTGATCGCCGCGCGGCCCTTGGACTTGTCGAGTGTCGCCCACACCACGATGTGGGTGGCGCGCGATCCCGCTGTGACGTAGATCTTTTCGCCGTTGATGACGTACTCGTCACCATCGAGCACGGCGGTGGTCGTCACTGCCGCGGAGTCCGAGCCGAACGAGGGCTCGGTAATGGCCATCGCCGCCCAGACGTTCTTGCCGAGCCGTTCGAGCTGCTCGTCGGTGGCCACTCCCGCGATCGCCGCGTTGCCCAGGCCCTGACGGGGCACCGACAGCAGCAGTGCGATGTCACCCCAGGAGATCTCGAGTGAGTTGAGCAGCGCGGACATGTTGCCGCCGTTGACATTTCCCTTGGGGCCGTCCTCGCTGTCGCGGAACGCGTCGGTGCCGGCGAACGAGATCGTGTTGGCCTCCGAGAGGCCCTCGAACAGCGTGGCCAGCGTGTCGAGCTCGACGGGGTAGGCGTGCTCGTTGAGGTCGTACTTGCGCGAGATCGGGCGAAGCATCTCCGCGGCGGCCTGGTGTGCCTTCTCGATCACGGCTTCCAGCTTGCGCGGCATTTCCAGATTGATTGCCATGACAGTCTTTTCCGTTCGTCTGGAGAGGATCTAGAGGACCACGACACCCTCGGCGACGCCGATGGCCCGCAGATCGCGGTACCAGCGCTCGACCGGGTGTTCTTTGGTGAAGCCGTGGCCGCCGAGCAGCTGGACGCCGTCCAGCCCGATCTGCATGGCCTTGTCGGAGCCGAGTTTCTTGGCCAGGGCGGCCTCCCGCGCGAACGGCAGGCCCTGCTCGGCCCGGGACGCGCCGCGCCAGGTGATCAGCCGCAGGCCGTCGAGTTCGATGGCGATGTTGGCGCACATGAACGCCACTGCCTGGCGGCGGGCGATCGGCTCGCCGAACGCCTCCCGTTCCTTGACATAGGGGATGACGTAGTCGAGCACCGCGTGCGATGTGCCGACCGCCAGTGCGGCCCAACCCAATCGGGCCAGCGCGATGGCTTCTGAGTAGTCGCTGTCGGTGGCGCCGTCCTCACCGAGGCGCGCCGAGAGCGGGACGGTCACCTTGTCCAGTTCCACCCGGCCCAGCGCGGCGGCGCGAATGCCCATGCTGCGGTCGGCCTTCACCGACACCCCGGCGGTCGACGCCTCGACGATGAACAGCGCGGGCTTGCCGTTGAGTTGTGCTGCCACGATGAACAATTCGGCGTCGGCCGCGGCGGGCACCAACGACTTGACGCCGTCGAGGCGGTAGCCGCTGGGCGTGCGTACCGCGGTGGTCTTCAGCGCGGTGGGATCGAACAGGGCGTGCGGTTCGGCGATCGCGACGCAGGCCTGCGGCACGTTCTCGCCGGCGAACTCCGCGAGGTAGGTCGCCTGTTGGTCGGCGCTGCCCCAGTGCGTCAGAGCCGACGCGACACCACCTGGTGCCAGGATCGGCAGCGCAAGTCCCATGTCGCCGTAGGACAGAGCCTCGGCCACCAGTGCATTGGTGACCGTCGTGCGGTGCTCGGCGATGCCGTCGAAGTCCTCGGGCACGTTGATCGCGGTGATGCCGAGTTCGGCGGCCTTGGCGATCAGGTCGGCGGGATAGGCAGCCGCCTCGTCGGCGTCGTGGGCGGCCGGCCGCAGGATCTCGTCGGCGAATTCGCGGACCGTCTCGACGATCATCTTCTGGTCGTCGTCGGGGGTCAGGTCGAAGTAGTCGGCGCCACTGGTGCGCAGACGGGTCGGCTCCTTGCCCAGGCCCTGGATCTTCTTGAACTGGCGGGTGGTGGCGCCGGCGGTGGAGAACGCCTGCTTGACGCCGTACTTGATGCCCCGGTTGAGGGGGTCGCGCAGGTTGTAGCGGTCCAGGAACTCCTGTCCCAGCAGTGGGGTGATGAGCGCTAGGCCGATGTCGGTGGCGGAGCGCTTGTGCTTGTAGGCGCCGACCGCGCTGTCGCGGACGCGTGCGCTTTTCGGCGTGGAGGGAAGGGTGTTGGTCATATCGGCAGCCTCATAGGTGGTGGCGGTGCTGATCAGGTTGACGCAACCGTATCTTACTCTGGAGTAAGGTACGAGGATCCTGTTAGGTATTTCACACGCCGCGCAGGCGTGCGAGCACGGCGTCGTGCAGGAGTCCGTTGCTGGCCACCGCGTCACCGCCATGGGGGCCGTCGGCCCCGGCCAGGCTGGTGAACCTGCCGCCGGCCTCGCGCACCAGGATGTCGAGCGGGGCCAAGTCCCAGAGCTTGACCTCGGGTTCGGCGGCAATGTCGACCGCGCCCTCGGCCACCAGGCAGTACGAGAAGAAGTCGCCGTAGCCGCGGACCCGCCACACCGCGTTGGTCAATCCGATGAAGTTCTCCCGCAGGCCGCGCTCGGCCCACCCCGACAGGCTGGAGAACGACAGGCTGGACGACGCCAGATCGGCGACGCCGGACACGGCCAGCCGCCGCGGCTCGGACGCGCCGGCTGCGGCGTACGCACCGAGCCCCTGTCCGGCCCACCACCGCCGGCCTAGCGCCGGTGCGCTCACCACGCCGACGATCGGCACCCCGTCTTCGAGCAGGGCGATCAGGCTGGCCCAGATCGGCACCCCACGCACGAAGTTCTTGGTGCCGTCGATCGGGTCGATCACCCACTGCCTGCCGCCGAAGGCCGCCGTCCCGCCGTACTCCTCACCGAGCACGGCGTCGTCGGGCCGCTGATCGGCCAGCACCGCCCGCGCGTCGGCCTCGACGGCCTCGTCGGCGTCGGTCACCGGGGTCAGGTCGGGTTTGGTGTCGATGCGCAGATCCAGTGCGCCGAACCGGTCCAGCGTGATCGCGTCGGCCCGGTCCGCAAGGGCCAGTGCCACCGCCAGGTCGTCCCGCACACCGCCGCCGCTCATAGCTGCAGTCCTACCATGGCGGCATGTGGGAATTCGCGGTGCTGCTGCTGATCATCGGGGCGTTGGTTCTCGTCCTCGGGCCACGCTTGATGCGCAACCGCGGTCCGCGCGGCGAGATGGCGCAGGGCACGCTGCTGGTGACCGGGGTCAGTCCGCGCCCGGACGCCGAGGGAGAGCAGTTCGTCACGATCAGCGGCGTGATCAACGGCCCGACCGTCAACGAGCATGTCGTCTACCAGCGGATGGCCGTCGACGTCGGCAGCTGGCCGAGCATGGGCCAGCTCATCCCGGTGGTCTACTCGCCGAAGAACCCGGACAACTGGTTCTTTGCGCCGGCCCAGCCGAACTAGGTCCGCGGCGCCTGCGGGCCCTGCTCGATGAGGCGGTCGATCACCGCGAGCAGTCCCTCGTCGACCTCGGTTCGGGTGCGCTGGCCGCCCAGCGCGCTCGACATCGCGTTGTAGTAGAGGCCGTCGCCTATCAGTTTGATCGCGCGGGCGATGTCACGGTCTCCGAGGGCCTCGTCGAGTGCGTTGAGCCACTGATCCGAGATCGATTCGATCGCGGCCCGAGCCCGCGGGTCGCCGGCCTGCTGCAGCCGCGCGACAGCGACGAGAGTGCGGTCCAGTTGGGTGTCGGCGTAGTGCGACGTGCGGATGTAGTGCCTGGCCGGTCCGTCGGGCGACTTGCGCATCTCGGCGACGTCGTCGGCCGCCAGCGCGACCAGCCGGTCGCACAAGGCTTCGGCGAGCTGGTCCTTGCTGGGGAAGTGGTAGAGCAGCCCGCCCTTGGACACCCCGGCCTTGGCGGCCACCGCCTCCAGCGTGGCGTGCCGTTCGCCGTCGATGGCGAGCACATCGGCGTACGCGTCGAGAATGCGTTCGCGCGATGTCGTCATCGCGCCGAGTTTAATTCGTTTTCGGACTGTACCGTCCGGACGGTACAGTTGAGGGCAGCCAAACTATCTAGGAGTGATACAAGTGCGGGCCTACATGGAGCTCTTCCGAGTGCCAGGTGTGGTGGGGGTGACTGCGTCGCAGCTGTTCGCGCGGCTGCCTCTCGGTCTGTTGTCGCTGGCGATCCTGCTGCACGTCCAGCAGCGGACCGGGTCCTATGCGATCGGTGGCGCCGTCGTGGCCGCCGCCAGCATCGGCGAGGCGATTGCCATGCCCATGACCGCGCGCCTGCTCGGACGGATCGGCATGACGGCCACCCTGCTGTCGGCGGCGCTGCTCAACGGCGTCTCGATGGCAGTCCTGGCCTACGCCCATGTCTCTACCGGCGTGCTCATGCTGCTGGGATTCCTGGTCGGCGCCTCGGTGCCGCCGCTGCTGCCCGCCGTGCGGGCGCTGTATCCGCAGATGGTTCCCGGTGAGGGGCTGCGGGCGCTGTTCGCCCTGGACACCACCGCCCAGGAGCTGATCTGGGTGATCGGCCCGGTGGCCGCCACCTTCCTGGCCTCGGCGGTGTCGACGTCGATCCCGCTGCTGTTCTCCGGAGCCGTTACCGTCGTCGGCACCGTCTGGTTCCTGCTCAGTGCGCGGCGATTCCGGCCGCGGATCACCCGCAGCAGCGACGCCTTCGGCAAGGTTCTGACACAGCCGTCGGTGATCCTGGCGATGGTCGCCAGCCTGGCGCTGGTGGCCTCGTTCATGGCCCTTGAGGTCGGTGTCCTGGCGCTGTTCGGCGAGGACAAGATCTCCGCCGGTGTCGCGCTGGCCGCGGCCAGCGTGGGTTCGCTGGTCGGCGGAATCGTCTTGGGCCACCGTCGGCTCGGTGTGCGCGGGCTGACGCTGTCGCTGTTCGCGGTGGCTCTGGGCACCGTGATGTTCGCGTTGGCCGACAGCTACGTGCTGCAGCTTGCGGCGCTGTTCGCCTCCGGGCTGGGCTTCGCCCCGGCGCTGGCCGCGCTCTACGTCATGGTCTCGCACGAGACCGACGAGCAGTCGGCCGCCGAAGCGTTCGGATGGCTCAACAGCGGCGCGCTCGTGGGCGGTGCCATGGGCACCGCGCTGGGCGGCGTGATCGCTGATTCGTCGGGCCCGTTCGGCGTCTTCATGGCGTCGTCGGCGCTGGCCGTGCTGGCCGCGTGCACCCCGCTGGTCGCCCGCACCGCCGGACCGGTCAGCGGGCTATCGGTGGGGCCGGTCGTCGAGGACGACGACCGGCTGTGCCGCACCAGCCCCTCGGCGTAGCTGTCAGCGGCGCCCGACGCGCAACATCTCGGCGACGTTGGCGATCTTCACCCGCGGCCGGCCGTGCGGTTCGCCCGCTGAGCGCTCGTGCTCGTCGATCGCCCGCCAGTGATCGTCGGTCACCAGCTGCGGCTGCCGTTCGGCCAGCCACTCGACCAGCGTGTCGCCGTGATCGGGGCCGACCTCGCGCAGGTTGGCTCCGGCCAGATCGGCAAGCAGCGTCTCGACGGTGTCCGCGGAGTCCTTCTTGTTGGACCCGATCACGCCCGAGGGGCCGCGCTTGATCCAGCCGACGACGTACTCGTTGGCGCGCCCGGCGATCCGGCCGTCCTGGTGCGGGATGGTGCCCGCGCCGTCGTCGAAGGGCAGGCCCGGTACCGGCACCCCGCGGTAGCCGACGGCCCGGACCACCAGCTGCGCGGGCAGGGTCTCACGGTCGCCGGTGTCCTTGGCCACCACCCTGCCGTCCTCGGCGAGTAACTCGTTGCGGCCCAGCACAATTGACTCGACCCGCGCGGAGCCTTGGATCTCGATCGGCGAGGTGCGGAACCGGAACACGATGCGCCGGTTGCCCTCGTGCTGCGAGCCTGCGGCGTAGTCGCGCAACACCTTGATGTTGGCCCGCGCCAGCTTGCCAGCCCCCTCGGCGTCCTCGTCGGTGATGTCGGCCAGATCGGCCGGGTCAACCACCACGTCGACGCCGCTGAGCTCGCCGAGCTCCCGCAATTCCAGCGTGGTGAACGTCGACTGCAGCGGCCCGCGGCGCCCCAGGATCACCACCTCGTCGACCCCGCGGTCGTGCAGTGACTGCAGCGCGTGATCGGCGATATCGGTGTTGGCCAGAGCTTCGGGGTCGCTCACCAGAATCCGGGCGACGTCGAGGGCGACGTTGCCGACCCCGACGACGACGGCGCGGCCGCTGGAGATGTCTGGTGCCATGTCCTCGAAGTGCGGGTGAGCGTTGTACCAGCCGACGAAGTCGACGGCCGCCACGCTGCCGGCGAGATGCTCACCGGGGATGTGCAGTGCCCGGTCGGACTGTGCGCCCACCGCGTAGACCACCGCGTCGTAGCGCTCGGTGAGCTCATCGGCGCTCACGTCATCGCCGACGGTCAGGTTGCCGAAGAACCGGAACCGGGGATCGCTCGACGTCTTCTCGAAGGTCTTGCTGATCGACTTGATCTTCGGATGGTCCGGTGCCACCCCGGAGCGCACCAGACCCCAAGGCGTCGGCAACATCTCGAGCATGTCCACCCGCACGTCGGGTCCGCCGCCGGCGACGGAGCCGTCGGCGAACTTCAGCAGCGACGCCGCGGCGAAGTATCCCGAGGGGCCTGCGCCGACGATCGCGACGTAGTAAGGACGCATCTTCGAACTCCTGTCCGGCCCGAACTGCTCGCGAGTGGGCTGGCGCGACGCAGTCGGGAAGCGTCGCGTAAACGTCGCGCGGCGCACATCCTGGTTACAGCAGTGATGTTAAACGCGTCGGCCCCGAGACCGCCGGGAAGACCGCCGTGGATCACAACGCGCCGTGACGCCGGTAACCTGAGGACCCGTGGACCTCGACCGACAGTCTGACATCGCCGCCCTTGACTCCACCTTGACCACGGTGGAGCGGGTGCTCGACGTGGATGGGCTGCGCGCCAAGATCGAGAAGCTCGAACACGAGGCCGCCGACCCGAACCTGTGGAACGACCAGAGCCACGCCCAGAAGGTCACCAGCGAGCTGTCGCATGCCCAGGGTGAACTGCGCCGCGTGGAGGGCTTACGCAGCCGCCTGGCGGACCTGCCGGTGCTCTACGAGATGGCTGCCGAAGAAGAGGGTGCCGGTGCTGCCGATGCTCTTGCCGAGGCCGACGCCGAACTGAAGTCGCTGCAGGCCGACGTGGAGGCACTCGAGGTCCGGACCCTGCTGTCCGGCGAGTACGACGAGCGTGAGGCCCTGGTGAACATCCGCTCCGGTGCGGGCGGGGTCGACGCCGCCGACTGGGCCGAGATGCTGATGCGGATGTACATCCGCTGGGCCGAACAGCACAAGTACCCCGTTGAGGTCTTCGACACCTCCTACGCCGAAGAGGCCGGCATCAAGAGCGCGACCTTCGCCGTGCACGCGCCCTACGCCTACGGCACGCTCTCGGTCGAGCAGGGCACCCACCGGCTGGTGCGCATCAGCCCGTTCGACAACCAGAACCGGCGGCAGACCTCGTTCGCCGAAGTCGAGGTGCTGCCCGTGGTGGAAACCACCGACCACATCGACATCCCCGAGACCGATCTGCGTGTCGACGTCTACCGCTCCAGCGGGCCGGGCGGGCAGTCGGTGAACACCACCGACTCGGCGGTTCGACTCACCCACATCCCCACCGGTATCGTGGTGACCTGCCAGAACGAGAAGTCGCAGCTGCAGAACAAGGTTTCGGCGATGCGGGTGCTCCAGGCCAAACTCCTGGAACGCAAGCGGCAGGAAGAACGCGCCGAGATGGACGCACTCAAGAGCGACGGCGGCAGTTCCTGGGGAAACCAGATGCGCTCCTACGTTCTGCACCCTTACCAAATGGTCAAGGATCTGCGCACCGAATACGAGGTCGGCAGTCCTGCGGCGGTACTGGATGGGGACATCGACGGATTCCTGGAGGCGGGGATCCGGTGGCGTAACCGGCGAGATGACGACGAATAAGCTCCTGGCGTTTCCCTTCTCCCAACGTTGGCATGACTTCTGGCATGGCGACATCGGGGAATGGATCCTGGGCCGCGGACTGCACATCGCACTGCTGCTCATCGGTGCGTTGCTCGCTGCACGATTCATCAACTGGTCGGCGCAGAAGATCACCCGCCGCATCGACGCCGACTTCCGCGAGAGCGACGCCCTGGTCCGCTCCGAGAGCGCCAAGCACCGCCAGGCCGTCGCCTCGGTCATCTCCTACGTCGCGATCGCCCTGCTGGCGGTGATGGTGACCGTGGAGATCACCGACATCCTCGCGGTACCGGTCAGCTCGCTCGTCGCACCCGCCGCGGTGCTCGGCGCCGCGCTCGGCTTCGGAGCCCAACGCATCGTGCAGGACCTGCTCTCGGGTTTCTTCATCATCACCGAGAAGCAGTACGGCTTCGGTGACCTCGTGGAGTTGACGCTGGGGTCGTCGAACGACGCCATGGGCACCGTCGAGGACGTCACTCTCCGGGTCACCAAGCTGCGTACCGCCGAGGGGGAGATGTACACGATCCCCAACGGCCAGATCATGAAGTCGCTGAACCTCTCCAAGGACTGGGCGCGCGCGGTCATCGACATCCCGGTGCCCACCACCGCCGACCTGAACAAGGTCAATGAGGTGCTGCACGCTGTCTGCGATTCCGCGATGAAGGACAGCGCTCTGAAGGAGCTGCTCCTCGACCAGCCGCAGCTGATGGGCGTGGAAAGCATCGAACTGGACACCGTGAACCTGCGCATGGTGGCGCGGACCCTGCCCGGCAAGCAGTTCGAGGCCGGCCGGCGGCTGCGCCTGCTCGTCGTGGGTGCCCTGGCCCGGGCCGGCATCGTGACCTCCGGGGACTCCACGCCTGTGGTCGGCGCGCTGGTGCACCCGGCGACCGCCGGGGGAGCCGAAGAGGAAACGCAGGGTCCGGAGGGCAAGAAATGAAGCTCTCGGTGAGACCGAAGACCAAGGAGGGCCGCGGCTGGCCCGCCTACATCCTGTGGGGACGACTCCGCACGTCGACCGCGGCGCTGCTGATCGCGTTCATCGCCGTCTGGTGGCTCTACGACACCTACCAGCCGCAGCCGCAGGAAGCGCCCGCCACGCAGGTGGTCCCGCCGGGATTCATCCCCGACCCGTCCTACACCTGGGTGCCGCGCACCGACGTGCAGCGGCGCACTCAGACGCCGACGACCACCACGACGACCAGCGAGACGCCGACGACCTCACCGACGTCGCCGACGGAGACCACCTCGCCGGGGGAGACGTCACCGACCTCGCCCACGTCACCGACCTCACCGACCCCACCGACTTCGCCGACAATTCCGACCACGACCACCCCGGCACCTCCCGGAGTGCCGCCGCTGCCCGGCGCGCCCAGCCCGACACCCGCTCCGTCACCAGCGCCGGGTCAGGGTCCGATGTCGACCCCCGCCGCGCCGACGCAGTAGCCCACGAGTCCAGACAGCTACACTGGCGTGCCGTGATGATCACCCTTGACCATGTCAGCAAGCAGTACAAGTCGTCGGCCCGCCCAGCCCTCGACAATGTCAGCGTCAAGATCGACAAGGGTGAGTTCGTCTTCCTCATCGGACCGTCGGGTTCGGGCAAGTCGACGTTCATGCGGCTGCTGCTGGCCGAAGAGACACCGACCTCCGGTGAGATCCAGGTGTCGAAGTTTCACGTCAACAAGCTCTCCGGCCGCCACATCCCCAAACTGCGCCAGGTCATCGGCTGCGTGTTCCAGGACTTCCGGCTGCTGCAGCAGAAGAGCGTCTTCGAGAACGTCGCGTTCGCCCTCGAGGTGATCGGCAAGAAGCCCGACACCATCAACCGGGTGGTGCCCGACGTCCTGGAGATGGTTGGGCTATCCGGCAAGGCCAACCGGCTGCCCGCCGAACTGTCCGGCGGTGAGCAGCAGCGCGTCGCGATCGCGCGGGCGTTCGTCAACCGCCCCCTGGTGCTGCTGGCCGACGAGCCCACCGGAAACCTCGACCCCGACACCAGCAAGGACATCATGGACCTGCTCGAACGGATCAACCGGACGGGCACCACGGTGCTGATGGCCACCCACGACCACCACATCGTCGACTCCATGCGCCAGCGCGTGGTCGAGCTGTCACTTGGCAGGCTTGTGCGCGACGAGCAGCGTGGCGTCTACGGAATGGATCGTTAAGTGCGCTTCGGCTTCCTGCTCAACGAGGTCTTCACCGGACTTCGCCGCAACGTCACGATGACCGTGGCGATGATCGTGACGACGGCGATCTCGCTCGGGCTGTTCGGCGGCGGTCTGCTGGTGCTGCGACTGGCCGACCAGTCCCGGCACATCTACCTCGACCGTGTCGAGAGTCAGGTCTTCCTGACCAACGACATCTCGGCGAACGACCCGACGTGCGACGGCGACGTGTGCAAGGCGCTGCGCACCAAGATCGAGGGTCTGGACGACGTCAAGTCGGTGCGCTTCCTCAATCAGACCGACGCCTACGACGACGCGATCGCCAAGAACCCTCAGTTCAAGGACCTCGCCAGCAAGGACGCCTTCCCGGCGTCGTTCATCGTCAAGCTCGACAATCCCGAGCAGCACAAGGATTTCGACGCCGCGATGCAGGGCCAGCCGGGTGTGCTCAACGTGCTCAACCAGAAGGAACTGATCGACCGGCTGTTCGCCGTGCTCGACGGGTTGTCCAACGTCGCCTTCGCGGTCGCCGTGGTGCAGGCGATCGGTGCGGTTCTGTTGATCGCCAACATGGTTCAAGTCGCGGCCTACACCAGACGCACCGAGATCGGCATCATGCGGATGGTCGGCGCCACCCGGTGGTACACCCAGCTTCCGTTCCTGCTCGAGGCGGTGCTGGCGGCGCTGATCGGGGTGTTCTTCGCGATCGTCGGGCTGATCGTGGTGCGGGCAATGTTCCTGGAACGGGCGCTCGACCAGTTCTATCGAGCCAATCTCATCGCGAAGGTCAATTACGCCGACATCCTCTATTTCGTGACGCCGTGGCTTGTCTTCCTCGGCGTTGCCATGTCCGGAGTCACCGCCTACGTCACCTTGCGCCTCTACGTGCGGAGGTAGCCGTGGCCAAGAAAACGCCGGCCAGCAAAGCGGGTGACGTCAAGGGCGGCAAGAAGATCGTCGCCACCAACCGCAAAGCGCGGCACAACTATTCGATCCTCGACACCTACGAGGCCGGTGTCGTTCTGCAGGGCACCGAGGTCAAGAGCCTGCGCGACGGGCAGGCGTCGTTGGCCGACGCGTTCGCCACCGTCGACGACGGGGAGATCTGGCTGCGCAACCTGCACATCCCGGAGTATCACTCCGGCAGCTGGACCAACCACGCACCGCGGCGCAATCGCAAGCTGCTGCTGCACCGCAGCCAGATCGACACGCTGGTCGGCAAGATTCGCGACGGCAACCTCACCCTGGTGCCGTTGTCGCTGTACTTCAGTGAGGGCCGGGTCAAGGTCGAACTCGCCCTGGCCCGAGGTAAACAGGCCCACGACAAACGACAGGATCTGGCCCGCCGCGACGCCGAGCGTGAGGTGGTACGCGAACTCGGCAGGCGCGCCAAGGGCATGTCCTGATCGCGGTCCTGCTCGCCTTGGCCTCGGCGATCGGTTACGGCGTCAGCGACTTCGTCGGAGGCATCGCGTCGCGGCGCGTCGCCGCACTGCGGGTGGTGCTGGTCTCCTATCCCGTCGCGATGGTGCTGCTGGGCGTGCTGGCGGCAGTGGTGGGCGGCACCATCTCCGCCCCCGCCGTCGTGTGGGGGCTGTTGTGCGGAGTGAGCCAGGCCTTCGGTGTCTGGTGGTTCTACGCCGCGCTGGCCTCGGGCCCCATCTCGGTGGTATCCCCGCTGACAGCGGTGCTGGTGGCCGGTGTGCCGGTCAGTGTCGGGCTCGCGCTGGGTGAACGTCCCGGTGTGATCGCCGGGGTGGGCACAGTGCTGGCGCTGTTGGCGGTGGTACTGGTCAGTCGGGAGGCAACCGACGAAGATGTGCGCCCGCACCGGTTCACCGCCAAAGTCGCGTGGATGACGATCGGATCGGGGCTCGCGTTCGGGCTGAACTGGGTGTTGATCCACCAGGCTCCCGTTGAGGCGCGGCTGTGGCCGCTGTTCTTCGCGCGACTCTCGGCGACCGCGATCGTTTTGGTGGTGGCGGCCTGCGCGGGGGACTTTCATGCGCCACGGGGCTTTCCGTTCTGGTTGGCGATGGCCGCCGCAGTGTTGGACACGGGCGCCAACGTCGCGATGCTGCTGGCACTGCAGGCTTCGATGCTCTCGGTCGCCAGTGTGCTGATGTCGCTCTACCCGGCGGCCACCGTGCTGCTAGCCATCGTGGTGCTGCGCGAGCGGGTCACCCGCTGGCAGGTGCTCGGTATGGTGCTGGCCCTGGTGGCCGTCGCCATGATCTCCGCGCACTGATCAGCGCAGCGTCTCACTGGGGACGTCGAAGCGCTCCTGGTAGGTGCGGAAGCGTTCACGGAGTTCGCCGGCGTCCAGGCCGGTGTCGGCCCAGGTGTAGCGATTGCCGCCGCCGTCGCCCGGGTTGGCCGAAAGATGCTCGCGCATAAGCTGTTCGGCCTGCGGCGTGAGATCTCGGCCGATGCGGTCGTAGACCGCACCGATGGTGGCGAACGGATCAGCCATGAAGTCGGCGAAGCGCACGTGGATGATCCGGTCGGCGCCCGGCAGTCCCTCGTCCACCCAGCCCATCATGCGTTCGAGTCCCAGGATGTTCTCTTCAGCGCACTGCCCGGCCACTCGCTGCACCGATGACTTGTCGCTGGCCAGCCTCTGCAGATACGCCATCAGCGCGCTGATCGAGGAGATTACCACCAGCGGATCGCGGTGGGTCTGGACCAGGATCGCGTCGGGGTATTCGGCGAGTACCGTGTCCAGGTTCCACAGATGCGCCGGGCTTTTCAGCAGCCACTGGCCGGGAACACCGGACTGCAAGTGCTGCAAGAACTTCCAATGGTAGCGGTAGGCGACAGCATGGTCGGCCTCGTGCATCAGCCAGCGCTGGTAAGCGGGCAGCAGGTACTGGGTGCTGTAGGTCATGCTGCAGAACGTGCCCATAGTGATCCGCACGCATTCCTGACCGCCGCGTGCACTCATCGGGTGGAACTTCATGAAGCCCGGATTCAGCTGCTCACTCATCTCGAGCGCCGCCTCGGTCTGGGCGATCCGCGAGTCGGTCTCGTAGGTCTCCGGTTGCGGCACCGGAAACGGCTGGTCGACCTCCCACGTCAGGGGAGCGCGGAGATCAGGATCCTGGTTCAGCAGGTCGTAGAGGATCGTGGTGCCCGTGCGGGGCTGGCCCAAAATGATGATAGGGCGCTCGATCTTCTCCTGCGCGATCTCGGGGTGCTCTTTGCGCCAGGCGGTGATCTGCAGCCGGTTGCGCAGCGGCACAATGACATCGGCTGCTGCGATCTCGACGCCGATGGGCGACAGGTCGTCGGCCTCGATGAATGCGTCGAGCAGGCGGTCGAGGTTGTCGCGCCAGCCGTCGTCGTCGCCGAAGTCGTCACTGCCGGCGAGCTCACATGCCTGCTCGATCAACGTGTCGGCGTCCAGCCGCGCGGCGATCGCACTCGTCATCGCTGTAACTCCTTGTCCACGAGTCGAACTGACACCTCGGGTGCCGACGGGTTGTCGAGCCAGCGCAGGGTGATGAAACCTCGTCGCCGTCCACCGGTGTCCAGCCAGTAGCCCTGGCCGCTGTCCTCGGCGCCGATGTTGAGCCGGATGACGCCGTCTTCGCCGGGCTCGACTCCCTTGTTGGTCACCGAGCTCTGGCGCACCAGCGGTTCGAGGCATTCGTGCCAGATGTTCTCCAAGGTCACCGACCAGTACCGGGTGTCGGGTGGCTGGAACTCCAGTACGAGGCTTTGATGCGACTCGAGGTCGAACAAGCCGAGCATGTAGAGGTTGTCCGGGGTGGTGTTCTCTCCGCCGAGAGCGCCGGCCTCGGAGGTGATCAACGTGTTCGGGTTGTCCAGCAGGTCCGGACGCACGGTGCGGTGCAGGGTGGTCAGTTTCACGATCGTCCAGCCCATGGCGGTCAGCTGCTCGGCCAGTTGGTCGTCGGTCACCGGGACTGGCGGCACCGCGTCGTCGAGCCGCGAAATATGAAGCTCCACCGGGACTTCGGTCTTTGGGTCGGCGACGTAGTCGCGTACGACGATCGAGGTGGCGTCCTCGGGGATCTGGACGAATTGGGCGCCGCCGAGGTCGGCGGGCTCGGCCGCGGCGAAGACGATGTCGAAGCGGCCGTCGTCGTCGAGGACGAGGTCGCGATCTGAGAGGTAGTTGCTCATCCGCCGCGGGTTCAGCCCGGTGCCGGCGAGCACCTGCAACCCGAGGTAGGTCGACGTGCCGCGGGTGCCGGTGAGCCGGTAGGCGCGGTCGCCGCTGATCATCGCCAGCGGATAGGAGCCGTGCGGGTTCGGGCCGCCGACGAAGCGCGACGGCGTGCACATCTGCACGAACTGCGGATGATCCGGATCGGTGTCGACGGACAGTTCGGTGCAGAGTGCCGTGACCCGGTTGAGCACCCGAAGGCCCTCGAGGAGTTCGCGTTCGTCGCGAGCATCCTGGGTGATCATCGCGGTCGTGTCGGCCAGGACCTTGCGGACGAACTCCCACGCCTCCAGTGACTTCTCGCCACTCATCTAATGCCTCACTTCTGGTCGGTGATCGAGCGCGGTGCCATCGAGGCGACCGCGCGGGAGATTCGTTCGGACAGTGAGCCGCCGTCGCGCAGCCAGTCGTCCAGGGAGATCCGGACCGCGGCCATCGTCAACGCGCCGATGAGCCGGGGCCGCGGGTCGTCGACGGTCAGGTCGGGCAGTCGCGGGGCGATGGTCTCGGCGATCGCGTTCTCGAAGCTCAGGTAGGACAACAGGGTCCAGGCGCGCAGGCTCAGCGAGTCACGGGTCTGGCGTTCGATATCGGCGATGGTGTCCGAGATCGCTTCGAATCCGTCTCCGAGTTCGCGGAACGCTGCGGCCAGCGCTTCGGTCGCGGACAGCTGCGGGGGCTGGCGCCGCAGGGCGTCGGTGATCGCGGAGATCCACAGTGCGGTGAAGCCTTCGGCGACGGCGTACTCCTTGGATTCGAAGTACCGGAAGAAGGTGGCCCTGGCCACGTCGGCCTCGGCGGCGATGCGGTCTGCGGTGGCCGCCGCGAGGCCGTCGGTCATGACCAGCCGGGCGGCGGCACCGGCGATGCGCTCCCTGGTCCGCTGGCCCTTCCGGACGCGCACGCTGTCAGCCACGCGCTCAATGTAGACAAAGTCTCACTTTCGCACCCCCGCTTTCGCCGAAACCCACAAACGGGCGGAGAAGTCCCAGGAAGAGGCCGCCACAACGTCGATCTCGACGCCGACATGTCGGGGCCCGGGATTAATGTGCTTTCGGACGCGGTTGTACACCGCGTACCATTGGAAATCCGGTCGAACCTCGGCCGGGGTGCGGGGGGCTGAACGGTTTCGACTTCGCGCATCGAATCAAGGGAAGCGTGCCGGTGCAGGCAAATGACCACCGTAAGCGTCGTTGCAACCAATTAAGCGCCGATTCCAATCAGCGCGACTACGCCCTCGCTGCCTAAGCGACGGTGTGTCTGTCAGACCGGGAGCGCCCTCGGCCCGGACCCTGGCATCAGCTAGAGGGACAAACCTACGGGTTCGGTCGCGGGACCCGTGGGGACATCAAACAGCGACTGGGATCGTCATCCTGACTTGTTCGCGTGAGCAGGAGATCCAAGTAGAGACATAGCGAACTGCGCACGGAGAAGCCTCGAGGGAATGCCGTAGGACCCGGGTTCAATTCCCGGCAGCTCCACCCGAGAGAAGCAGGCCAGGCCGAAAGGCCTGGCCTGTTTTGTTTTTCCACGGCTATCGCAGAGGGTTCGCACGAGCCTTAGGGAACTCGAACCGTCGCGCCGACAAGCTTGACCGGACTAGGAGGTGGACTTCTGGTGACCGCCCAAAGCCCGTAAGTCGTGGTATCTCGGATCTGGACATTCGCGGCGCTTCAAATTTCTTTCCCAAAGTGATCGATGATCGTCGCCCGGGACTCGGGGTTGTCGTCGGGCGTATTCCTCAGGGTTTATCGGTCAATGCCGGGTCTGGTGCTGGGGCGGTGGGGTGCGCGGCCAAAACCGCGAGGGCGGTGAGTGTTTCGTCGAGGACTTGCAACAATGATCGTTGCTCGCCCTGATCGAGCCACCGGGTGACGGCGACGCCGAAGACGCTGACCGCGATCTGGGCTATCAGGGTTGCGGTGAGTTCGTCGACGCCGCGCCTGAGAAGCCCGTGCCTGATCGCGTCGGACAGGACGGACTGTTTACGCAGCTCGCGTTCGCGTAGGCCGTCGTCTGTCTCGATGATGCCGCGTCGAGTGAGTAAGTAGTCGCGTTGACCCTCCAGCTCGGTCGCGACGGTCTGCAGTCCTTGAACGATGGCGTCCATCGGGCCCAGGGCTGTCGGGGTGTCGGCCAGGACGTTGGCGACCACGGTCGGGAGTTCGGCTTGGTAGGCGAAGAGGACCTCGCGCTTGTCGGCGAAATGCCGGAAGAACGTGCGCGTGGTCAGGCCGGCGCGGGCGGTGATCTGCGGAATGGTCGTGTCCGCGAAACCTTGCTCGACGAACAGCTCCAAGGCGGCGCGCTCCAACCTGCTTTGTGCGCCGGATGGCCATCTACTCATGGCGACCATAGTAACTAAGTGACGACATTCAATGCCGTCATTGACGACATGGCATGTCATCACTTACTGTGATGACACGCGATGCCATCAGGGTGGATGCAAAGAGGACGGGAGTGGCGTAATGGCGACCAATGAAGTGTGGGTCTTGGGGGCGACCGGTCGTGCGGGTCGGATGATTGCGGCACGCCTGCACGCGGCGGGTGTGTCGCTGGTGCTGGTGGGACGGGACCAAGGCCGCCTCGAGCGCGTCGCTGTCGAGGTGGGGGGTGCGCCGCGTCTGGTGGTCGGCGAACTCGATGAGACGCTGGCCCGGCTGGCCCAGGACGCCCCCGCGGTGGTGGTCAACACCATCGGCCCGTTCACCACGACGGCCACCCAGGTGGCGCGGGCTTGCCCGAAAGGCACGCACTACGTCGACATCGCCAACGAACTCGCCGCCGTCGAGTCAATCCTGGATCTCGACCGCCGCGCCGTCGCCGCGGATCAGGTGCTGGTCACCGGAGCCGGCTTCGGGGTCCTGGCCACTGAGAGTGTGGTGCTTCGGCTGTGCGAGGGCGAACCCCGCCCGAGTCAGGTCCGCGTCGATGCGCTCGCCTCGGTCGCCACCGATGGTGGTGCTCTTGGACCAGCGCTCGCCGGAACCGTGGTGGAGATCCTTGCCTCCGGAGGACGGGAGGTCCGCGACGGTCGCCTCGTGCGCGCCGCAGTCGGCGCGCATCCTGTCACGCTGAGCACGCCCGATGGTGATGTCCTGCCCACCGGCAGTGGTCCCAGCGGGGAATTGATCGCGGCGTGGCGGGCCAGTGACGCCGACTTCGTGATCGCGGCGTCGTTCTTGACGCCGACAGGCGCCCTGGTGCGGGTCCTACCGGCGATTTCGGCGATCTTGCGGATCCCCGGCGTTCGCCGCCTCGTCACCAGCGCCATCGCCAGGGTACCGCTGCACGCCGGCGACCGGCCACGCGCGTCGTCCTGGGCTCACGCCCGGGTGTGGTGGCCCTCGGGCACCGTCCGTGACGGTTGGTTGCAGACTGGCGAGGGACACGAGTTCACCGCGGCGGTGGCCGCCGAAGTCACTCAACGTCTTCTCCTCGGCGACGGCCGCCCGGGTGCGTTCACCCCCGGAGCACTATTCGGCGCCGGACTCGCTGAGGCTGCCGGCGGGACTTTGTTCAGCGGCCAAGCGATCAGCCCCACCCCCATGAAGACCGATCGGGGCATTCGCCCCGACACGAAAGGATGAGTTCACATGTCAACCAACACCGCCGCCTGGATCGAATCCAAGGGCGCTCCTCTCGAAGTCAAGCCCGCCCCCTACCCGCGCCCCGGCGAACACGAGATCGTCGTCCGCAACCACGCCGTGGCGATCAACCCCTACGACTGGATCATCCAAGCCACCGGAGGCCTCTTCACTCGATGGATCACCTACCCGTTCATCCTCGGCTCCGATCTCGCGGGTGAGGTCGTCGAGGTCGGACCCGGTGTCACCCGGTTCTCCGTGGGCGACCGTGTCCTCGGGCACGCCGTGGGCACGGAGAAAGCCCGCAACAGCGCCGCCGAGGGTGCCTTTCAGGAATACACCGTCGTCCTGGACCGGATGGCAGCTCCGATCCCGGTGGCCATGGCCTATGAGAACGCTGCCGTGCTGCCGCTGGCCCTGTCCACCGCAGCGTGCGGGCTTTTCCAGAAGGATCAGTTGGCCCTCGAATACCCCTCGGCGACACCAAAACCCAC
Source organism: Mycobacterium sp. DL592 (assembly GCF_011694515.1). Lineage (NCBI taxonomy): Bacteria > Bacillati > Actinomycetota > Actinomycetes > Mycobacteriales > Mycobacteriaceae > Mycobacterium > Mycobacterium sp. DL592. Next base: position 3,612,394 of record NZ_CP050192.1, on the reverse strand, counting down.
GGGCAAGAGCCTGTTGGTGTGGGGCGGCTCAACCAGTGTTGGCAGCAACGCCATCCAGCTCGCCGTCGCCGCGGGCTACGACGTCATTGCGACTGCATCGCCACGCAACTTCGACTACGTCAAGGATCTGGGAGCCGACCAGGTATTCGACTACAACAGCCCCACAGTGGTCGCCGACATCGTTGCGGCGTTGAGTGGCAGGACGATCGCCGGAGCTCTCGCTGTCGCGACGGATTCAGCGAGTGTTTGTTCTGAGATCGTCCAATCCCTCACCGGAAGCAGGTTCGTCTCCATTGCCAGCCCGCCGGTCTCGTTCGCCAACGTGACCCCGGGTCGCGGTATCAGCCTGCGGCTTGCCCGGCTCATACTGCGGCTGGCGGCCTCGACAGTGGCCACGCAGATCAAATTCCGGCTCAGGGGCATCCGCAGCAAGATGATCTGGGGCGCTTCCCTGATGGATGACGACATCAGCACCGTCATCTACGAAGACTTCCTCCCTCAGGCCCTCGCCGGCGGCCGCTACCGCACTGCGCCCGAGCCACTCGTCATCGGAACGGGCCTAGAGCACGTCCAAGCCGGACTCGACGCTCAAAAGAAAGGCGTCTCCGCGAAGAAGATCGTCATCACCCTCTGAACCCCCGACCAATCCCGGCGATCCCAGCGTTCACCGTCGGGCTGCTCGGGTTGAGGTCCCGGACGTAGGAAGACGAGAATTGTCGAATCTGCCGGCTCCCTGGCACTGTTCATTGGCTCTCGATCGTCTGATCGGGGTCCGGCCAAGTCGCCAGTGCCGATCAGCGAAGGGTCAGCCATCCCAGGCTTGCCACACCGGCTACCACGCAGTAGATGGCGAATGGGGTGAGCGTGCGCGTCTCGAAATAGCGAACGAGAAACCGCACGGCGAGGTAGGCCGATATGAAGGACGCCAGACTGCCGACCAACACCTGGCCATGTATCCCGGCGCCCAGGGGGCCGAAAAGGTCTGGGATCTTCAGTAGCCCCGCAGCCAAGATAATGGGAGTGGCCAGCAAAAAGGAGAACCGGGCTGCTTCTTCATGAGACAGTCCGCGCCATAGGCCGGCGACCATGGTGACACCTGAGCGACTGATGCCGGGCAGCAGTGCCATTATCTGGGCGCATCCGATGAGGATCCCCTGCAGCATGGGCAATTGGGCCAGCCGGTCGTCGACTCGAGCACCCGTCGAATCTGGCGCTTCGGCGGTCACGTGTCCCGAAGGCGCAAAATCAGGCGCCCGTCGGCGCAGGCGCTCACCGGCGTAGAGCAACACACCGTTGACGATCAAGAACACCGCGGCGGGAACGGGCTTTCCCAAAGTGGTGCGAAAGACATGCTCCAGCGCCAAGCCGGACACACCGACGGGGATTGTTGCCAGCAGGATCAACCACGCCAACCGCTCGTGCGGGGTGTCGATTCGGCGATACCGCAACGACGTTGCGAATCCACCGATTATCCGCACCCAGTCCCGCCAGAAGAACATAAGCAGCGCTGCTGCCGTGGCCACGTGCAAGCCCACGATGAAGGCCAGATATGGCGACTCAGGCACGGATACGTTGAGATCCGTGGCCCAATGGCCGCCTATGAGAGCCGGAATGAGGACGGAGTGGCCAAGGCTGGACACGGGGAACAGCTCGGTTACGCCCTGAAAAGCTCCGACCACCAGGGCCTCGATGTAGCTGAGGTGACTGCTCATAAGGGGGCTTCCACGCCTTTCCTGTCACTGCTGCGTCATCGTGCAATCGGGGCGGCGCTGGACCCGCCGCACGGTACCGCGAACGACGTCGCCGAACAATGTCTTCTCAGCACTCTTTCAGCACCCGTTCGGCGGAGCATGCGTTAGCTCTCAGCGTCCTCTCAGCGCCTCAGTGCCATGCTCACCACCCCGGACGCCTCAGCGGTGAGCGCCCGAGTTTTGAGCTACCCGGCCGTGATCGGAAGGCTCTAAAAATTTCCACTTGGCAACCGCACACAAGTGCGGTTCGGTGCATCGGTACGGAGGAGTATGAGGACCATCGGTCGGCTGCTGGTAGCGATGATCGCCGCTGTCGCGGCATTGTTCGTGGGTACGGGGACCTCGAACGCGGGTTTGGACAATCAGCTGAGTCTGGTTGACGGCGGTGGCCGTACGTTGACGATTCAGCAGTGGGACACCTTCTTAGACGGCGTGTTCCCCTTGGACCGCAACCGGCTGACCCGTGAGTGGTTCCACTCCGGCAAGGCTGTCTACAGCGTCGTGGGCTCCGGTGCCGACGAGTTCGCGGGCACCTTGGAGCTGGGCTACCAGGTGGGCTTCCCGTGGTCACTGGGTGTGGGTATCAACTTCAGCTACACCACCCCCAACATCCTGCTGGATGACGTCAGCATCTCGCCGACCAACTTCAACCCGCTGGGCCAGGTGATTACCCCGAACCTGTTCCCCGGTGTGTCGATCAGCGCTGACCTGGGCAACGGCCCGGGCATCCAGGAAGTCGCCACCTTCTCCGTCGACGTCTCGGGCCCCAACGGCTCGGTGGCGGTGGCCAACGCCCACGGCACCGTCACCGGTGCGGCCGGCGGTGTGCTGCTGCGCCCGTTCGCCCGGTTGATCTCCAAGGCCGGCGACAGCGTCACCACCTACGGCGAACCCTGGAACATGAACTGACACCAGAATGAACACCACTCCGGCTCAGCGATCTCTCAGCGCACAGCTGTCATGGTGAGCATTGTCGGAAGCGACGAGTCGGAGCGGGCTCGTGGCGTCTGGACCGTAGTGTGAGCCAGCCGATGGCGGCCGGCGCGTTGCTTTGGAGATCCGTTGCGCTCTCGTTGACACCGATGCGCGGAAGCTTCACCCTAGCGGCGACGCGCCGGCCTTTCGGCATACTGGTCGTGGGTGCGTCATGAACCAGTCGGCAGGGGGCCGTTCGCCATGAAGATTCTGCTCGTCGAGGACGAACCCGGCGTGGCATCCAGCCTCAAACTCGGTCTGGCGGCGGAGGGTTTGATGGTCGTGCATGTCGCGAGTGGAACCGAAGCTCTGTGGCAGGCCACTGAGAACAAGTTTGATGTGATTGTTTTGGACATCATGCTGCCGGAATTGAGCGGCTATGAGGTCCTCCGTCGGTTGCGGGCCGCAGGAATCTGGACTCCGATTCTGATGCTGACAGCCAAAGACGGCGAGTACGACCAGGCCGACGCCTTCGATCTGGGTGCCGACGACTATCTCGTCAAGCCCTTCTCCTTCGTGGTCCTCGTCGCTAGGTTGCGCGCTCTGGCACGTCGTGGGGCCCCGGAACGTCCGGTTGTGATGACGGCCGGCGATCTCACGCTTGATCCGGTCCGCCATGTGGTGGAGCGCAGTGGTACACCAATTGACTTGAGCCCCAGGGAATTCGGATTGCTGGCGTATCTGATCCGCAATAAAGACGCGGTATGCACCAAATCCGATATCCTGCACAACGTTTGGGATCCGCACTACGACGGTCCGGACAACATCGTCGAAGTTTACGTTCGCTATCTACGTCGTAAGATCGACATACCGTTCGGTGCCAACACCATCGAGACAATTCGTGGAGTTGGTTATCGATTGGAGTCAGGTGTGTTCGCAGCCGGCAGCTGAACCGTCATAACAGTTCCGCCGCCAGGTCGATCGGTGATGGTGATCTCACCGTGATGGGCGGCGACGATCTCTGCCGCGATGGATAGTCCCAGTCCACTTCCGCCGCCGCGGCGTGACCGCGAAGTGTCCAGGCGCACAAACCTGTCGAATACGCGTTGACGATCGGCGACCGGAATCCCAGGGCCGTCGTCGGCGACGGTTACGATTGCACTACCGCCGGCACCGTTCACCGTTACGTCCACGCGTGAGGTCGCGTGACGGGCGGCGTTGTCGAGCAGATTGCGCACCACCCGGGATAACGCGGGGCCGTCACCGTTCACCTCGACCCGTTCTGTGGCGATGTCCACAGTGTGAGTGCTGTTGCGCCGCAGGCGAACGACTTCACTGGTAGCTATCTCGTCGAGTTGAACCGGTTCGCGGTGAAAGGCCAGGCCACGTTCGTCAGCGCGGGCCAACAGCAGCAGGTCCTCAACCAGTGTGCGCATTCGCTGCGCCTCGGGAACCAAGGTTTCCCTGGCCAATTCGATGTCGAGTAACTCAGGATGAGCCACCGCCACATCCAGGGCGGAGATGATGGCAGTCAAGGGACTGCGCAACTCGTGAGAGGCGTCGCCGACGAACTGGCGCTGCGCAACATGTCCGGCCTCGATGCGATCCAGCATGTCGTTCATCGTTGCGGCCAGCGCTGAGATCTCGTCGCGGCCGGCAGGCACCGGGACACGTTCGGACAGATCTGAGCTGCTGATTGCAGCGACGCGTGCGCGCATGGCGTCTACCGAACCCAGGGATCGTCGGACAAGGCGATAGGTGGCCATAGCGGCGACGCCGACGACCACCGGGGCAGCGGATAGCAGCAGAATCACGGCGGTACGCACCGCGGACTCCACGGCCTCGTCACCGCCTGCGACGATGACGATGAAGGAACCCTTTGGCGTGCTGATCGATTGCGCGCTGACCCGCATGTCGCTGTCAGCACCGGACTTCGGCGACATGCCTGTAACCAGTCGTCCGCTCACCGTGCTCAGTGGCACCAACGGTGTGTCCGGTGCGCTGTCGGATCGGCGAAGTACGGTCCCTTCTGGGCTGATCACTTGCACTGCGTCGATGCGTTGGTCAGTGGCAAGCAGTGGGTCGTCAAGATCCGGCGGGGTGTCTTCGATCAAACCGGCAGAGACATCGCGGACCCTGTCGGCGGCGGCCGCATCCACGCCCGCGATCGACAGGCGGTAGAAAATGGCGGTCAACGCCGCCCCGCTGACGGCGAGCGCAACAAGTACGACTGCGCCGGCAATGAATGCCGAGCGCGCCGCGATGCTCCACTGGGGAAGTCGCAGGCGGGACATCACTCCCAGATCCGGAGAAGTCGACACGACCGCGTCACGCACCCCTCCACTGTGCCGTAGCGGGCGCGAGCGGAGGCGATAGTTGCGATTGGTTGCCCGATGATCTCAGCGTTTACTCAGTGAACCCGCTCTAGGGTGCGTGGCGTGGCGGAGACGGCGGGCACATCGACATCGACGACCGGTCGCACCCGGCTGAGCAAGGTTCCCGAAGTCACCGTGTGGTTCTGGATCATCAAGATCCTCTGCACCACCGTCGGGGAGAGCTTCGCCGACTGGATCAATATGACACTCGGCATCGGGCTGAGCGCGACGGCGCTCATCTTCACGGGTGTCCTTGTTGCCGTTCTGGTGTGGCAGTTGAGCCTGCCGCGCTACGTCCCGTTCGTGTACTGGCTCACCGTCGTGGTCCTCTCGATCACGGGCACTCTCTACACCGACATCCTCACCGATCAGCTCGGCGTTCCACTTGCGTTGAGCAGCAGTGCCTTTGCCCTCGCGTTGGCCGTCGTCTTCGCCGTCTGGTACGCGCGAGAACGGACATTGTCGATCCACAGCATCGTCACATTGCCCAGGGAGCTGTTCTACTGGCTGGCGGTCCTGGTGACCTTCGCCCTGGGCACGGCCGTAGGCGACTGGACGCTGGAGCTCACGGGCTGGAGCCCGGGCATCTCGGTGCTTCTGCCGGCGAGTCTGATCGTCGTCGTTGCCATTGGTTGGCGCCTGGGCGCCAACGCGGTGCTGTCGTTCTGGTTGGCCTACATTCTGACTCGCCCGCTGGGCGCGAATCTCGGCGACTGGCTGGCGTCGCCGTGGTCCCAGGGCGGCCTGGGAATCGGCACCGCTGTCACCAGCGTGGTGTTCCTCGCCGCGATCCTGGCCACGGTCGGCTACCTCACCGCCAGCCGCAGCGATGTGCTCGAGGACTACGACCGCCGGGATGGCCCTCTGGTCACGACGAACCCGGCTCGCGAACGGATCATGCTCGGCTACTACATCGCGGCGGCAGTAGTCACGGCGGCTGTGCTCATCGCGGCATCCGGTGAACCCCATGAATCCTCCTCCGCAGAGGAAGCGGACTCGGGAACAGCGAGCGCTGAGGTGTCGCCGGGACCGGCCGGCGCAGCGGCAGCACACTTTCCGCCGGCCGAGATCGCCAAGTTACGCCAGATCGTCGACGACACCGCGGCGAAGGTCCGTGCCGGGGACTGGGCCGGGGCGAAGGACCGGATCACCGATCTCGAAACTGCCTGGGACAGTGACGAAACAAGCTTGCGGCCAATGGATGAAACGGGCTGGCACCGCCTTGACAGTCAGATTGATCGGGCTTTGCATGCCGTGCGGGCCGACAATCCCGACCAAACCAAAGCGAGCGAGAGTCTGACCGCGTTGTCGACGTCGCTGCATTGACGGCGAACCCCAGAGCGGTCATCGGGGTGCAAGTCGTTTGCCCCGCAAACGCCATCGCCGTGACGAGGCCTGATTGTCGCCCGACCGCGTGATCACGCCCCGTGCAATAAGTTCGAGCGTCACCACCACCGCGCAGGTCTGCGACAGCAGTATCGCCAGCAAGATCAGTATCTGGACGGCACCGGCCTGGGCCGCCGACCCCGTGCTGAGCAAGACCCCGACGAAGGCTCCCGGCAGTGTCACGACCCCCACCGTTCTGGTCTGGTCGAGGTTCGGCAGGAGTGCGTCGGTGGCGGTGGTGCCGATCATCTCCATTCGCGCCTCACGGTCGCGGAATCCTAGACTCAACGCGGCCTCGACCTCGCCGGCTCGGGTGGTGAGGGTGTCAAGAGCACGGCGGGCCGCGACCGAGGTCGCGGTCATGGTGCTTCCCAGGATGATTCCGGTGACGGGCACGAGCGCGGCGCCCTTCATCGGTACCAGACCAGACCCTGTCAGCAGTGGAAGCACGGAGGTCAGACCCGCCCCGAGTGCCACGGCGAGAAGCCACGAGCGGTTCGACTGACTGCGGCGGGCCGCGGTCACCGCTGCGGCAACGAACATGACGGCCAGCACCAGAAGCGATGTCCACAGGCTTCTCAATGCGGTGGTCAGGATGGCGGCCACCGCGGACAGTTGCACGACCGCGCGTATCGCAGCGCGGGGCACGGTGAGCGCCGAACCCAGCGTGGTCACCCGGTACAGCGCGGCGGCGGCAAGGACCATGAGCGCGCAGACCACCAACAAGGTCGGGCCAAGCAGGTGTGGTGTGAACTGCATATGACCGCCGATCTTTTGGTCGAGAACCGCCAGTGTCAAACTAGTCCGTCGTCGTCGCCCTCCGTCGCCGGTCGGCTTGTGTCGGCGAGAGTGCCTGGTATCGGCTACATCTTGACGCTTGGCACTAATCGGGTGAGGTTCCACAACTGGTTGCGTCGGGCCGCCAGCGAGGTCAGCAGTATCGACCCCAACCACAGGGCGACCATGAAGATCAGTGCCTGCCACAGCCGACCGTCGACGCCGCCGAGGATCAACTGCCGTAACCCGTTGACGCCGTACGTCATGGGGTCGAGTCGGTGCAGTGCCTGGAACGGCTTGGTGGTGGTCTCGACGGGGTAGAGCCCCCCGGCGCTGACAAGTTGCAGCATCAGCAGCGTCATCAGCAGCACCTTGCCCAACACCGGGCCGAGCAGGGCGCTGATCGCCTGCGCCACCGCGATGAAGGCGCAGGAAGCCAGGATCATGAAGCCCAGCATGGCCACCGGGTGTTCTGCGTGCACATGCAGCGCGAAGCGCACGACGCAGTACAGGATCACCGCCTGAGGAATACCGATCAGGACTGCGGGCAGGTAGCTGGCCAGCGTCACCCGGATCGGGCTGATCTCCGCGGCGATGGCCCGGTTCTGCAGTGGACGGAACGCCATCCACAACAGCATGGCGCCGAAGAACAAAGCGAGCGTGAGGAAGAACGGTGCCATGCCGGTGCCGAAGTTCGGCGCCGAGTTCTCATGTGAACTCGTCAGCTGAACCGGCCCGCCGATCGCCTCGGCGATGGCGTCCTTCTGCCGGGGTGTCCAGTCGGGCACCTTCTGCGCACCCTCGGTGAGTTTGGTCGCGAGCTCATGCGCACCGGAACTCAACTGCGCCGTGCCGGTTTTCAGCTTCCGGGCGCCCTCGTCAAGTGTGGTGATTCCGGCATTGAGCCGGGCATTGCCCGATGCCACCTGCTGGGCGCCATCGCGCAACTGGGTGAGCTTGTCGGTGAGTTCCTTGCCCTTGGCAGAGATATCAGTCAGGGCGGAACCGACCGGACCGCCCGCGTTGGCGGCTGCGCGGGCCTTATCGAGTTTCGCCTGGATGTCCGGGGTCCGCTGGTGGGCCAACAGCTGGTCGCGGGTCTCGCGCAGTTTCGCGGTGGCCATCGCCGACACCGGATCCTGGTTGGCCGACAGGTTGTCGATGATCGAGGTCAACGACTGGGCTGCGGCATCCTGTGCCCCAGCGATGGTGTCGAGTTCATCAGACGCTTCGGCCAATGCGGACGAGCTGTCCTGGACCTGGCCGTTGACCTGATCGCTCTGCGTGCTGATCTGTCCCAGCAGGTTGGTGATCTTCAGCAGGGGATCGGTGGCGGTGTTGATTCCGTCGGACAGGGTGCGCGAGCCAGCCGCCAGTTCCGCGGATCCGTTGCGGGCGGCATCGAGACCGGCCGTCAATTGCCCTGCGCCAGTGTCGAGTTGGGCTGCGCCGTCGGCGAGTTGTGTGGCTCCGTCGGCCGCCTGCTGGATGCCCGCGCCCGAGGTGGTGATCACTGAGAGCACCTGGTTGACCGCCTGCCCCGAGATCCTGGTCGACACGGCGTTGAGCACCTGTTCCACAGCGGTGCGGCCGATGCTCGACGAGATGTAGTTGTTGGCGTCGTTGTACTCGGCAATCAGCTGCGCCTTGCGGGGGTTACCGGTGGTGGGCGACGCGATGGCGTCGCTGAAGTCCGGTGGCAGCTCCAGCATGAAGTAGTACTTGCCGTGCGCCACCCCGTCGCGCGCCTCGGCGTCATCAACCAAGTGCCAGTCCAGGCTCGCATCATCGGTGAGCCGGTCGGCGATCTCCTTGCCGACATTCATCTTCTGACCAGACACCGTCGTGCCCCGGTCCGAATTGACCAGTGCCACCGGCAGTTTGTTCACATGCCCGAACGGATCCCAGTACGCCCACAGATACAGGGCGCCGTAGGACAGTGGCATCAGCATCAAGACGACGATGGCGATCCGCGTCATCCGGTTGCGGGCGAAGCGTTTGATCTCCGACCCCAGGGCAAGTCCGCCCACCATCTCGTCAGTCCTTCCCCGTGATGTTCGGGATGTGTACTTCATGCTCGGGTGCCTCGTCGCCGAGCGAATTCGTCACGCCCACAACGACCAGACGGTCGGCGGCGATGGCGCCGAGGCGTTGCACCGCCTGCGCCCGCCGTCCACTGTCGCGGACCTGTTCGAGATCGCCGACCACCAGGACCGGTCGATCCGAGTACAGCGCCAGGGCGATCTGCAGCAGGAACATCTCCAGGTCGCCCAGGTCCCCGATGTAGTCGGTTGACGCCGGACGGTCGATATCTCCGAACACCTCTGCCAGGACGTCCCGGCCCGAATCGTCGCGCACCCGCCGAAACAGGGGAGCGAGCCAGCGGTGCTGCTCGGTGACGACAGTTCCCACCGTGACGGCCTCGTCCAGGTCGTCGATGTCGTCGAAGGCCGCGATCGCGCAGTGCCGGCGGATGGCTCGCGGCGCGGTCTCGCCGAACACCGCAACACTGCCGGCGCTGGGCTTGAGCCGACCGGCCAGGGTCAGCAGCAGTGCCTTCTGGCTGTGGCCGCCGGGCATGTGTACCGCGTGCAGGCCGTGATCGAGGTCGAGGTCGACGTCGCTGAACAGCGGGCTGTGCTCGCCGTCGAAGGTCAACCCCCGCGCCACGATGATCGGGGTGTCGTCGGCGCCGGGATGCGTCGGCGGAGCGGGGAGCGCAGCGGGTCGGCTCATGGTCTCCTCCTGAGGTTGCCGTCTCAACGTGTCGATGATTCAATACGATATGCATCCAATACGGAATGTATCGAGTTTGAAGGGCAGTTTGTCGTGAAGGTCACAGAGACGCGGGAAACCCGCCGGCGTAGCAACACCCGGGCCCGGTTGATCGAGGCCACCGACGCGCTCATCAGGGACAGTGGCAGGACCTGGTTCAGTGTGGAGGAGGTGTGCCGGGCGGCCGGCTACACCCGTGGTGCGTTCTACTCCAGTTACGACGACATGGAGGCCCTGCTCTTCGAGGTGTACGACCATCAGAACGACGCCCTCGTCGAGCGGTTGCGGAGCACCGCCGAACCCCTGCTGCGCGCCAAGGGAGTACTCAAGACCGATCGGGTGGTGCGCGAGCTGTTGAAGGCCGGCGTCGCCGATCAACCGCGCATCGCTCTGCATGCCGCTCTGGTGGCACGCGCCGCCCATCAGCCCGACATCGCCCGGGCGCTGGACGCCCAAGTCGAACGCCTCCGCGAAGGGCTGCAGGGGATCTTCGTCGAGTTGATCGCGAAGACCGGCCGGACGATGACCGTCACGCCGGAGATCTTCACCCGCGCGCTGATGGCCGCCCAGGCCGGCGCCTCCGGCCAGTTCCTCAGCGATCGCGCCGCTACCGAGGAAGTCCGCTACCTCACCGCACTGGCGGTCGTCGAGGGATTGTCTGCTTGACGGTGGTAGGACCTGGGCCGAAACGACAAGGCCTGTTTGCGTTTCCGTCAATATCGCCCTGCTTGGAATGGAGGAAACTGTTTGGTCCATTTGCCCACACAGTGCGATAGATTCTCGGCATGCCTATTCGCTCACCGCGAAGGCACCTGGTGGGGGGCGGCTGGTCAACCGGTCGCTGGGTCGGGCTGGTTGCTTCGCCGTTGTTCGTGCTTGTGGTCGCTCCCGTTGCGCCGCCCGTCGCGTCGGCCGCCGACTGCCCCGATGCGGAGGTCATCTTCGCGCGTGGCACCGACGAGCCGCCGGGCCTCGGCCGCGTCGGTGATGCCTTCGTCGACTCACTGCGCAAGCAGGCCCCCGGCATGACCATCGACACCTACGCCGTCAACTACAAGGCCGGCAAGCTGCAGCTGCACGGCGGCGACGGTGCCGACGACGCGATCTCCCACATCAAGTCGACGGTGTCGTCCTGTCCCGACACCAAGATCGTCTTGGGTGGCTTCTCGCAAGGGGCGAGCGTGATCGACATCGTTGCCGGTGTGCCCATGGGCGGTATCACCTGGGGCAACGCGCTACCGCCTCAGTACGCCGACAATATCGCGGCTGTCGCGACCTTCGGCAATGTGGCGGGCCGCACCGGCGGATCGCTGCCGACCCAGAGCGCACTCCTGGGCTCCAAGGCGGTCGACATGTGCAACCCCGGTGACCCGATCTGTCACGCGGGCCCCGGCAACGCTTGGAGCGGACATACCGAGGGCTACGTCCCCGGCTACACCGACCAGGCGGCGGCTTTCGTGATGGGCAGGCTGCTGAGCGGGTCCGGCCCTACGCTGCCCGGCTATGGGCCACCGCCGGGCTACGGTCCGGCGACTCCGGGCTACGGCCCCGACACGTCATTGCATGGTCCGCAACCGGGATACGGGCCGACGAGTCCCGGATTCGGTTCGCAGCCAACCGGACCCGGCCCGTCAACCATCGGGCCAGACGCGCCGTATCCCGCCTTCGCAGTGGCGTAGGCGGTCTCCGTCACTCAGTGAACGAGCGGGAGTACGGGCAGCCGTCGCGGATCGCCCACGCAGACGTCCCGTTGACCGGCGGGCCGAACGTGATGCGCTCGGGCAGGCGGGGGTCTGCCCCGATCCGAAAAGTGCTCTCGCCCAGAGCAACAAGCTCACAGTCTTCGGTCGGAGCTTCGACACCGCCCGGGGCGATCAAGAAGAGCCGGCCCCGGCGCAGCACCACACGAAAGTTCGTGTACCACGGCGAGTACGAGCGATAGTGGCCGCAGAACGCTTCCAGTTCTGAGTCCGACCGTTCCGTCGCCGCAGGCGCACCGGCCCGCCTGAATGTCCGCGGTCCCCAATGCCAGCTGTCATCTCGAAAGTTCAATGAGTACTTCGCCAGTGATCGAGCCCGAACGACCGCGCCGCGGGTCCAGGTGCGCAGCAGTGGCTCCCGCCCGTCGGCCCATTCGAGGGTCAACCGCACCCGGCCAGGGCTACGTTCCTCGATGCTGATCCGAATCGCCTGCGGCCCTTCCGATCCGGCCGAATCGGGGGAGTCATCGACGAATTCGCCGACATAGCCCTGCTGTTCGACGGCCCCGGGCCACCAGTACGGCGTCAGTCCCACAGTGTCGACCGAGCCCGGTGACCTCAGCTCAGCGGCGACGCTGCGGGCGATCGCCTCGGCGATGGGGCTGTCACCGTTGGCGTTGGTGACCACGCAAACGGCGAGTTCGTCGTCGAGGTCGGCCAGCAGGAACGAGGCGTAGCCGACCATGCCACCGCCGTGTGACAGCACGGTCCGCCCGCCCACCCGTTCGACGTTGACGCCGAGGCCGTAGTTGCTTGTCTCGGTAGCGGGAACCCCGGGCAGCGGGAGGATGTCTTCCCCGTCGGGGGCCGTCGAACCGATCATGGTGTCGAAGTCGTCCGGGTGCAGGATCGTCGTGGTGTCCAGGGTGCCTCGGCCCAACAACATGCGCGCGAACAGCGCCAGATCCGAAGCTGTGGCTGCGATATTGCCGTCGGAACCGGCGACCTCGAGCCACGGCGCCTGCACCAACGCTTCACCAGGAACCCATGGTCGGTCGTCACGCAACGCTTGATAGCCGCGTGCGAGCGACGAGTAGTCGTCGTGGGTGACGCACGTGATTGTGGAGTTCATCTGGAGGGGGACCAGGATCTGGTCGCGCACCACGTCGGTGAGACCTTGTCCAGAGACCTGTCGGGCCGCTTGGCCGAGCAGGAGAAAGCCCAGATTCGAATAGTGGAAGAACGTCCCCGGTGCAGCCGGTGACACATCGCCTGCGAAGGTGGCGGTCTGGCCGAGCTCGTCGGGGAGGGCCTCAGTACTGGCAACCAGGCCGGCGGTGTGAGTGAGCAATCGCTCGATGGTGATCTCGTTGGCCCGCAGTGGTTCCGGCAGCCAATCGAGCACCGCACCGATGGGGTCGTCGAGCCGGATCAGGCCGCAGCGCACCAGCTGCAGGATGGCGATCGCGTTGAACACCTTGCTGATCGAACCGATTTCGAAAAGGTGTTGTGGCGCAACGGGTGTGGCAGCGCTGACGTCAGCGTGGCCGAAGCGGTAGGAGAACACTTCGCGATGCTTGTCGACGGCCACCACCGCACCGCCGGGCACGGCCCAATGTTCGACGATGGCGGCGACGGTTGCCCGTGCGGATTCGGTCATTCGGCGTTGAGCCCTAGTGGTGTCGCCATGAAAGGGCTCATTTCTCCGAGTCGCCGAGTAAGACATACTCAGTATACGAATAGGGTGGCTGATTGGCTGCCCGAGGGTCTCAGATGCTTTCGGTAACGCATGGGGCTGCGCTGTTTTAGCCGCTCGCTAGCCCCTGGCGCCGTGCAACCGCAGTGGCAGCCGCTCATGCCTGCGAATGATGTTGTTGAGGGCCCACTTCGGCTCACCGGTGAGCTCCAGGCGCTCGACGCGCGCGATCAACGCCCGCAGAATAGCCGTCGTCTCCAGGCGTGCGAGTGCCTGCCCGGCACAGGCGTGGGCGCCCTGCCCGAAACCGAGGTGGCGACCCGCTTCACGGGTGATATCAAAGGTGTCGGGGTTGCCCCACTCGAGTTCGTCACGGTTGGCTGAGGCGTACATCACCAGCACCTGCGAGCCGGCCCGCAGTGGCGTGCCATCGATCTCGGTATCAACGGCGACCCGTCGGCCGAACGCGCGCACCGGAGATTCGTATCGCACGATCTCGTTGATCGCGTTGGGGATCCGCTCCGGTTCCGATCGGAGCAGCTGCCACTGTTCGGGGTGAGTGGCAAACAGATTGAGGGCGTTGGAGATTGAGCTGATCGTGGTGTCCAGTGCGGGCCCGACATAGTCGACCAGCAGAGCCGGACATTCCTTCTCGGTGAGCAGATCGCCGTTTGCCGCGGTGAGCAGTTCGTCAGCCATGCTGCCCGGGATCGCGGCACGGGTCTTGACCACCTGATGGGCGAAGCGCAGCATCTGCAGCGCACCGGGCAGTGATCGCAACATGCGGCCGTTGGCAGGCCCCAGTGCGTCGAATGTGGCTCCGGCCCAGTCCAACAGACGGTCGCGTTGGCCGGCAGGCCAGCCCACCAGGTCGGGCATCACCGACAGCGGCAGTGCAGCGGCGAGCTCGGCACCGTCGACGTCGCCCCGGCGCACGGCAAGATCGACCAATTGCTCAGCGGAGCTGTAGATCTGGTCGCTGATCGCGTTCAGCGCGCGAGGCATCATCCGGTGGGCGACGAGCTTTCGGCGACGGTCGTGCTCAGGTCCGTCGCTGGCCAAGGTGGTGCCACGCGAAAGTCGGTTGCTCAGCGAATTCAGCGCCACGCCACCGGTCGAGATGAACGTCTCGTCATCGCGCAACACGGCCTTGCACTCGGTGTAGCGCGGCAGTGCGAACACCTGCTGCTTGGACAGCCACACCACCGATCCCTGTTGCCGCAGGCGCCGATAGTGCGGATAGGGGTCGAGGATCGCGTCCCTGGTGTAGATGTCGCCACGGTAGGTCTCCGCGCTGGCGATTCTCGTCATGAATGCTCCGCATGGCCGGTTGAATGACGAAATCGTCACATGCGACCGAGTCGTCAGTCAAGACTTTGGGAGCTGACGGAGCTACAGCCGGCCCGCCGCGAACGCCGCACCTGCTGCGGTCATCCCGTTCACGCCGTACAGGGCATGCGCGAGGCTGGGGCCCCCACCGGGGGCGCCGTTACAGATCGTGTCGCCTTCCGCGCACAGATTGAGGGTCTTACCCGCGTACAGCGGCCCGATCGTCACTGCCGGCGAACCGTTCTCACTCATGAACTGATCCGACGGCTCGCCGAACAGCACGACCGCGGCGACATGGTCAGCGACGTCCGGGGGGAGCGGCTGTGGAATGTAGGACCGGAAGGCCGCGGGCACCGTCTCCGGTACGCCAGCCGCGGTGACGAACCCGGCCAGGGCGGCGCCCTGCGAATACCCGCCGAGAACGATCTTCGTGTTGGGGCAGTTCGCGGCTTCGGACCGGATGTGCTCGCCGGCGTCGCGGATGCCGTCGACGACGGTTCTGGCGAAGTCCACGCCCGCCGCGAAATTGGAGCTGGCGGCGTAGTTGACGGGGTAGACGTCGACGGATCGTGACCCCACCTGCGAGCGCAAGGCGTCGACAAACGCCTGACCGACTCCGCCCAGGCCCGGGGGCTCACCGGTGCCCCGGGCGAAGACCACATCGACGTCGGGGCATGGCTGTGCGGATGCCGACGGCACCGGTGCGCCCAGCAGCGCCGAGCCGGCTGTCAGTACGGCCGTAGCGAGGCCGGCGATCCGGCCTACTGGCCCGGTCCGTCGACTGGCTGTGTTCTCCATGGCGGTCTCCACTTTCCCGACCCAACCTCACTGCTTCGTCGTGTCGGCATACCCAGATGTGGGTCGAATCAACACGACCAGGCGACTACTGGGTGCCCAGCGCTCCGCGCAGCTGACCCTGCCCGGCATCGCTGCACAGTAGCGGCTAACCCGCCTCGTCTGCGGCTCAATCGGTCGAGTTCGTGGCAGGCTGTGCTGCGTGAACTGGGCCGCCGTCGCGAAGCTCGCCTTCGGGTTGAGCCTTGCGGTGATGGTGTTCGGCTCTGGCCTGGGCGCCCGGTTCTCCGACGTCACCGCTCTGCTGCGCCGCCCAGGCCTGCTGGCACGTTCCCTGATCGCGGTGCTGGTGGTGGCGCCGGTGTTGGCGGTGGTCCTGGTGAAAGCGTTCGACGTCCACCGCGAAGTGGCCATTGCGCTTGTGGCGCTGTCGATTTCACCGCTACCACCGCTGCTGCCCGGCCGGGGCGCCAAAGCGGGAGGACGCCACGAGTACGGGCTGGGTCTGGTGCTCATGCTGGCGGTGCTGGCCGTCCCGGTGATCGTGGCCGCCGCGGCGATCCTGGAGGCGGTGTTCGGGCGGGACTATGTGGCGATGCCATGGTCCATCGCGCGGTTGTTGGCGCTGTCCATTCTGGCGCCGTTGCTGGCGGGAATGCTCGTCGCTCGGTTCTCGCCGTCAACCGCGAAGCGGCTCGCCGGTCCCATCGTTGCGGTGCAGCGC